>JBDHZU010000079.1:0-9108 GCA_039812085.1 Candidatus Nanopelagicales bacterium | reverse complement strand
GTGAATGGCAGTTCGACTCCGACAGGTTGCTGACCAGCGAACTCGCCTGTGATGAACGGGTCCATGAGTTCCCCGTTGCTCACCTCGTCAGGAAGCTCCACGGCTGTATCCAATGTCAGCGGTGTCATGCCATAGCGACGTTCCACCCAGGCGTGAAAACGAGTTCCCCGTTCGCGAGCAGCCAGAGGTTCCGTTGGCATTGGTCGGCGGGTTCGACGACCGGCGGCACGTTCGTCGCGCGCAGCCTCAACGATGCCGGTTGCACTGGTCAGTGATCCAGAAAGTTGAGCTGATCGATAGTCGCGTTCACGAGTGAATAACTCAAGATCTTCATCCCACTGGTCGACGATTCGTCGCTCGCTATCAGTTAGCTCAATGGGGGTGTGAATCTGTTGCCCGCGGGAAGAACGAACGAGGTCAGCAGCCGCTTGTCGACGGTTTGCGTATTCCCGTCGTGAATCAGTGACATCGATCAAGCGACGAGCACCAGTACCGAATCCGGGATTGGCATCGAACTCGGTTTCTTCCACCCACGGGTCTTGGTCGGGATCAGTCACAGTGGCGTTGCGAATCTGAGTGAGGAACGACGAAGGACCACGCTGACGCTTCTGGCTTGGCCCCCACCAATGCCCACTAGCGAGCAACAACCGGCTCGCACGAGTCACCGCCACATAAGCCAACCGGGTCTCCTCGGCTAGTGCGTGTTCCCGCAAACCGTTCGCGAATTCGTCGTGCGCCTTAGCGCCGTATCCCACTAATTCCGGCAGCGCATCCCGATCTCCTCTGATGCGATGCGGCAAAGCTGCTGGTGACGTCGTCCAACGCGACCGTCCTCGCACAGAGGGGAACACCTGTTGAGACAGAAAAGGAATGACGACAACTGGCCATTCCAAACCCTTCGCCTTATGCACAGTGATGAGCTGCACCGCACCCGGATCGGATTCGATGTCCAGTTCAGGTTCGCCCCCGAACTGTTCGATTCCGCCAACCCAACCCAGGAACGCTCCGAGTGACGAGTCACCATCCACATCGATGAAGCCGCGAGCGAGTTCTCGAAGGTGAGCGATGACCGCCAGACCTCGCTGGTGATCACCGACGGCGCGGCGGGCATTGAGCAAGACTTCAGCTTCCAACCCGGTGATGCGCAGAATTGCTTCCACCAGATCAGCAACTGAACCGTCTGCATGTTCCTGGATTCGCTGAAGCTGCCCGACGAACTGACGTAACCGGGCCTGGGCGCTGGAAGAAACCCCGGCATCTGCAGCCTGTTCAACGGCATCCAGCACGCTCGTCACATCAGTGGCGTCCACTCCAACTACGGCCGAAGCGATGGGATCGTCTACCCGATGTTCGCCTGACCCCACTCCTTCTCCATCACGTTGGAGTCGTCGAGCATGTGCCCCCAACAACGCAATGTCGCGTGGGCCAATCGCCCAACGCGACCCCATCAGCAAACGCATAAGAGCAGCATTGGCTGAACCGTCATGCAGGACTTCCAGCCAACTGAGAATCTCGGTGGCTTCCGGTTGGCTGAGCACTCCACACACCGTGGACACCTGACTGCTGATTCCTCGCCTAGTCAAAGCCTCCTGAGTGGGGACGAAGTCTCGGGCTACGCGACACAGCACAGCGATGTCCTCTGGCGCCGTACCGGAAGCAACCTGTTCGGCGATCCGATCAGCGACCCACTCGACTTCTTCAACGTAAGTCTCGAATAGTGCGGTTCGCACTCCATCGGGAACCCGTCGATTACCCGTTGGCCGCAACTCGCAGCCAGGCACATCCGACAAGTCCAACGTGTCCGCCAAAGCGTTAGCTGCAGTGAGCACGACAGGCCCGTTGCGATGACTGATGCTCAAGGTCTGGGTATGGGCAGGTGTTCCATCAGTACGGGTAAATAGTTCCGGCATGTCACGCATCGCAGTCATGCTGGCTGCCCGCCAACCGTAGATGGCCTGACGCGGATCACCCACTGCCGTGACGGAATGCCCCTGACCGAACAGCCGTCCCAACAAGTCGGCCTGCACAACAGAGGTGTCTTGATATTCGTCCAGCAGGACCAACCGGTGACGATCACGCAGAAGCTGTCTGACGACCTCGTCACTGGCTAGTCGCTGACCGATCCGCAACAGGTCGGAGAAGTCGATGACATCGGCAGCTCGTTTAGCCGCACGCAGTTCGATCACGACTCCCGCCAACTGTCGGCGACGGCGAGCGACGTCTACAACCTGCGAGTCCTTCACCGATGTCTTGATGTCTCGGTTCGTGATCGCATCCATGGCCCGTTCCACGATCACGTCATCGCAGGCAATCAGGTCGACCGGTTCGATTCCTTGTTCAGCGAGTTCAGCATCGAGCGCAACTAACGCGGGCACTAACTGACGCGGGCCACCAGACATTCCGGTGAGAGGGAGTCGGGTGTGGCGCAGTACTCGGTAGGCAAGCTGGGCAGTCTGCTCGGCACTGAGCAAGCGCGCTCCCGGCTCCATTCCCACTCGCAGTCCGTGTTCAGTAATCAGCCGGTGTGCGAACGAGTGGTAGGTGGTGATGGTCGGTTCACCCGGGTCGCCTGCAGTATCGGACAAAGCAAGGTCTGCATCGAGACGGTCCAACAGACCACGCACGCGTTGCGCGAACTGGGTGGCGGCTTTGGTGGTGAAGGTCAATCCGAGGATGTCGTCGCGCGGCACTTCGGAGGTTCCCACTGCCCAGAGCACTCGGGCGGCCATCACGGTGGTCTTGCCCGAGCCTGCTCCCGCCACGATGCGCAAGGGTTGATCCAACGGTGCGGTCACGGCCGCAACTTGTTCCTCGGACAAGGAATGTCCAAGCACGTTGGTCAACTGGTCGATGGTGAAAGTCATGGCGTCACCGACCGACCGACATCTTGCGCTGGACAGACCCGTTGGAACGAACAGAAGCGACATGCGTCTTCTGACGGGGTAGCGATGAATGACTCGCTGCGAATGACGCTTACAGCATGGGCAAGTGCAGCCCGGACCGTCTCGGAATCTTCTGGAGTTTGCTGCTGCACTTTCGGCAAGTCGCTGCCTTTGGCATCGATCCGCAGTTGGACGAGTTCCGCACCGGCGACGGGTGGACCCGCTTCTCCGTCAGCAAGTCCAAGCGCATCATCGAAAGCGCCCTCTTCTGCAGCGAGCTGGTAGACCGCGAGTTGATGATGTTCGCTGACCTCACGCGCACTCTTGGCCCGCTTCTCTGTCTTGAGATCGACGATGTGTAGGCCGCCATCCTCATCAAGTTCCAGCCGATCGACATATCCGCGCAAGGATGCAGAGTCCAGATTTCCTTGCGGATCAGTGACGACAACGGTTTGGTCGAACTCCAGTTCTGTTGCCACGAGTTCACGGGCAGAGTCCGATTCTTGCCACGCTAAGAATCGACCGATTGCCGCGACGGCAGCATCGAACTCAGCGTCCCGATGCCAACGAGACTCGTACGGCAAGGCATCCCAGATGTCTCGTAGTCGATCGGTGAGTTCCGCTAAATCGTCGGGCAGATCACCGTTCGCCACGCCCTCTGCAATGGCATGGATGAGCGACCCGAATGCTGTTGCCGCACCACTGGGCGTTTGCGCTCGACCTTCGCGTTCCAGGAACCACGACAGGGAGCATTTCTCGATGGCCGTTAACGCTGACCCAGATAACGCCACTGGCTTATCTGGTGGCCGGACCGGCTGATCCGACACCGTGGCTGGCAACAGTCCCCACCAGTTATCGGGATTCGCCGGGGCGATGGATTGATCTGCCAACTGGGCAAGCCGTACTGCCGCTGCCTGTCGTAAGGCCGGCGACGAGGATGGATCTTCTAGTGCTGCCCGGAAGCCAGCGACCAGCCCTGCCGAGGAGGCGGGCCGCCGAACCAGACCGCATCCCCGTTCCACAGCGACTCCCGGGCAATGAGCAACTTCCTCGATGAATCGGGAGGGAACCTGTGCCCCATCGACACCAGAGTCCACCCCGACGATCATCAGCCGGTTGACTGCTCGGCTAAACGCCACATGTGCGAGCCGACGTTCATCCGCGATTCGCTCGCTCGTCGTCGCAGGCTGCTGCACACCATCGGCAGATAACCGATCAGTGCCCAGGAGCCGAGACATCGTCCGGGTATCTGGCCAGGTTCCCTCTTGTAACCCCACCACGACGACGGTGGGCCATTGCCTGCCCCGCGCGGCGTAGGGAGTCAGCAGTTCAACGGCATCGCGGTCGGCGATTGTGGCCGCCGCCGCAATGTCTTCTCGATCAAGTTCATCAAGAAAGTCGATCACGGCGTGGGGTGAGTCGAATCGTTGATCGGAACGTCGGGCACGATCGAACAACGCCACGATCGCGTCAAGGTCACGATCAGCGGAACGTCCTGCCACCCCACCATCGAGAGCAGCCTGTTCGAGGCGAGCCGCCCACGTTCCGGTTTGCCATACCCGCCAGAGCACTTGCTCAATGCTTGCCTCAGCACGAATCAGTTCTGCCAGATCGAAGACCAGTTCCCGCAGGATCGCGACTGGCTCCGGTTCAGCGACGGCGAGAGGTTCATCTCGAACATCGTCAATGACAGCTGCCGCCATCAACTCCGCTGCCGACTGCGTCGCCACACCCGTTGTTGAGCGAGCCGCCGCTGCTGCGCGTAAAGCAATTCCCCAACGACGAACTGTCGCGGAACTCAATCCAATGATCGGACCGGTGAGACAGTCTGCAACCGACGATTCATAGACGCTCACATCGTCATCGCACGTGACCATGTGGGCAGCGAGTCGAACCACATCAAGCAACCGTCGTGGACCATGCACCTTTGCCAGCGGCTGGTCATCGAAGGACAGTTGAACGGGCACTCCGGCAGCCGTGAACTCCTGTTGCAGTTCAAGCAGCTCGTCTCGAGTGCGTGCGATGACCGCAACCTCCGACCAATGCCCACGTTCTCCCAATACCTGCCGACGAACCCGATCCACGATCTGCTGTTGCGCCGCTGCATGACTGGTCGTGGTGAGCACCTCGACACGCCCATGAACGACCGTCGATGAATTGGTCCGATGCTGCTTGACCAATGCTGATGACAACGGGACGGGAACGCGCTGCAGCACTCGCTGGTTGACGGTTCGCAGAAGTTGCGACTGTCGATATTGGCGATCCAGAACGACGATGGGAACCTGCGCCTCACCAGTAGGCATACCGGTCGCTTGTTCGACCAACAGACGTGGCGTCGCCCCGCGGAAACTGTTGACCCCAAGATCTGGATCACCAACCAGCAAGAGGTTGGTAGTGGCATCAACGCTTGCCCGAATCAATGCCCAACCCGCTGGGTCGATGTCTTGAGCGTCATCAACGGCAATCGCACGAACATTTGCCAGCAACCCGTCGGCCACACCGGGATCACTCAACGCATTCGTGGCACGCACCACTAGTTCGGAGTAGTCGATGACGTCCTCGGCGTCGATCACATCCAGGTAGTCCGACCAGAAGGAAGCAAGGGTGAGCCATTCAGGTTCGTCGGTATCAATTGCTGACTGAGTAAGTCCGGTTGGACGGACCCCGACAGCACGACAGTGCGCCATGAAGCGCCGAATCTCATCAATGATTCCGCGCGTACCGATGGCCTCCGCCAGACTCGCTGGCCAGGCCAGTTGACCTTCCGCGACACTCACTCGCAGCAACTGACGGATTCGTTGCTCTTGTTCTGGAGCACTCAGCAACCGGGGAACCGGTGACGCGAATGCCGACGCTCCTGATTGCCCCAGAATCGATAGCGCCCACGAATGAATCGTGAGAACCGGCGGGATCAAACCTGACCCCACGAGTTCCCCGATGCGTGCCGTCATCCGACGAGCGGCTGCCCGATCATTGACCAATACCAACTGCTGCCCGGCAGGACACGTCTGCGCTCGGATCGACTGCGCGACCCGCTGAGCGATCAGCTCAGACTTACCGGTTCCGGCGGCACCGATCACCAACATCGGTCCGCGGTCATGCGCCATCGCTTGTGCCCATGCTGGTGACTGCTCACGCAGGTCAACCACGCCGGTTGACGCAGCGCTGCCCGCCACAGTGGTGTGCGGGGCGTGAGGAGGCATGAATGAAACACAATCACGGCACACCGACAAAGCAGGGGAACAATCTGCGACGATCTGATGCGTGTCGGATGTATC
Source organism: Candidatus Nanopelagicales bacterium (assembly GCA_039812085.1). GTDB lineage: Bacteria > Actinomycetota > Actinomycetes > S36-B12 > UBA10799 > JBDHZU01. The sequence goes on along the minus strand of JBDHZU010000079.1, from coordinate 2,948 downwards.
AGAGACCAGCGCTGTCGCGCGGGGTTCAACTCTGGTCATCGAAGGTGACGTCATCCCCCGACGACTCCGCCGCCCCGCGGACCTGCTTCGCCTCGTTCTGGTGCTTGGTGCCGCCGCTGTCGTCCTTGCTGCGGCCTACTTCGCTTCCTCCACAGCGACCGGTCTCGATCACGACATCACGGTCGGCGCGACCAAGATTCCTCACCTGCTCGTCACTATCGCGAACCTGGTGGGAGCCCTTGGTTTGTTGCTGTTGCCGATCGCTGCCGGCATCGACCTACTGATCCGCAAACGGGCCCGACAACTGGTTGAAGCATTCGCCACCTTGGTCGTGACATTGGTGGTCGTGATCGCGATTGCGGTCTGGATTCAGAACAGTCACAGCCAGCAGCTTCTGGTCGCACTCACAGGTCTGACCGTTCCTGGGCCGATCCTTCCGCTGAACGGTGCATTGGCGGCCATCGTCGCGTTCAGCACAGTGGCTCGACTTATCGATCGACCACGCTGGGCAGCAGCCTGTGCAGTGGTGGTCATCGCGAACCTGCTCGCCAACATCGTCGCCGGTGGGATCACGGTCGCAGCCCTTGCCTTGTCCGCCCTCATGGGTTGGGCAATCGGTCTCGCCGCGCGCTACCTGCTTGGGACTCCGACGACTCGTCCGTCCGGCCTAGAAGTTGCGGCCGCGATGGAGAAGTCCGGTTTCCCTCTGACCGTGCTGCGCGCCACCCACGAGACCACTGGTGGACGCCGTTACTCCGCCACCACAGGCTCTGGTGCTCGACTGGAAGTTCTCGTACTTGACCGCGACCTTGAGGGATCCGGTTTGGTGCGAGGTGCTTGGCGTTCGATCCGTATTCGTGGTGAACAGACACTTGGCTTCTCGATGCGATCCCGCCTGGAACATGCTGCATTGCAGGCTTACGCCGCCCAGGCCGCAGGCGCACCTCTCCCTCGTTTGGAGGCAGTGGTCGAGGTCGGTCCAGACGCTGCGCTCTTGGCCTATGAACGAATCGACGGAGTGTCATTTGCGCAGTTGGGTGGCACCCTGACCGACGACGATCTCGATGGCGCATGGCGCGCATTACGCACCTTGCAGGAAGGGCATCTTTCTCATCGGGCGTTGTTTGCCGAACACATGCTGCGCGACACCTCTGGCAACGTGTGGCTGCTGGACTCTGACGAAGGTTCGGTCGCTGCTGGCGATGTTGCCCAGCGCCTCGACATTGCCGAGATGTTGTGCACGTTGGCGATGCTGACTGATCCCGACCGAGCCGTGTTCACCGGTCGTCGAGTGCTTGGCACCGAACGACTTGCCAAGGCATTGCCCGTCTTGCAGCCAGTGGCTCTTACCCCAGTGACGCGTAAGGCGATGAAGCGTCGCAAGGACGTGCTGGTCACCTTGCGCGAAAACCTGGAAGCCATCACTCCCGAAGGCTCGCCCGTCGAACAAATTCGTATCGAACGGATGCGCCCCCGGACGATTATCACCGCAATCGCCGGAACGGTCGCCGCGTACTTGTTGTTGATCCAGTTAGGCAAGGTGGATCTGGCGCAGTTAGTCCGAGACGCCAATTGGGGCTGGGCGGTCGTCGCCGTACTGCTGTCTGCTGCGACCTACATCGGCGCCGCAATGTCGATCGAAGGATTCGTCCCTGAGCGACTCAACCTATGGCGAACTCTGCAAGCACAGTTAGCCGCTTCATTCGCGACCTTGGTGTCTCCGCCCACGCTGGGAGCGGTTGCTGTCAACGTGCGTTATCTGCAGCAGTCAGGAGTTCATCCCGCGTTGGCGGCGGCAAGTATCGGTGTCTCACAAGTCGCGGCCTTTGTGATGCACCTGCTGCTCATTCTTGGTTTTGGCGTCATCGCAGGTACTCGTAGCGAACTCGATGTCACCCCACCTGCTTGGACTCTGTGGGTCGGCGTCGCTTTGATCATCTTGATTCTCGCGGTCTTACTCCTGCCAATGACTCGTAACTGGGCAATCAATCGGGTGCGTCCGATCTTGCAGCAAGTTGGCCCCCGTCTACTGACACTGGCACAGCAACCATTGAAGCTCGTCACCGGAATCGGCGGCATTCTGCTGCTGAACCTCGGCTACTGCCTCTGTTTGATTGCGTGCGTGCGCGCATTCGGCGGCGGTGGCGAATGGGCAGCTATCTGCGTGGTCTACCTCGCTGGTGCCACGATCGGTCAAGCCGCACCAACCCCTGGTGGTTTGGGTGCGGTGGAAGCAGCGCTCACCGCTGGTCTTGCAGCAGCAGGCGTCGAAGGCGGTGTGGCGGTGTCCGCTGTGTTGTTGTTCCGCGTCTTCACCTTCTGGCTACCGACGATCCCTGGCTGGTTCTCATTCAGCAATTTGCAGAAGACCGGTTACCTCTAACCACCGCTCCCGTCCTCAGGCAGCGAGGGCAATCACGGTCCCGAAGTAGGCGATCGTCGCGACCAGCACAGTCGAGAGCGTCGCGAGCACAAATGGGCGGATACCCACTGAGATCAGACTGCGAATGTTGACCCCGCAACCAAGTCCAAACATCGCCGCCGACAGCAACCCGGTTTGCAGCACCAATCCGAGCGTCAGCGCAGCGTGCGGCAATGGGATGAACGAACGGACCAGCATCATGGCGATGAATCCGACGATGAACAGCGGAACGATGGGTGGCCGCTTTGCTTGAGTTTGCGAGTCGCCATCTGCCGTGGCGCTGAGACGCCGCTGTCGAATGCTGATCACGGCAACCACGGGAGCAAGTAGCAGCACGCGAGCAAGTTTCACGATGACAGCCGTGGCGAGCGCACCGGAACCCAAGATGCCTCCGGCAGCGACAACCTGAGCAATCTCTTGGATGGAGCCACCGGCCCACAACCCCGCCATCCGGGAAGACATATCCAGCAGGTTCGCGACCAACGGAACCAACGGGATCATCAAGGTGCCAAAAATAACGAAAAGG
>JBDHZU010000078.1:0-9219 GCA_039812085.1 Candidatus Nanopelagicales bacterium | reverse complement strand
CGACGTGATGGAGCGGACGGGATTCCAGGTCTGCCAAGCAGCACGGCGTAACGGAGTCTGGATTCGTCCTTTGGGCGATGTCGTCGTTCTCATGCCGCCACTGGCAATCAGCGAGGACCAGGCAGACGAACTCGTGGATGTCACGGTCGATGCCATCCGAGAAGTGGTCGGCTAATGCTGTCTGATCGTCTCCGCGAGATCGAACAGTCTCGGGTTTTGGCTGGACTGCGTCGCACTCTGCACCCCAGACAATCCACGTCGGCTGTGCTCGACTTGGCATCCAATGACTATCTGGGGTTGTCCCAACATCCGGAGGTCATCGCCGCTGCGCAAACTGCGGCAGCAGATTGGGGCACGGGTTCGACTGGATCTCGACTCGTGACGGGGACGACTCAACTACACCTGGATTTCGAGTCCCGGATTGCGCAGTTCGTGGGCACGGAATCTGCGCTTACTTTCTCCTCCGGCTACTTGGCCAATATCGGCGCGATTACTGCGTTGGCTGATGAAGACACCCTCATCGTGAGCGATCAGGGAAACCACGCTTCCCTGATCGATGCCATCCGGATGAGTCGGGCACAGGTCGTCGTGGTGGATCACGGCGATGTGGCCGCGATGGATCGTGCGTTGTCGAACAATGATCGTTCGCAGGCGATGGTCGTCACCGATGGAGTCTTCAGCGTGGACGGCGACCGAGCAGACATTGCGCGAATCCACAAGGTAACTGCTCGACACGATGCGATCTTGGTGGTGGACGAAGCCCACTGCCTTGGGGTGGTTGGCCCGGGCGGACGTGGTGTGTGTGCAGATGCGCAGGTCGTCGATGACCCCAATGTCGTCATCACGGCCACCTTGTCGAAGTCGTTCGGCACCCAAGGCGGCGTGGTGTTGGGCAGTCGCGCAGTGACCGACCATTTGGTCGATCGAGCACGCACCTTCATCTTCGATACCGGCCTGTCGCCGATGTGTGTGGGAGCAGCTCACGCGGCACTGCACATCATCGAGACTCAGCCGCAGATCGTCGAACAGGTGCAAGCGCGGGCAATCGAATTGGCGCAGATCGCTGACAGTGCTGGATGGCCCACCACGACCCCACAAGCCGCCGTCATTTCCGCCTTAGTGGGAGACCCACACGACGCGGTTGAAGCAGCCCGGATCTGCCGAGAACTCGGCAACGTTCATATCGGCTGCTTCCGTCCACCGAGCGTGCCCGAAGGTCGCTCCTGTTTGCGGATGACGGCTCGCGCCACTCTGACCGACAACGACCTCACCCAAGTCGCGGAAGCGCTCGACTTGGCGCGCGAAGCGATCAGCCCATTGGACGCTCAGTCATGAGCGTCCTGTTCGTTACTGGTACCGACACCGAGGTCGGTAAGACAGTGGTCACGGCGGCCATCGCCACCACCGCTCGGATGTCAGGTCGCTCGGTAGCAGTGGTCAAACCCGCACAGTCTGGCGTTACTGCAGCCGAACCTGGCGATCTGACTGTCGTAACGGAGCTATCCGGCGTTACCGAAGTCCACGAGTTTGTCCGACTAGCGGAACCGCTGGCACCGGGAACTGCTGCCCGACGAGCTGGGCAACCCGGACTGAACATCTCCCACGCTGCGCAACGCATCAACGAACTCGATGAGCAATTCGATCTCGTTCTGGTCGAGGGTGCCGGAGGGCTCATGGTCCAGCTCAATGCCAAGGGGCAGACCTTGGTGGATCTGGCCGACGAACTCGATGCCACTGCCGACGTCATCATCGTGACGCGGGCTGGACTGGGCACGCTGAACCACACGGCGTTGACGGCGACGTTCGCTGAGCAACTCGCTGGATTGAGCGTTCGCGGAATCGTGATCGGTGCCTGGCCACAGAGTCCTGAACTAGCGGAATGCACGAACGTGCACGACTTACCGCGAGTCGCAGATGCCCCTTTACTTGGCGCGCTTCCGGCAGATAGTGGCGAACTCACGCAGGAGGAATTTGCCTTGGTCGCACGCCGCAGTCTGGCCCCCGCGCTATTCGGCACATTCGATGCGGCAGACTTTCTTACCAAGTACGACCAACGGAGGAACGGGTGACCCAGTCGATTCTTGAGCTTGCGCGTAAGCAAGTTCTGGGCCGAGGAGAAGGCCTCGACGAGCAGCAAACCCTTGCGGTACTGGAACTGCCTAATGAGGATATTCCCGAACTCTTGCAGTTGGCCCACGAGGTTCGGATGCAATGGTGCGGCCCTGAAGTCGAGGTCGAAGGCATCGTCTCCCTGAAGACCGGTGGCTGCCCGGAAGACTGCCACTTCTGTTCTCAGTCCGGCCTTTTTGCCTCACCCGTGCGCTCGGCTTGGTTGGACATTCCCACCCTGGTCGAAGCCGCCAAGCAAACGGCTGCCACCGGAGCCAGCGAGTTCTGCATCGTCGCCGCCGTGCGTGGACCAGATACCCGTCTGATGACGCAGCTGCGAGAGGGAGTCGCGGCAATCAAGGAAGCCGTCGACATCAACGTGGCCGCCAGCATCGGCATCCTCACTCCGGAACAGGTCGATGATCTGGTCGATATGGGGGTTCACCGCTACAACCACAACTTGGAAACTTCTCGTTCCTACTTCCCCAAGGTGGTGTCCACTCACACCTGGGAAGAACGCATGGAAACCCTTGAGCTCGTTCGCGACTCCGGCATGGAGGTGTGCTGCGGCGGGATTATCGGCTTGGGGGAAAGCCTCGAACAGCGAGCCGAGTTTGCTGCGCAATTAGCGACACTTCGTCCGCACGAAGTTCCGATGAACTTCTTGAACCCTCGCCCTGGCACTCCATTTGCTGATGTCCCGGTGGTCGAGACCAATGACGCACTGCGCACCATCGCCGCTTTCCGACTGGCCATGCCAAAGACGATCCTGCGCTTTGCCGGTGGCCGCGAAATCACCTTGGGCGAGTTGGGCACCCGAGAGGGTCTACTCGGAGGCATCAACGCGGTGATCGTGGGAAACTACTTGACGACCTTGGGCCGCACGCCCACCGACGATCTCGAGCTACTGGCCGACCTAAAAATGCCAGTCAAGGCGCTGAGCGAAACATTGTGAGGACCGATCGCCATGATGATGAACCGCGAGCTCATCAACGCTGTAGCGATCATCCTCATCGTGCTGATGTTCGTGTTCGTATTCATCTCCGCTGTGTGAATTCTCCGCTGGTAGAGCCAGCATGCTGACCGTTCGTCGTGCAGTTGAAGCGGACTACCCCACGGTTGCCAAACAGGCCGCCGCCGCCTACATCGACCACGGAATCGTCACCGTCGACGACGACTACGTGGCATTACTTGCCCAGTTGAGTGACCACAACACTGAGCCCTCACTAGTCCTCGTCGCTGAAATCGACGGACAGCTGGCTGCCAGCGTGGTCTATTGCCCATACGGCTCGCAGCTCACCGACGTATGCGGACCTGGTGAAGCAGAGTTCCGAATGCTGGCGGTGTACACCGGCTACGAACGCCAAGGGGCCGCGCTGGCACTCATCGAAGCCTGTGCAGACATCGCCCGCGAACAAGGCCTCACCACCTTGGTTGCGTGCGTTTTGGCGACGAACGAACCAGCCGGACGTCTCTATCGACGGTTGGGTTACCTACGACGACCGGCCCGAGATTGGGTCGCACCAGGAGGATTCGCCTTGCAAACCCTCGTGCAGAACCTCAATGCGGTCTACTGCGGTCGGTGCGGTCATGAACTCTCAGCCCGCGACCACAACGAATGCGTGGCCGCGCTGGAGTTGGAACCACCGCGCTATTGCGAACAATGCAAACGACGCATGGTGGTGCAGGTCATCCCTGCCGGTTGGACCGCAACCTGTTCCGTCCATGGAACAACGACGGGAACAGTCAGCCTGAGTTGACGAGTTCGAGTTCAGCAAGCTGCTTAGGCTCGAAGCTCGGCGATTGACCAGCCGCAATCAGCAACTGTTGTTCTACGGAGTCGATCTTCGAATCAGGCAGAGACTCCAGCGACTCAATGGGGACCACTGGATCAACCTGCTGGAAGTACAGCGTGCCGGTTGAGTCTTCAACCAAGAAGCGGAACGTTCCCGCACTACGGAACTTCAGCGCTTTACCCACACGGGCAGTGGCATCACAGATGGCCTGGCACAAGTCACCCGACGTCGTCCCGTCCTGATAAGAATCTTTCGAGCAACAGTCCCGGCCGCTGATTGCCACTGTGCAACCGTCTGCCAGTCCGAGCACCTGCACCTCGACCTGATGACGTCCCGCCGCAGCATCCTCCCCATCAGTCACAAGCACACCAGCTTGTGCCAACGACTCACGCAGTTCATCGCGATCAGCGAGTTGGCGCATCGTCTTGGGTTTTGGACCGACCCACGCCATTCCTTCGTCAATGACACGTTGAGCGAAGTCCACGTCTAGCGCCAGTGGACCGTCACCGGGGTGGATAGCGCGTGCGTTGGTTCTGCGAGCAGCGTCCACGATGGCCGCGACGTTCAGATAGGGATCGTCTGAAGCCGATGGAATGCGAATCGCCTCGTGGGCCTTAGCCACGTACGGAAGATCCGCATCTGCATCGGTATAGATCGCGATGGTGTGGACGCCCATCCGTTTAGCCGTCTTGATGATTCGGAAGGCGCTATCGCCACGACTCGCCACGAGAAGTGAATCGAACACAATCAACCAGGGTAACGGCGTATGTCGGGAAGGCAAACAATCTGGGCGGAAATGACCGTTATGCCCCGACTGGGCGACTAACGTGAGCCCATGTCCGAATCCGACGATCGCGACCATCTCAAGTTGGCCTCTAGTCGCACCTTGTCGGTTATCCAGGGCGAGGGCCGTTCCGAACCAGTAGACGGCAATTCGCTCATATTCGGTGGACGCCCCGCACTGACCTCAATCGAGTTACATCAAGTGGGCAACGCGGTAGAAGCCACTGTCACGTTGGCATTGGCTGGGCGCGTTCTCACTGGCTCGTCGGCAGGCGATGCCGAACAAGCCACCACGATCATTGCGGACGCCACTGTCGCTGCGGTGAGTTCAATGATTGACGGCTTAGTGACGGTCGAGGCAGCCACGATCATCGAACTGCGCGGACGCCGAATCGCAATGTCGGTTGTTCACGTGGACTCCAGCGAGCCGCACGAAATCCTGGTGGGTTCCGCGCTCGTCCGGGGAGATGTCGAGGATGCCGTCGCCCGCTGTGTGCTGTCGGCTCTCAACCGACGACTCACACGGTGAACGGGTATGGGACGATAGTTCGGATATCTCGGCAACAAGGAGCTGTGACATGAGCAAGCGTGGACGTAAGCGTCGCTCCCGTAAGAAGAAGGGCGCGAACCACGGCAAGCGGCCAAACGCCTAACTGCCGTCTTCGACGTGAAAACGCGGTGATCCCACTAGGGACACCGCGTTTTCGTTTGTCAGATTCGAGCTGACTAGTCGTCCTTGCCTGAACAGGCTTCCTGCTTCCATTGCGAGAACAACGTGGTGATCTTTCGCTTGAGTTCACCAGGGCAGGGGCCAGACTTTCCGTCGCAGCCACTACGCAACAAGGTTGCCTTCAGCGCTGCGTCTTCTTCCAGCAACTTGGCACACGGTGGACAGCTATCGAGATGCGCAGCAATTCGGTCACGATCGTCCGGCGTGAGTTCGCCGTCGATGTACTCCCACAGGTGTTGTTGGGCATCCAGACACGGCGGATCGGTACAGGGCGATTCGCCTGCATTCGTCGCCGGTTGCGTTGTCTTATCGCTCATGACGCTGATCCTGCCGCGGCAAAGCCTCGATCACGGGCATAGTCAGCCAGCTTTTCGCGAAGCAGGCGGCGACCACGATGCAGGCGAGACATGACGGTTCCCACTGGAGTTCCCATGATTTCGGCAATCTCCTTATAGGCGTAACCCTGGACATCGGCCAACAAAACAGCCTGTCGGAACTCCTCCGGGATCTCTTGCAGCGCAGTCACGATGTCGGTATCTGGCAGTCGATCCAACGCTTCGGTCTCAGCCGAGCGCAGCCCAGTGGAAGTGTGGGATTCAGCCTGCGCCATCTGCCAGTCCTCAACGTCATCGGTGGAGGATTGCAGGGGCTGACGCTGCTTCTTGCGATACCCGTTGATGTAGGTGTTGGTGAGGATGCGGAACATCCAGGCTTTCAGGTTGGTCCCCGGCCGGTATTGGTGGAAAGCCTTGAACGCGCGTTCCATAGTTTCTTGCACCAGATCGGACGCGTCTTCGGGATTACGGGTCATCCGCATGGCACCGGCATACAGAGTGTCGATCAGAGGCAATGCTTCTTCTTCGAAGCGTTCCGCCAATGCTTCCGGCGTCATCAGGTCAGCGTCAACACGCGCCTGGTCGCCGTCTGCATCCGATTCCACAAATAGTGAGCGTATCCCTGCAGACGACCCTGATACCGAGGGGAGGACCTGTTCGCCGATCACAAGCATGCGTTGTCCAACATCGCGCATGCTCTGGACATTCCCGAGTTAGGCAGCAGCTTCCACAGGTTCTTCGTCCGGCGTCTCAACCCTGTCACCAGGGTGCAGCAGCGCAAAGAAGAAGCACAGCACCATCAAAACCGCCATCACCAGGAACACCGTGTGAAGACCGTTGGCGAAATCGGACTGGACCGCCTTCATGAGGGCCGCTTGATCCGATGCGGGAATGTTCTCCAAGGCTCCGCCACCACCGTAGGAACTATTGGCCAACGCGGTGGCTGCGTCGCCCGCCTGATCACTGGGGACGCCCATACCGACCAACGTGTTGGTCAGTTTGCCGTGTACCGAGTTGAGCATCACTGTTCCCAACGCGGCCATCCCGAGTGCGCTGGAGTAGTTGCGGATGGTTTGGGTGATTCCCGTGACCTCGCCATACAAGGTCCCGACCGCACGATTGACCGCATCGGTATTCGCTGGCACGAGCACGAGGCCAACTCCTGCCCCGGCCATGATCAACCACCAGGTTCCCTGCTGCATGTCCCGCACAGCATTGGCCCATTGATAGAAGCCGATAGCGCCGACGATGGACCCCAGCACCATTGGGATTCGAGCACCTCTCTCGTCGAGTTGTTTGCCACCCATCTGTGAGGCGACACCAAATCCGAGGAAGAAGTAGAGCAGGAAGAGTCCCGCTTGAGACGCCGAATATCCCAGTGAGATTTGGGCGTACAGGCTGGCGAAGAAGAACACCGGAATGAACACCATCGCGACCAGGAACAGCATGATCGAGTCAATTTGGAATGCCCGACCCGAGAACATGTCCAGCCGTGTCAGCGGGTACTGCACCGTTTGCTGACGCTTTGCAAACAGCCCGATTGCGACCAGACCGACGACGATGCAACCAATCGTTCGAATATCGAACCAACCCCATTCACCCGCCTGCTGGAAGCCGTAGACAGACAAGGCCATGCCAAGTCCACCGATCACAGCGCTCGTCCAATCGACCGGTTCACGCTTTGGCTTCAACGGCGGCTTACTCATAAAGGTCAACACAAGTGCGATAACCGCCACGGGCACATTGATCCAGAAAACCCATCGCCAATCCAGAGCCACCAACTGCCCGCCAACGGCAGGGCCGACAGCAGTGAGCAAACCCGAGATACCGAAAAACAACGCGAGCGCTCGTCCACGTTCGTTGGCTTGAAAAGAGGCGATCACGATTCCCAAAGCTGCCGGGAACATGAGTGCAGCGCCGACACCTTGCAGCACACGTGCGGTGATGATCCACGCAGCGGCCATACCGCCTTCCGGAGTCACGGCACACAGGATGGAGGCGACCGTGAAGATCACAGTTCCGACGATGACCATTCGCTTGTGGCCGTAGTTGTCAGCCAAGCGTCCACCGAGCAAGAACACGGCAGCTAGTGCCAGCAGGTAGCCGTTGACCACCCATTGAATGCCTTCATCGCTGAGACCGAGTCCTCGCTCAATAGCGGGGGCAGCGATCGCGACGATCGTCATGTCGATCGACATCATCGCGACGACGAAAATCATGCCGGTAAGGACGAGCCACTTATTGGAAGTTCCCACCTGGGTGTCACTCATGCGGCAACCTTGCCACGATCAATTACGACACTGCGCGTTCAACCAATCCAGCGCTTGAGTCACGAGCAGCGTGAGCGTTTCTTCCTGATCAAGCTCGGCACGTTTGGGAACAGCTAGACCGTGATCACCCTGCGGAACATCGACCACGGTGACGAATGGACTGCTGCGACTCGCTTGCGACAACTCATCGCTGGTCCCAAATGGATCTCGTGACCCTTGGCCGATGAACACCGGGATTTTCACTGCAGCCAACTCGTCGATCCGAGTTTTTTCCGGCTTGCCTGGGGCATGCAGCGGGAAGGCCGTAAGCAACAGCCCAACCGGCACCAGTTCAGTCGGAAGATTGGCAGCCAGACGGCAGGCAACTCGAGCACCAGCAGAACGTCCACCGAGGACAAGTTGGGTATCGCTGCCTTTGCTTAGGTTCTCGATGACTGCCGTCGTCGCTCGATCTAACGTCGTCGGTGCGGGGGCCACTTTCTTACCCGCTATTCGCCATGGCTGTTCCAGCAGAACGACGCGATAGTCCGCTTCCACAAGACCATCCCGAAGAGCAACGAGGTCGCGCGCTTCGATGCCGCCACCTGCACCGTGCGACAACATCACTGTGGTGTCGCTGTCCGCCGGGCCAAACGAATGAGTCCGGGCAGGTCCGACCGGCGTGGAGATCGTTCGGGTATTCATTGCTATTGCTCGAATGGTTCGGCGTTGATGAGCGAGGCGTCGTTGTTGCGCACGTTGTTCACTGCCGTAGAAACCGGGTAGGCCGTCAGCACACCGGGCGCAGCGGGCACGAGCAGATCGTTCGGCGGCTCGTTGTCCGGACTGAGCCATTCACCAACCCGATCTGCCGGTACGAGCAACGGCGCTCGGTCGTGAATACGACCCACATCGTCTGTCGCCGTTGTGGTCAAGATCGTGCAGGTCCATCGGAATGCACCTGGTGCTTCTTCATCAGCGATCGCTGGGTCTCGCCAGATTTCGTACAAACCCGCCATCGACAACAGAGTTCCATCGCTGGGGTGGATGTAGAACGGCTGCTTGCGCGGTTTGCCACTGGCCGTCACTGCATCGCTGGTGTACCACTCGTAATACCCGTCGGCCGGAATGATTGCCCGACGCTTCGCCCATGCCCGTCGAAACGACGGCTTGCGCGCCGCCGTCTCCAGCCGAGCATTGATCATGCGATTGCCGAT
>JBDHZU010000077.1:0-9220 GCA_039812085.1 Candidatus Nanopelagicales bacterium | reverse complement strand
CGGCAACCGTCACCCCGGCCTTACTTTCCAGATGCTGTTGCACCATCTGGCGGGGGTCCATCCGATAGATGTTGTCCGCGCCAAAAACCAAGACGATGTCGGGACGTTCGTCGTTGATCAAGTTGAGGCTTTGGTAGATCGCATCGGCGCTGCCGGTGAACCAGCGGGGGCCAAGACGCTGCTGCGCAGGTACCGGGGTGATGTAGTCACCAACCAGCGAGCTCATCCGCCAGGTAGTGGTGATGTGCCGGTCCAGCGAGTGCGATTTGTACTGCGTCAGCACTGCGATGCGCTTGTATCCAGCATTGACCATGTTGGACAACACGAAGTCGATGAGCCGGTATGCCCCACCAAACGGAACGGCCGGTTTAGCTCGGTCAGCCGTCAGCGGCATTAGCCGCTTCCCTTCACCACCGGCGAGGACAATTCCAAGGACTCGAGGTTCATGCGTCACAGCCACAACCTAATGATGATCAGGCACGTTGTCCTTACGTCACGTCCAGGTGGGCGACCCTGGACACACTGCGTCATCAATGATCATCCGGCTCGGCTAATCGGATCGTCCTACTGCGCAACACCAGTCAATTCGCCCCTACTGTCTGGGGCTGTGAAGGCTGCGATTGTGACTCGTGAATGGCCCCCGGATGTCTACGGCGGTGCCGGTGTCCATGTTGAACATCTTGTCCCTGACTTACGTCAGCTCATTGATGTCGATGTCCACTGCTTCGGAGAACCTCGCGAGGACGCGACGGCTCATCCAGTTCCCACTGAGTTGGCAGCTGCCAATGCCGCACTGCAGACCCTTGGTGTGGACCTGTTGATGACGTCGGATATCTCCGACATTGACGTGGTTCATTCGCACACCTGGTACGCCAACTTGGGTGGTCACCTGACGGGTCTGATGAACAAGGTTCCGCATGTCATCACCGCACACTCGTTGGAGCCTCGTCGTCCGTGGAAGGAAGAACAACTAGGCGGCGGTTACCGCATTTCCAGTTGGGTAGAACGCACTGCCTACCGCGAAGCCGCCGCAATCATCGCGGTCAGCAATGGCATGCGCGATGACGTGCTGGACTGCTACCCGTTTGTCGACCCTGACAAGGTAAAGGTCGTCTACAACGGCATCAACACACAGATGTACCGACCTGTCAGTGAGACCTCGGCACTGGAAGCTCAAGGGATCGATCCCAACAAGCCGTACGTGCTGTTCGTCGGACGTATCACTCGGCAAAAAGGCATCGCGCACTTATTGAACGCGGCCAAACAATTCAACGAAGACATTCCGTTGGTCATCTGTGCGTCTTCCCCCGACACTCCCGAGTTGGGTGCTGAGGTTGAAGGCCTGATTGACGAATTGAAGGCCACCCGGCAAGACGTGGTCTGGATCCAAGACATGCTCTCGCGCGAAGACGTGGTTCAACTCTTGTCGCACGCACTGCTCTTCGCGTGCCCTTCCGTCTACGAACCGCTTGGCATCGTGAACCTGGAAGCCATGGGATGCGAGACACCGGTGGTGGCCAGCGCAGTAGGTGGCATTCCCGAGGTTGTCGTTGATGGCGAAACCGGAATCCTTGTGCCGTATGACGAATCCGAGCCGAAGGCATTCGAAAAGGCATTCGCAGATGCGGTCAACAACGTCGCCTCAGACCCGACTAAGGCCGAAGCGATGGGAGTGCGTGGTCGAGCACGTGCGGTCGAGGAGTTCGGCTGGGCAGCAATCGCTGCGCAGACTGTTGAGGTCTATCGACAGGCCGGTGCGAGCTAACCCATCTATTAGCTGCAACATCGACGTTTCTGTTAGAAGAAACCCGCGCGCATGGCATCGTGTGCCTAGCGAAGAATGAGTTCCCTACTTCAGGAGTTTCCCCGTGACTGAAAAGCAGCTTGGACCGGTTGAAGTCCTGGTCGTCGGCTTTCCCGATAGTGAGTTCAACGGCAGCATCGCTCCCGCTTTGCGCGACGTTGTCGAACGCGGTGACGTGAGCATCATCGACCTTGCCTTGATTGTCAAAGACGGCAACGGCGATGCCACCATCCTGGAAGTTGCCGATTCGGGCAACGACGAACTTGCCCAGTTGGCTTCATCCGTTGACGAACTGCTCGACCTACTCAACGAAGACGACCTACTGCTCATTGCAGAAAGCCTGGAGCCAGGTAGTTCTGCAGCAGCCGTCGTGTTTGAACATCGTTGGGCACGCGAACTTGCGGCTGCTGCGCGTAGTGCCAATGGTGAACTTCTACTTGCCGAACGTGTCCCACAAGAAATCGTGGCTGCTGCAGTAGCCGCGATTGACGAGAACGAGGAGAACTAGTCAGATGATGCGTCGAGGTCGCCCAGGACTACTGGGAACTGTTGCCCGCACTGCCGTCGTTGCCGGTACCGCCACTGCTACTGCGAATGCGGTGAACAAGCGGCAAGCCAACAAGCAACAAGCTGCCTACGAAGAACAACAGCAGCAGGCTGCTGAGCAACAGCAAATCCAGGAACAGCAAGCTCAGATCAATCAACTACAGCAGCAGGTCGGTGGCGCTCAGCAGGCACCAAGCGCACCGACTCCAGCCGCTGCAGGTTCGTCCGACCTGATCTCTCAATTGCAACAGCTTGCGAGTCTGCGTGACTCCGGCGTGTTGTCGAACGACGAGTTTGAGCAGGCAAAAGCAAAGCTGCTCGCCGCGTCCTAGAACCACCAAACAAAGAGCGGGCTTGGTCAATCAGACCAGGCCCGCTTTTTGTCAGCCAGTGCTTCTCCAGGCGATGTGCGCGCTAGCCCTCGTCTCCGATCCAACTCACTTTCCACGGTTCATTGGCGGAATCGCGACGGAGAATCATGTAGGGCGACTGCCCATCCGAGAACCTTTCGATCCCCTGCTTTAACGCGATTTCTCCTGGTGCGAAGAGGCACTTCTCTTCACCAGGGACATTCGTGATCTTGTTTCCGTCGTCGTCGTATCCATGATCACAGGCTTCGTATTCAAATGGTCCGGTCACCGTGATCTGACAAATGCTGCGAACATAACCTGGGTCTTTCACGTCGTCATCGTCTTGGATCTGGGTGTTGTCCGCAGTCATCATCTTCTCCACCGAATCCCAGTCACCCATATTGACGGCGGCAACAAGACGATTCGCGACCTCAACTGGAGAATCCTGTGGCGTAGGTAGCTCAACGTGTGTCGATGACTGCGGATGACAAGGCTTGCTGCCTTGATAGATCTCGTTTCCGAAAGCGATGACAACGACAGCGGCCACAGCGGCAGAGGTACACAGCAGGGCCAAGCCGATCCAGTTGACAATTTTCCTGGTCTTGGGGCTCACTGCATGTCTCCGAAACAGCACCCGACCACAATCCTTCGGTGGCTAGTTAGGGTTTCCAAGCCAACTCACTTTCCACGGTTCGGTATCGGTATCCCGTCTCACGCAGATGTAGGGAATCTGGTTGTCGGCATAGCGTGTCTCACCGGACTTGAGAGCGATCGTTCCCTTTGCTGAGAAGCATCTGGTCCCTTCATTCGATGAATCAGTAGTTCCAGTTTCTGAGTCATCTGGGGTGAGCGGACCGTCAACTGTGATCGTGCAAATGAGGCTTACATACCCTGGCTCTCCCGCGTAGAGGCCTTTCGAGGTGAAGTAGGGAACGGCCATTGCATCTACCGTCTGCCAGTCGCCAAGGTTGACCGCATCAATAAATCGCTGCGCGACGGTTTCAGGAGTATCGGACGGCTCGGGTAACGCCACATGGGTATCCGACTGTGACCGACACGGAGATTCAGCCCTGAGTGTGAAGTAGTAGTACGAAAATCCAGCAGCTAACAGGACAGCTACTAACGCAACGATTCCGGGCCACAGTGGGCGAAAGCTTCGCATCATCTGGCTGCAGGCCTAACGAAGCTCATTTTGGAACAGCCATGTGAGTAGGCAATTGCGACACCATCCGTTAGCAAGGATCAAGATCACGCACGATAGCTCCCGACATCACCACCATTGATGATCTTTAGCGGTGTGGTGCGAAATTGGAGTGTTCTACCGAAGTGCGGTAACGGGCAGTCCGTACTGGGCAATCAAGACGAGCTGGCCAGAATCTGGCTTTTCACGTACATCGATGACGGTGACTGTTGGGTCGTCCTCAAGGCCAGCAGCTTGACCGATCACATACAGGCGCGGTTCCGGGGCACCCGCACCCCAGGCTCGCTGAACGTTTGCCACGTCAACGGAAGGCCATGCAGTCGCGTTCTTGAGCGCTTTCTTCAATGCCGTGGCGGACTTGCTGGCCTGTCGGGTTTGCTCGTCGCGGCGTTCTTGTTCAACCAAGGCCGTGAGTTGATCAGCGCGAGCGTCCAGTTCCTTGGCGGCTTGTTCGCGGACCAGCGGTTCAGAACGCTCAATGGCAGCAGCGCGCTCACGGGCGACATCGGCGCGGGCAGCAGCGGTTACCGCGGCCCCTGCTTCGGTGATCTTCGACTTGGCGAACATGCGACTGAATCCACCCTTGCTTGCGAGCAATACGAGCTGACTGACTGCTTCCACCCGGCTACCTGATTCCGGCACGGCAGCTTCGGATTCATCAGTTTCTGAGTCAGTGGCTGCTACGTGCGCGCCGACCAAGGCATGCACGGCTTCAGCGTTGACCAAGGTCTCCAACGTGGCATCCACATGCGCGCGGAAACCTTCGAGTTCCGCCGTGAGCGTGGCATCAGCGGACAGTACGGCTGCTGGAGCACCAGCGGCCGCAGCATTCGCCAAAGCGGAGGCAGCCTTGGTTGACGCTGCCAACCATTCGTCAATTTGTTCGGTGACTGCACGACTGGTCACTGCGATCACGTCGTCCAGTTGCGGCAACGAGTCCGTGACTGTGGTTGGTTCCGTCAAGTCGATGACTGCTGCGTCAACCCGCTGAACGCCCAGCGCAACATAGCGGCAGATTCGACCAGCAGTATCGGGAAGTTCACCAAGCACACTGGCTGGAGCAGGCATCTTGACGGCCAACCATGCAGCAAGTGCATCAGCCTGTGCCTGTGCATCGGGCGCACCCGACAAGGTCAAAACCAAGTCACACGCAGAAGGACCGAGTTGGTCAATCGCTTCGTCGAACGACTGCAGCGCGCTCAATTCACCATCAATGAACGCCGGCCACACACGCGGGCGAACCTCCAGGGAGGCTCGTCGTAATTCAGCAACGAACTCAGCCACGTCATTGCTGGCATCTACTCCGGCGACGATCAGCAAACCGGGCAGTGCCGGGGTGGTGGATTCCGCGATCGTCTGACGAATCAGATCGATCGCCTCGGCAGCGTTCGTTGCCTTCTTTAGCGGGGTTCCTGCTTGAAGAAGCTCAACAACTTGCTCGGCTGACGGTGACATCGGCACCACAACCGGCATCAAATGTTCGCTTGCTTGCTCTGTTCCACTCACCTACGCAGGCTACCTCCCATTTGTTTACGGCAAGGTGAACTCTGTGCTGGAGGAACTTGAAATCGCAGATGGCGACGGTGAAGAAGCAACATCCGGTTTAACCGGCCCTGCCGCTAAGACGGCAGAGGGGCGTCGCTTAGCCGATGCGGGCAACATCCGGTTCGGCCCGGAGGAGGCTGGCCCCTGGTTTCAGTGGGGTCCGTACCTCGCCGAACGCGCCTGGGGAACAGTCCGGGAGGACTACTCGCCGGACGGTTCGGCCTGGACCTACTTTCCTTATGACCACGCGGTCTCCCGCACCTACCGCTGGAGTGAAGACGGCCTGGCCGGTATCTGTGATCTGTGGCAGGACATGTGTTTTGCCATCGGCCTGTGGAATGGCCGCGACCCTCACCTGAAAGAGCGACTCTTCGGATTGTCCGGACCGGAAGGAAATCACGGAGAAGACGTCAAGGAGTACTACTGGTACCGGGATGCCCTCCCCAGCCACGCATGGTTGCGTTGGCGCTACCACTACCCGCAGGCAGAGTTCCCTTACGAAGAACTGCGCACGGTCAACGCGCAACGTGACCGCAGTGAGCCGGAATACGAATTGATGGACACCGGCGTCTTCGAGGACGACAAGTACTGGACAGTGGACGTCGACTACGCCAAAGACACCCCCGACGACATCTACATCCGAATCACCGTCACCAACAATGGTCCCGACACCGAGACCCTGCATGTGCTGCCGACGATCTGGTTCCGCAACACCTGGGATTTTGGTCGACGTCACCGGCGACCCGATCTGCGCCGAGTGCATCGCGATCAGGACTACGAGACGATCTTGGCTGAGCATTGGCGTGCGGGCACCTACCACTTGGATGGCGCTAACACGACTGACGGAACCCAGGCGCAAACCTTGTTCTGCGAGAACGAGAGCAACAACAAGCTGATCTATGGCGAAGACGAGCCCAACCTCACCGACTACCCGAAGGACGGGATCAACGACCACGTCGTCGCTGGCAAGGACACCGTCAATCCAGAGCACAACGGCACGAAGGCTGCCCTCTGGTACGAGCTCGAACTCGCGCCTGGGGAGTCCCAAGAACTGCGGCTGCGGCTTTGGTCTCCGATGGAAGGTGCGCAGACCGATGCCGCTTGGGCGGGCAGTCGGTTCGATGACCTCATGGCTTTGCGGGAGTCGGAAGCCGACGATTTCTACGAGGCGATTGCCCCGGCCGAACGGACCGATGCTGAGAAGTCAGTCATGCGGCAAGCATTCGCCGGAATGATTTGGGGTAAGCAGTTCTATCGCTATGACGTCAAAGCCTGGCTGGATGGCGACGAAAACGACGGTTCCATTCCCGAGGGGCATCGCCATGTCCGAAACACCAGTTGGCGCCACCTTGACGCCTATGACGTTCTCTCCATGCCGGATGCCTGGGAGTACCCGTGGTTTGCGGCCTGGGATTCGGCCTTCCACACCGTGGTCTATGCCCACGTTGATCCGGACTTCGCCAAGTACCAACTCGGGCTATTCCTGCGTGAGTGGTACATGCACCCCAACGGCGCGATTCCGGCTTACGAATGGTCGTTCGATGACCGCAATCCACCGGTCCACGCTTGGGCGGCACTACGAGTCTTTGAGATCGACGGTAGTCGTGACTTCGAGTTCCTTGGGTCTGTGTTTCAGAAGTTGTTGCTCAACTTCACCTGGTGGGTCAACCGGGTCGATTCGGAAGGCAACAACGTCTTTGAAGGCGGGTTCCTCGGGCTGGACAACATCGGTCCGATCGACCGCACGAATGTTCCAGCCGGATGCCGAATCGAACAGGCTGACGGAACCAGTTGGATGGCGTTCTATTGCCTAACCATGCTTCGTATGGCCATGCGTTTGAGTCAATACGACCCGGCTTATCGGCCCATGATGTTGAAGTTCCTCGAACACTTCGCGGGCATCACCGACGGTATGAACAACGCCGATATGTGGGACGCCGTCGATGGCTTCTTCTACGACCAACTGGTCAAACCAGACGGCACTCAGGTGCCACTTCGGGTGAAGAGTGTCGTTGGAGTGATCCCCGTGTTTGCGGCTGCCTACGTGCAAACTCACGGCAACTCCGACTACGACCAGAACTCTGCCCGAATTGAACGACGGGTCAGCCAGTTCCTGCGTCGACGCGGATTGAACGCGGACGAGACTGATCGCGCAGGATTCATCTACCGCCGAGACGTCAAAGACGGCACTTTGATGCTGTTGACGGTCGTCGATCCGGATCGACTGCGACGAGTGTTGACCGAAGTCCTGGATGAGAATTCGTTCTTGTCTCCGTATGGCATCCGTTCACTGAGTCGACGCCATCTAGAGGAACCGTTCAGTGTCGAGGTAGACGGCCAAGAATTCCGTATCGACTACGAGCCAGCCGAATCGTCCACCAAGATGTATGGCGGCAACTCGAACTGGCGTGGCCCAGTCTGGTTCCCGATCAACCATCTGGTCATCGAGGCACTTGAGCGTTATCACCTGTACTTGGGCGAAGACTTCGTCGTGGAATGCCCAACAGGTTCCGGCACATTGATGAATCTGCAGCAGGTCGCCGATGAACTCCGACGCCGACTGACCAACTTGTTCCTCCCCGACGAGAACGGACAGATTCCGTCGTATGGCGATGTCGATAAGTTCACCGGCGATCCCCGTTGGAACTCGCTCGTGAACTTCTTCGAATACTTCAACGGCGACAACGGCGCAGGCCTCGGCGCTTCACACCAAACCGGTTGGACGGGCCTCATCGCAGACTTGATCATCGGCCGCAAGGGCTGAAGCGCTCCTAATGAGCGGGGTGCCTGTGCTTAGTTGCCGATAGTCAAGTCGCTCTGCGTGCTGTGCTGCGCTGTCTCAGCTTGGCCACTTCTGAGCGATTCATGAGCCGAACCGCCTGCGGTCCATTGTGGCCCTAACGGACCCTTTCTGAAACGGGCCACCCACTCATCCTCAGCCATCAGCGCGGCACCTCCCGACATTCATGTGGGATGACAGAGACGGTTGTCAATGAAGCTCTCCTTCAACTGTGGCGGGAATACCTGACTGGTCCACTGCGCACACCTGCCTGCTAGCCACCACGCTGCCCCCAATCACGGCGCGTGCTGGGATCCTTTAACAATTCCACTGCCATGAAGTCGCACGCCTCATCCTCCGTATCAAATAGACGCTCAAAGGATTCCTCGCCGCGTTCAATAAAGTAGACAAGCCAACCCCCTGCGGTCGGCCTCAGCGACAGAACCTCGTTAAGGTTCCCTCCCTCAAGATCAAAGGTGTCGTCTCGTACATCTTCGGACGCCATCAGTCGTCTCAGTTCACGTCGGTTCATCAGAGCCTCTTGATGATTCCGAAGCCCCTAACGAATCTTTCCAGACGTTCCATATCTTGGACGATTGTTGGTTGTTCATGATTTCCCTGAAGCACGCGTACATCCACCGATCGTGGCGCAGAGTATGACCACAGAAACAAATCATCTCCGATCGGCGCTCCATCTAGCCTGGCCATTCGAGCACAGGAACATGTCCGACAAACGGTCAGCAGCCATGCTTCGCCCAGCTCACGGCGTCGTCGTAGTACGAGTGCGCCGGGGAGATGCCGTTGATCTGGTTCTCGAAGTCTGAATTCCTCGCTATTAGTGCTTGCTCGATCGACCGACGTCACCGCCGCCGAGATATCCGAAGCGTTACCGTCTTCCATCGTCAACGGCACCTCACCATACTCGCGAAAATCGGAACCCCAGATCGGGGTCGTCATCCTCGATGTATCCCATTGAACTGAGCGAGCGGTCATCT
>JBDHZU010000076.1:0-9250 GCA_039812085.1 Candidatus Nanopelagicales bacterium | reverse complement strand
GACCACCACAGCATCAACAGAAACGAAAACCGTCGTATGTCCACGTTCGGAACATTGGCCAACAAATCGTTGGGCGTCAGCGGATAGCGATCCACTGTTAGGGATGACATATCGCTGACTGCCGATCGTCACTCGCAGTCCATCGATGATTCCCGTGGCGCCACGACCAGTGACAACTGTCGGTTCGAGGCAGGGACGAGGTTCGTCTGCTTGCCGACGAATTGCCACAGCCACTGGATGTTGAGATGCCAACTCGACTCCTGCGGCCCAATTCACGACAACCTGTTCCGACCAACCATCAGCCGTCCACAGATCGACGAGTTCAAATTGGGCTTGGGTCAAAGTTCCGGTTTTGTCGAAGGCGACCACATCGATTCGCCCGGATGTTTCCAGTGCACGCAGTCCCTTAAAGAAGACTCCGATCCGAGCCGCGGTCCCTGTGGCCACCATGAGAGCCATGGGCGTCGCTAGTCCAAGCGCGCACGGGCATGCGATGACGAGTACGGATAAAGATGCGTTGATGGCGTCGTTAACCTCATCGCTGACCAGCAACCACACCACTGCGGTGATCAACGACAGCACCAAAATGGTCGGAACAAAGACTGCACTAATCCGGTCAGCTAGTCGCTGTGCAGATGCCTTCTCGTTCTGGGCTTGGTCCACCAACTCGATGAGTGCAGCAAGTCGAGTGTGTTGGCCCACTGCGTCGGCTGTTGCAATCGCGTAGCCATTGGTCACAACGCACCCACTCAGCACGCCGTCGCCAACACCGACATCAACTGGGCGACTTTCTCCCGTCATCGTGGAGGTATCAACGCTGACAGTTCCGGTTTCGACGGTGGCATCGGCAGGGATTGTGGCTCCAGTGCGCAGAACAAATCGTTGTCCAACGAGCAGACTGCCAGCGGGAATCGTTGTTTCCTCACCGTTGAGGTACAACTGCGCGGTATCCGCGGTGATATTCGCCAGTGCTTGTAGATCAGTCCTCGATCTCGACTGAGAACGCAGTTCGATGTATCGACCGGTCAGGACAAACACCACGACCCCCGCAGCGACGTCGAAGTAGATGGTCTTCTGGTCGCTGATATCGGTCGCCGCGATCATCGAGATGGCAGATAGCAGCGTCGCCGCAATGATTCCCAAGCTGACCAGAGTGTCCATCGTGGTGGTGTGATGCCGCGCGGCGTTCAGCGCTGCCCGGTGGATCGGCCAGGCGCACCAGGTGATGACCGGCACAGCGAGCGCAGCCAACAGGACTTGCCAACCAGTGAATCGAGTCTGCGGAAATAGCGAGAACGCTAACGACCCATCCATCAGTGGAACCACGAGGGCGATTGCGGCGAACAACCGTCGCTTTAGCGATCGCAACTGACGTTCATCATCGGTGGGACCGGACGGTTGAGGCTGCTGTGGCGCAGGCACCGAAGCGCTGAAGCCGCAACTGGTCACTGACTCGATGAGGTCGTTCGCAGTTGCTCCCATTGCGGAGGTGACGGTGGCTCTTTTGGTTGCGATGTTGACCTCGGCGGTCACCCCTTCAATCCCGTTGAGTTTCTTGGCGACTTTCGCCGCACATGATCCGCAGGACATCCCGTCGATGTCCAACACGATGACTTCTGGTGGTGTTTGCGTGTGAGTGTCCATGCCTCACATCACCTGCATTCCGAGGAACATGTACGCCATTGAGGCCGCCATGATCGCCATGCAGATTCTGCCCGCCCAGTCATTGCCGTGGCCGATTTCGGCAAGTGCTGGGTCGCCTGGGCCGAACGTTGTGGATCGCCCAGAGGTGGTGTTATCGATCCGACCGATCAGCCACAACACAGCTTCCACCGTGAACCAGGTGACTAGTAGGTAGGTGAACCATGGCTGCCATGCGGACATAGGCATCCACATGTAAATCATTGCGGCATTGCTGAGGAGCAGGAATAACCATGCGCGACTCAGTGACCTTCTCTGGCTCAACCGGAAAACGATGAACGCTGCCGTGGCAACCGTGATCGCAACGTAGAGCCACATCCAGAATGCACTGGGAATCCTGCTGAGATTCCATTCCATCCCGACGTACATATCGATCATGCTCAGCGCCATGACGATGTGGGCAATGTGGAACCAACGTCGATGGTCGCGGTGATGAGTGACGTGAGTCAGATGGTGGATGAGGACGTAAATCAGCCCTGCTGTCCAGGCGATTGTGACCGGTACGGGAAATAGATCCGGGCCCGCCATATGCATGGGAGCAGTTGTCGTATCTGTCGATCCCATATTCATGGTGTGGTCGGACGAGTTCGTGTCCATTGATGAGACCGCTGTTGCGGATTGGCTTTCGGACGGGTGAGGTCCGTGATGAGTGGTGAGCATTCTTGGTACTCCGATAACGGGATAACGGGTAGTGCGTTGTTTGAGTAGCCGAGCTTCGGCAGGGCATCCCGCAGAGGGACGCGAAGCACGCTGACGCGAAGTGCGTCAACGATCAGAAACAGGAATGAGCCGACCAATCGGTCGGCTGAAATCAGCTAGGAAACAGCGATCAGTGGTGGCCCACGTAATGGATCACCAAGCGCAACGATGGTGGAGTACAACTGACGGACGCTGGTGCGAATTGTCCAGACGATCCGAGCGGGCACGGCGGCAAGAGGTTCAAGTCGATGAACCATGACACCGAGCAGAACGCGCAGGACAGCAGGAAGCGTTCGGTGTAGTCGGAAGTACAGCCGTTCGCCAGGGAGCAACACCACGGCGACTGCTGCAGCAGCAACCGTGTGAGCGAGCAGCATTTGCGGGGTGAGTTGGAGCCGTTCCAACATTCCGGCGTCGGCCATGACGTTCATGCCAGCTGCTGAGCCGTGCGACATCCCTGGCATCTGTGGGCAGGGAACGCCCGGAGCGATCATCATCATTCGGCCCGTGGCAGGAGTGATGACTGACAGCAGAAAGTGTGAGAGCGCCTGAGTCCCCATCAGGAATCCAAGCAACGCGTTGGCTGACAGCTGTCGGGAGGTAACGAAGATGGAGAGTAAGCCCATCAATACTGCGACCAAAGCAAGCCCGACATAAGCGATCGTTCCGTGTGCTGTTGAGTGGCTAGCAATCGTCAATATTGAGCACGCGGTTGCCAGGACTGCAGTACGCATCACTCGGTGGATGCCTGCAGTCGGATTGAGCACGCGCTGAGGCTACACCGATGAATCCGCACAGGGTGGCGAGAAGAGTGGGCTCGCGCTGCTGGAAGGGCATCAATTCGGGCAGGCTTTGGCTATGCACGATCCGGATGGCTTCTTCTGGAAGCGAGCGCTGCGCGCAGCAATCGTTGTTCCTGTCGTCTATTTCGTGTTGTTCGTCGTCTTTGACCAACAGTCACCAGCGTTGCTTTCGGCCTTCGCCTGCTTCTCGATTCTGGTGTTCGCCGACTTTGGTGGACCCTTTCGCGATCGCACTCTGGCCAACCTGACGTTGACCGTTGTTGGCATTGTCTTCGTAGTACTTGGCTCCTTGGCTGCGGTGCATCCAGCACTGGCGGTGGCCTCCACGTTGGTGGTGATCTTCGCGATCTCCTACTCCAGTGTGCTTCGCGGCTACATCGGTGCAGCGTCAACGGCCGCGATGTTGCCGTGGTTGTTCGCCGCCACTGCTGCCTTCGATCTTGAACAGATTCCTGGTCGAGTGATGGGGTGGGCGATAGGCGGCAGCGTGGCAACAGTCGCCGCGGTCACCATGTGGCCCACGCACCGGATTAGCCCACTGCGCCTACGGACGGCAGACGCTTTGGAACAAGCCGCAATCGCGATCCGCTCCCTGACTTCTGATAACCCAAAGGCCACTGACCTTGAGCCGCTGGCGCAGTCACTCAAGGAACTGCACGCAGCGTTCGATGGGCAACTAGCGAGACCAGGATCAGCGACTCAACGTGACCGGTCACTGGTCGCGGTAGTGGAAGAACTCGACCGATTCATGACGTTGATCGGCGCATGGCGAGACTCCACGACGACCCCACTACGTCCGTCGGATGTGGGCTTGGGCGATGTCTCAGCAGAGTCACTGGAGCAATGCGCGCGAGCCCTGCGGCTCACTGAACCGCCTGCCTCCTTCACCGCGCTCAACGATGCGCGCGAATCCCATCTGGATGCATTGACGCAATGGGCGCAAGAACAGTTAGAGGAGACGGATGATGCGTCGGCACCCGACTCGCAACGAATGGGACAGATTGATGCATTGATGGATCGGATGCTGGTCGCTTTCCATGTCCGAATCACTGCTCTGGCTACTCAGCTGTTGGCATTTCATGCCGCTGGTGCTGTTGGGCAAGAGCCTGACTCAAATCAGTGGGCGACGTATCGCGGCCGAGCACTCGTCGACCCGCGAGGGGCAACGTCGCGCGAAATCTTGCGGTCCCAGTGGTCACCGTCCTCGCCCTGGTTCCGCGCAGCCGTACGTGCCTCGTTGGCACTAAGCATCACAGTTTTGGTGGTGGCGCTTGTGGGCGTCCAGCACGGCTTCTGGGCATCCCTGGGTGCGTTGGTTGCCTTGAAGTTTGATGCCAGTGGCACACGACGTACGAGCGGTCAGGTTCTCCTCGGAACCCTGATCGGTTTTGCGGTCAGTTCCGGAATTGTGCTGGCAGTCGGCCACCGCAGCACTCTGTTGTGGGTGTTGTTGCCCATCACGGTGTTCCTTGCGGCCTTCACTCCAGGGGCAATCTCACTCATCGTCGGTCAGGCGTCCTTCACCTTGTTCGTCGTCATCTTGTTTGGAATCACCGATCCCGACACCTTGCTGACTGGCGAACTACGGGTGATCGACATCCTGATCGGTTTGTTGACCAGCTTGGTGGTGAGCGTGCTGCTCTGGCCGCGGGGAGTCGTGCCTTACGTGTGCAAGACGATGTCGGCAGCCATCTCCGTCGCTGGGGCCTACTTCGTGTCGACTTTCGACCTCATCGTGGACGGGCCGGTTGTGCTGAACCAGGTGAGAGATCTAGAACGCAGCGCTCGGATCGCTGTGCGTCAGGCAGAAGAGAACGTGGACTTGGTTCGCATCCAAGGTGTGGAGGAACTTCCTCACCTCGGAGCCAATCGCGCAGTTGTGGTGGGAGCAGCTCGATTGGTTTATGCCGGAGAACTGGTCGGAGGTCTTGCTTCTACGAATCCGTGGCCTGACCAAGCAAACGAGTCGGCTGATCTGGTGATTGCCTATGCCCACCACGTTCAGACCTGTTACCTCGGGTTGAGTTCTTTGTTGGGTCTGCAACAACGGGCCGAACAAGACACGGATGGAGCGACCTCGCAAGCAGCGTTGGCGGCAGAGCAGGCCGATGAATTGTGTGAACACATTGAAGACATCAAAGGCAGAGTGACGACTCAAGTTCGGCCAGCAGTTTGTCGCGATCTTGGCCGACTTGACCCTGCTGACCCGAACACTGGCAAAGAAGCCGCACTTATGGCGTTCTCGGTCGCGTGGCTCACGCAAGCGACATGGTTGGCACAACGGTTATCTCGCCGCGTTGTTGAAACCAGCGCGTAAAGATCAAGTACTGCGCGATGTGAGCATAGGAACAGTTAGGTAACCGGCCCACCCTGTTGATCGTCTTGCAGATGCGTCGCGGCGAATAGACCTCTACGGTCGATTCACAGGACCGTCAGTCACATCCCGCGTGGTTGACGAGCGTTGATCCAACACGAGGAGTATTCATGGCAGGCCTGGAAGACATTCTTGGACAAGTTCTTGGCGGCGCAATGGGCGGCAGCCAGAACAACAATCAACAACAGCAGGGCGGCGGCCTCGGCGGCGCTTTGGGTGGACTTGGTGGTGGCGGGGGTTTGAACCTCGGTGCGCTTGCCGGCCCACTGATTGCACTGCTGTTGGGCAAGCTTGGCGGCAGTGGCGGACTGGGAGACATCCTGGGCAAGCTGCAGGCCAACGGACTGAGTTCGGAAGTTGACTCCTGGGTTGGCACTGATGGCAATCAGTCGATCACTGCAGATCAACTTTCCGAGGCGCTCGGAACTGACACCATCAATGAATTGGCTGAACAGTCGGGACTGTCGCCAGACGAGGTGAGTTCTCAGTTGTCTGAGGCGCTGCCGCAGGTCATCGATCAGATCTCACCTGATGGTGAACTTCCAGATGTTTCTGGTGGCGGACTGGCTCCCTGAACTACTAACGAAAACTGCCTGCCTGGTCTGATGACCGGCAGGCAGTTTTCGTTTTGAGAGTAGTTAGCGTCGGCGGCGACCGGTGCCAAAGATGCTGCGCATGATTTCGCGAGTGGCCGTGTTGATGACGGACTTAGTCGTCGAACTACTCAATACCTGCTCGACCATGCTCTCGTCTTCTTTGCGACTACGCGATGACTTGCTGGACTTGGCTGCAGCCTTCTCGGCGGCTGCCTGTTCCTTAGCTGCCTGCGCAGCAGCTTCTGCCTCTGCCCGGATGCGTTGATTCTCTGCCTCCTGCGCGGCGGCGGCATCGGCTCCCGCTTGAGCCGCCGCTGCTTCTTGGGCAGCCTTTGCCGTCAACATCTCGTAGGCGGACTCACGATCATCCTCGGTGGCGTACTTGGGCTTGAGTTCGGATGCGTCGATTCGTGCCTGGATCTCGGTCTCGTCTGCTGGAGCCATCTTCGACTCGACCGCCCGCAGCATGGTCCATGCCACTGGAGTGGGTGCACCTCGATCGCTCATCACCGTGATGACGGCTTCACCGATTCCGCAGGCAGGTAGGACTTCTTCCAAGTCGTAGTCGGATTTGGGGAAGGTTGTCACGGTGGCCTTGAGTGCCTTGGCGTCTTCAGGAGTGAAGGCGCGCAAGGCGTGCTGCACACGGTTGGCCAGTTGTGCCAGGACGTCACCGGGGACGTCCTTCGGAGTCTGAGTAATAAAGAAGACGCCCACACCTTTAGAACGAATCAGTCGAACGGTCTGAGTGATCGACTCAAGGAATGCTTTGCTCGCACCGGTGAACAACAGGTGCGCTTCATCCAGGAAGAAGACCAGCTTGGGCTTATCGGCATCGCCGACTTCCGGCAGCGTTTCGAACAGTTCCGCCAACAGCCACATAAGGAAGGTGGAGAACAGCACAGGGCGACCCATTTGCTGAGCCAGTTCCAGACAGGTGATGACGCCCTTTCCGCTGGGATCGACCTTCAGTAGATCGGCCGGATCGAAAGCGGGGCGACCAAAGAATTTGTCGGCACCGCTGGCCTCGAACGTGGTCAATGCGCGCAGGATGACATCGGCGGATTGCTTGGAGACGCCACCGATTCCTTCTAGCTCGGACTTTCCGGCATCAGAGGTGAGGAAGGTGATCAGTGTTCGGAGGTCTTTGACATCGTCCAACCACAGGCCCTTTTGATCGGCGTAGTGGAAGATCAGTTGAAGAACTTGTTCCTGGGTTTCGTTCAGTTCCAGTACGCGCGACAGCAACAGCGGACCGAAGTTGGAGATCTCGGTGCGAACCGGTACACCCAGTCCCTCTCCACCTAGTGCCAGGAACTCCACGGGGAAGCCTTGCGGGGCCCAAGTCTGCCCGACCTTCTGGGCACGTTCGTCCACCTTCGGGTTTGCTTCGCCGGGATCGAGCAGGCCAGACAAGTCACCTTTGATGTCGGCCAGGAATACGGGAACGCCGTTGTTGGATAGCTGTTCGGCGATGAGCTGCAGAGTCTTGGTCTTGCCGGTACCCGTTGCACCCGCCACCAGGCCGTGACGATTCATCATCGACAGCGGCACTCGCACCTTGGCGTCAGTGACGACCTCACCGTCGATCATTGCGGCGCCAAGCTCGATGCACGTGGAGTCAAATGCGTAACCCTTAGTGATCGTCTCAGCGATTTCTTCTGTCGACTTCGACTTCTCAGCCATTCCTACCCGCTCCGTGTTGGTGTCTGGCGCACGCATAGGCGCGCACGGACCAAACGTAGTGAGCTATTGGCGTCGTTGCATCTGCGGAAATTGGTCAATTGATCATGAATGCAAGCGGGTGATCTCCGGTTTTCTCCAAGCTGCAACCTCGATCGTGGCGCTCTAGGGTCACTACCAAACCCAACGGACAGGCCGAGGGGTAGTTCTTAGTAATGGAGTCCAAAATGGGCGTTGAAGACATCGCCGGTAAGGCTGCTGATGCAGTAGATAAGGCAACCGACAAGATCGACGAAGCAACCGGTGGCAAGTCCTCCAGCTTCACCGAGAAGGTTGACGACGCTGTTAAGGGTCTGGCAGACAAGGTTGGCGGTGGCGCCGATGACGCTGCTGCTGATGCCAAGGATGCCGTCGAAGACGCAACCAGCTGAACAGAACCACATAACTCGGCCCCGGGAACATTCCCGGGGCCGAGTTCTTTGTTCTTGGTCTATGCCGCAGGCATGGATTCGCTGGGAACCCACGCGCCATGCAATCCCATCGGCACTCGCTGCGGGATTTTCACGGTGGCGACTGGCCCTTGGGAAACGTCATCACTGGACAAGATCACAAAGAAGCTGGACATATCGGCCAGCTTGGTCGCAAAGGTGACGTAGTAGCCATCTGTTTCGCTTTGTGGACTGGGGACGAAACACGGTTCGCCAAGAGAAAATCCGTCCGACTGGAAGAACGTGTCTGTTCCCGTTTCGGCATCAATGGTCAGGACGCCGTCGAAGGCTCCTGAGGGCAGAGAGTCGATCGTTCCGCGTGCGCCTACCGCTACCTGTCGGTGACGTGTACCCACCAGTCGGTCGTCAATGCGCGGGAACTCCATAGGGCGTCCCACGATGGACGTTCGCTTGATGTCGGAGCTCGTAGTGGACAGCGTGATGTGTTCAAACGCTGCTTCGGGAGTGGGGAGTCCAGGGGCCAGTCCTCCACCCAAGTTCGTCCAGGTGACTGCTTGTAGTTCAACGCCATCATCAGTGTCGAAAGCATTGGCGAAGTGCCATACCCAGAACGGATCCCCGTCGTACCAGGTTGCCTGTCCTTGGCCTGATCGAGGAATGACCGCGATCTTCGAGCCCAGATCCGGCTTCCACTGCAGCATTGAGCCGCCACTCATGGCTGCGGCCATGTCAAACACTGCTGGATTCAGCGAGAGTACGATCGAGTTCTTAGTGATCGCAAAGTCGTGAACCATGTAAGCGACTCCGCCGGTATCCACTTCATGCGGCCCAGTCTTGACGCTGCCGTCTGGATTGAGGATTGCCCACTGCAGGAACGGGGCCTCTACGTTGTAGGTGAAGGTGATCAGTTCACCGGTTGCTGGGTCGATCTTGGGATGTGCGGCC
>JBDHZU010000075.1:0-9355 GCA_039812085.1 Candidatus Nanopelagicales bacterium | reverse complement strand
GTCCGGGTGGCGGATCTGGGCAGAGTCCTCTTCGATGGTCGATGCGCTCAAACTTGACGGTGAGGCGGCAAAAGCTGCGAGCCGACAAGTGGATTCTCGGAACGTACAGGCGTTCACGATCACGGCAGCTCGAAGCGGCAGCCAGATCGTGTTTGCGGTGATTATGTTGCTCGTCCTGATCGCCACGGCAGCCGTTGTCGGCATGCTCGCTTGGCAAGTGGCGAATGACCGTCGACGGGCAGAACCAGCGTTTTTCGGTTTTGCGGCTGCAGTGCTGTTTTCCACCGTGACCCTGCGCCGGTTCTTCCCGGGCGATCCGCCAGTGGGGATTCTCGCGGACGCGCTCGTCGTGTTGTGGGTCATCGTCATTACTGTGCTGGCCTTGGCGGCAATTGCGTACGCCTGGAACCGACACAGCGGACCGCCGATACTGACAGAACCACCAGAAGCGCAAGAAGAAAAGTCGTGAAGGTGTTCACCTACTAGGGCTTTCTTCGCTAGCAGCTAGCTGAGGTCTATTCGTCGATATCGAGATCCCAGATCCGAATCCCGCCCAAGATGCCGGCGGTATTTGGGACAACGGTTGCGTTGTCTGGCAGATCTTCTTCCTTCAGCTTCTTCGCGTTTCCACCACCGATGTAGATGTGATCGAAGTAGATGAAGTCGTCGAACGCTTGGATGGCTTCCCGAACTTCCTTGCGCCACGCCTTCTTGCCCAGCTTGACGCGGTTGGCATTGCCGAGTGCGACATCGAAGCTGAGACCGTCCTTGAACGGAGCATGTGACAACTCCATGTGGGGCAGCAGCTTGCCGTCCAAAAAGATCGCGGTACCGACGCCGGTGCCAAGCGTCATCACGAACTCGAACCCGTTGCCTTGCGCAACGGCGCAGCCTTGAACATCGGCATCGTTGGCGACCTTGACCGGCACTTGGAACGCGCGAGCCAGAGCGCCAGCAAGGTCATATCCGTGCCATTGCTCGACCAGTTCGGGAACTGCTGGACCGCCATATACCTCTCGGCTGAAAGCGGGAACTTGAACGACCTTGCCCTTGCGAACCAAACCGGGGAATCCGACAGATACCCGATGGAACTCACCAGCCTGCTTGCCGATGTTCACCAGATTCTCGGTCAGGACTGGCGGCGGGCACGGGTACGGGGTATCGATCCGTACTCGGTCGGCCACCATGACGCCTTGCGCGTCCAGAATGGAGCCCTTGAGTCCAGTACCGCCCACGTCGATCGCCAGAGTGCGAACGTCAGTTGGCCAGCGCGTGGTTGTTCCTGGTGTGGTTGCCATACATCGACTGTATTGAGCAACTCGCGTTCTTGCCCGTCGCCGCCGTGGCTATTCCGACGGCAGGGTGAGGATCTCTGAACCCGTATCGGTCACCAAAATGGTGTGTTCGAACTGAGCAGTACGTTTGCGGTCTTTGGTGACGACTGTCCAGGTGTCTGCCCAAACGTCGTAGTCGATCGTTCCCAACGTCAACATCGGTTCGATCGTGAACGTCATGCCCGCCTCAATCACCAGGCTGACATTCGGATCGTCGTAGTGCGGAACGATCAGGCCGCTATGAAATGCCGTCCCAATTCCATGTCCGGTGAAGTCCCGCACAGTGCCGTAGCCAAATCGCTTCGCGTAGCTCTCGATGACGCGACCCACCACGTTGAGGGCGCGGCCCGGAGCGACTGCCCGGATAGCGCGCAGGGTGGCATCTTTTGTGCGTTCGACGAGCAGTCGAGATTCCGAATCGACGTCACCTGCCAGGAATGTGGCGTTGGTGTCGCCATGGACTCCACCGATGAATGCGGTGATATCGATGTTGACGATGTCTCCGTCTGACACCACGGTTGAATCGGGGATCCCGTGGCAGATCACCTCGTTCAGTGAGGTACACAACGACTTGGGGAAACCTCGATAGCCCAAGGTTGACGGGTAGGCATTGTGGTCGAGCAGGTATTCGTGGCCGATGCGATCAAGCTCGTCAGTCGTGACACCCGGAACGATGTGACGGCCAACTTCTTGCAGTGCGTTCGCCGCAATCCGACTGGCAATCCGCATCCGCTCGATCGTGTCTGCGTCCTTGACCTCTGGGCCGGTATAGGGCGCAGGGGCAGGCTTGCCGACATATTCCGGACGGGCGATGCTGGCGGGAACCGAACGCATGGGGGAAACCAACCCAGGTTCGAGGAAAGTGCTTGCGGTCACTGACACAGTCTAGGAGTCGTGTGATCGGCGTCAAATTGCAGAACTGCCCGCGACCAAAGTGGGCCGCGGGCAGTTCGTGAGTTGTGATTTAGCCGAGGGCCTTGGCCTTCAGCTTGTTGAACTCGTCCTGGTTGATCGCGCCAGAGTCGAGCAACTTCTGAGCCTGTGCAATCTGATCGGCTGGGCTAGCAGCGTCACCGGTCACTGAACGGATGTAGTCATCCTGTGCTTTCTTGATTTCCTCAGCCTGCTTCTGTGCACGCTCCTGCATGCCCTTGCCGCGGGCGATGAGGTAGATCAGCGCCGTAAGGAATGGGACGAAGATCAGGAAGAAGATCCACACTGCCTTGAGGAATCCCGACATTTTGTGATCACGGAAAATGTCCGCGAGGATGTAAAAGAGAACGATCAGCCACGAGATGAGCAAGAAAATCCACAACGTGGTGAGGAAGAGCTGTCCGAGAGTGTTCAACGTAAGTCCTTAGGTGTTGATCTATTGGCGTCCAATTTGGCACCGCCTTAAAGCGTACCCAGCCGGGGGATCGGTCAAACGCAAGCCCGGCGTGCGCGCGTCGGCTTCCACTAGGGTCAACTCCACGCATCGGCTTCAGGAGGACGTGTGAGCGATCGAGACGACAAGTGGTGGTGGTGTTTGAAGCACCAGGCTGTCGAGCATGGTCCGGGCTGCCCCAATGATGTGCGCCTCGGCCCCTTCGACACGGAAGAAGAAGCCGCTGACGCGCTGAAGAAAGCCGCCGATCGCAATGAGCAGTGGGATTCTGCCGACCGCGATTGGACCGGAGACAACGAATAGCTCAGTGGTATTCGTGCTCCGGACCGGGGTAGGACCCATCGCGGACTTCGCTGGCCCACGTTGAGACAGCATCGCCCATCACAGTTCGCAGATTGGCGTACTGCTTGACGAACTTCGGTGGCTTGCCGCCAGTTAGTCCCAACATGTCTTGCCAGACGAGCACTTGAGCATCGGTGGTGTTACCGGCGCCGATACCGACCGTCGGGATAGCCAACGACTTGGTTGCTTGCGCAGCCAGATCAGCAGGGACCAGTTCCAAGACCACGGCAAATGCTCCCGCAGCCTGCAAA
Source organism: Candidatus Nanopelagicales bacterium (assembly GCA_039812085.1). GTDB lineage: Bacteria > Actinomycetota > Actinomycetes > S36-B12 > UBA10799 > JBDHZU01. The sequence goes on along the minus strand of JBDHZU010000075.1, from coordinate 6,041 downwards.
GCCTTCGCGTCCTGCATGAGGATCTGACCAGACTCGCCGCGTCCTTGTACGCGGTAGCCACCCATGGTGTGAACCGACTGGGGAGTGAGCCCCAAGTGACCCATCACGGGAATCCCGGCTGCGACCAGAGCTTCGACCTGCGGTAGCACTCGAGCGCCGCCCTCCAGCTTCACTGCATGCGCTCCGGATTCCTTGAGGAATCGAGTCGCAGTGGCAAGTGCCTGTTCCGGCGATGCCTGGTACGAGCCGAAGGGAAGATCAGCAACAACCATTGCGCGTTGTGATCCACGAACCACGGCACGAACCAAAGGAATGAGTTCATCGACAGTGACTGGAACCGTTGAGTCGTAGCCGTAAACGACGTTCGCGGCTGAGTCTCCAACCAGCATGACCGGGATTCCGGCTTGGTCAAAGACCTGAGCGGAGAGGTAGTCGTAGGCCGTAATCATGGGCCAGCGGTCATGTTCGACCTTCGCTTTAGCGAGGTCGTTGACAGTCACGCGACGAACAGGTGCGTCAGCGTTAATAGCGCCACCGTAGAGGTGGTTTTCAGAGGTGGGCACAGGCCCAGATGGTGCCGTCATTTCAGTTCCCCGATCTCGAGGCCGCTCGTGCGGTCCCCGGACAAGTCGCCGGTATTGGCAAGTGCTGTTCAGTTAGCGATATCCATTATGCGCTGCAGTGGATGTGATGCCCACCCCAGACCTTCTTCTAAACGCAGAAACCTGTCACAGTGTTCCCTATGCCTAACGGTCTGCCACAAGACGAAGAAGTTGGCCCAGAGTTCGACGCTGACGATCGCGCCGCCCTTGCCCAGGAAGGTCACCCTCGACGGTGGGCCATCCTGGGCGTTCTTATTACCGGCCTGCTGGTAGTCGTCCTAGACAACACGATCATGAACGTCGCCCTCAAGACGATTCAGGAAGACCTCAACGCCACCCAAGGAGAATTGGTCTGGGCGATCAATGCCTACATCCTGGTGTTCGCCGCGATGTTGTTCACCTGGGGAGTGCTGGGTGACCGTTACGGCCGCAAACGCATCCTCGTCATCGGGTTCATTGGCTTCGCGATTGCATCCGCTCTTTGCGGCTTTTCCAAGACTCCCGATCAGTTGATTGCTGCGCGCGCGCTGATGGGTGTCTTCGGTGCATCGGTGATGCCAGTCACCTTGGCGATCATCACCGTCATCTTCCCGCCCAAAGAACGTGGTCGCGCAATCGGTATCTGGGCTGCGGCCGTGGGTGGAGCGGTTGCGCTTGGTCCAGTACTCGGCGGCCTGCTCCTTGAATGGTTCTGGTGGGGCAGCGTGTTCCTGGTCAACGTGCCCATCATCATCCTGGGTTTGATCGGAATCTTCGCCATCGTTCCCGAGACCAAGAACCCGCATCCGGGAAAGCTCGACATCATCGGTTTGCTGTTGTCGATTACTGGTCTGATTCTGGTTGTCTACGCAATCGAGCACGGTGGCGATACGCAGGAGTGGCTGTCCCCAGCGGTGGTGGGTCCATTCGTTGCTGGCGTCGCGATTCTGGTGTTGTTCGTATTCCAGCAAGCCAAGTCGCCACACCCATCAATGGATCTCTCGCTTTTCAAGATCAGGTCATTCACGGTGTCGGTCGCCATGCTCGCCCTGGTTTTTGGCGCGATGATGGGTTCGTTCCTTTTCTTCACCTTCTACATGCAGGTCGTGCGGGGATACTCGCCGCTCAAAGCCGGTGTGTGCACGCTTCCGTTTGCCATTGGTCAAGTGTTGGCAGCGCCGCGTAGCGGAAAGATGGTTGACCGGTTCGGTGCTCGTGTCGTCGTCTCAGTGGGAATCACGCTGACGGGCTTGTCCTTCTTGGCCATCGCAATGTTCAAACCGGCGACGCCGCTGTGGCTGGTACTGCTGGTCTTCTTCATCTTTGGCTTCGGCATGGGAAATGTCGTGGCCCCAGCGACGACCCGGATGACGCTCGCGGTTCCGCCAGCCAAAGCAGGTGCGGGATCTGCGATGCAGAACACGCTTCGCCAGGTTGGCAGCTCGTTCGGGGTGGCGATCTTGTCCAGCATCGGCGCAGTTGCGTTCAAGAACGCCATGATCGGTCACTTGAATGGACTTCAGGTTCCACCGCAGGCGGCAGCAGCTCTGGAAGATTCCGTGGGTGCGGCTTACGAGGTCATCGGGCGTGCGGTGTCGCAGGGGCTGATTTCACCGGCTCAAGCCACCGTTCTGCAAGACAATGCAGTCTCGTCGTTCATGCATTCGTTCACATTGGTGGCGATTACCGGCGCGGTGATGGCCCTTGTGGGTTTGGTGTTCGTGCTGCTCTGGCTGCCGAAAGATCCGGAAGAAGCGCACTGGACATCGACGCACCATGAGACCGAAGACGGCACACCGGATGCAGTTGCGCAGCCCGTCGTTGACTAGCTGATGTCTGGCTCGCGCCAGCGGTTGGTAATCGGCAGTCTGCGATCACGCCCAAAGGCCACCTTCGTGATTTTTGTGCCGGGCGGATACTGACGACGTTTGTATTCAGCGAAATCAGTCATGCGCAGGATGCGTGTGGCCAAGGCTGAGTCGTATCCGGCGGCGACGAGTTCTTCCGTACCGGACATATTCTCGATGTAGCCTGTGAGTACGGCATCAAGCTCGGCGTAATCGGGTAGGGAATCGGTATCCAACTGGCCGGGACGCAGTTCGGCGCTCGGTGGTTTCTCGATCGAATTGGGGGGAATCGGTTCGGTCTTGCCGTTGTCCCGCGCCCACTGATTACGCCAACGGGCCAACTGCCAGACCAACGTCTTGGGGACGTCTTTGATCGGGCCGAACCCGCCGACTGCATCACCGTAAATCGTTGAGTAGCCGACGGCCAGTTCGCTCTTATTCCCTGGAGCTAATACGAGGTGGCCTTCCGAGTTAGAGATCGCCATGAGGATTGCGCCTCGAATACGGGCCTGCAGATTTTCCTCCGCCAGGCCAGTCAGATTCAGCGCATCTTGGTACGCATCGAACATTGGTGCGATGGGAATCTTTCGTGCAGCCAATCCAGTCCGTTCGGCTAATCCTTGCGCGTCTGCGACTGAGTGTTCGGAGGAGTACTGCGACGGCATCATCACGCCGTGCACATTGTTTGGACCCAATGCATCGACAGCGAGCGCGGCGACAAGCGCGGAATCAATCCCCCCAGAAATACCGACGACGACCGATTCCACGCCGTTCTTTGTGACGTAATCGTGCAGACCAAGCACGAGAGCCGCATACAGCTCGCCTGGACCTTCAGTGTCCGTGATGCCGACATCGAACGGCCCACTCCAATGATCTCGGTCGGGCAGGGCAATACGTTCCGACGTGACGGTGGTATCGGTGTCGGCGGGAAGATCCACGAGCAAGATGTCTTCGGCAAAGCGAACCGATCCGGCAAGGAGTTCGCCGTCTGGACTGACCAGCATTGATCCACCATCGAAGACCAACTCATCTTGACCACCGACTTGGTTGACGTACGCAACGATGCAGTTGGTTTCGGCGGCACGGTCGGCGCACAACTGCCGACGAACGTTGAACTTGTTCTGTTCAAAAGGCGATGCGTTGATGATGAGAAATACATCTGCATCAGTCGTAGCGGCCTGCTGGGCCGGGCTGTCGGAGTGCCAGATGTCTTCGCAGATCGCCAGCGAAAATCGAACTCCACCTTCGGCGAATACACAGGGCTGCGAGCCAGCGGAGAACAGGCGATGTTCGTCGAAGACGCCGTAGTTCGGCAGATGGTGTTTGACGTAGATCTGTTCGACAACCCCGCCACGAAGTAGGCCCGCACAGTTAGTGGCCCGACCATCGTGATCGGTGCCCAGACTGCCCACGATCACCAAAACGTCACCGAGACCGAGCCGTTGCAGATCGACGGCAAGTTGTTCGAGAGCTTTCTGAGCTGCACGTTGGAATGAACGGCGTAACGCCAAGTCTTCGACGGGGTAACCAGTCAGTGCCATTTCCGGGAAAGCCACGATCTGAGCGCCTTCCGCTACCGCTCGCTCGGTAACCTCGCGGATCAATGCACTGTTGCCCGCAAGGTCACCCACACATGGGTTGACCTGGGCAAGAGCAAGGCGGACGGACACAGGCCCCAGATTAGGGCCCCAGCGTGGGAGGATGGGCAGATGGACAAGCAGACTGAGTTCGTCCTTCGCACTATTGAAGAGCGGGACATTCGCTTCGTGCGGCTGTGGTTCACCGATGTGCTGGGCATGCTCAAGTCGGTGGCAGTTGCTCCAGCAGAGCTGGAGTCCGCCTTCGCAGAAGGCATCGGCTTCGACGGATCAGCCATTCAGGGCTTTGCCCGAGTGAGCGAATCGGACATGATCGCCAAGCCGGATCCCAGCACGTTCCAGGTGCTGCCGTGGCGCGGGGAAACCCTCGGCGTTGCTCGCATGTTCTGCGACATCACCTTGCCGGATGGTTCTGCCTCCTACGCCGATCCACGTTGGGTGCTTAAGCGCTCCCTTGCCCGCGCTGCTGATATGGGATTCACCTTCTACACCCATCCAGAGATTGAGTTCTTCTTGCTGGAGAACCTTCCGTCCGATGGGTCGATTCCCACCCCGGTCGACAACGTCGGCTACTTCGACCACGCACCACAAGGTGGCGGCCAGGACTTCCGACGCACCGCGATCACCATGCTGGAAGCGATGGGGATCTCGGTGGAGTTCAGTCATCACGAAGCAGCACCAGGTCAACAAGAGATCGACCTGCGCTACGCCGATGCGTTGTCCACCGCCGACAACTTGATGACTTTCCGACTTGTGGTTAAAGAGGTCGCACTGGAACAAGGCCTGCATGCCAGCTTCATGCCCAAGCCGTTCCAAGACGCGGCCGGTTCCGGCATGCACACCCACATGAGCCTGTTCGAGGGCGAGAGCAACGCTTTCTTCGAAGCGGGCGCGCCGATGCAGATGTCGAAGACTGCTCGTTCATTCATGGCAGGTCTACTGCGACATGCTCCGGAAATCACCGCCGTCACGAACCAGTGGGTCAATTCCTACAAGCGTTTGGTGGGTGGGGATGAGGCCCCGAGCTTTGTCTGCTGGGGACTGAACAACCGATCCGCGTTAGTGCGGGTGCCGATGTACAAGCCGCATAAGGGCAACTCGGCCCGAATCGAATACCGCGCCCTGGACAGTGCCTGTAACCCCTACCTGGCTTATGCGCTACTGCTGGCGGCTGGTCTCAAGGGAATCGAAGATGGTCTTGAGCTTCCTCCGGAGACCGAAGACGATGTGTGGAGTCTGACTCCGGCCGAACGTCGGGCACTGGGCTTGGAACCGCTTCCGACCAGCTTGAACCGAGCGATCCAGATCATGGAACGCAGCGAGCTCGTGGCTGAGACCTTGGGTGAGCACGTCTTCGACTTCTTCTTGCGCAACAAGCGTGCTGAGTGGGAGGAGTACGCCCGTCAAGTGACGGAGTTCGAGCGCGCGAAGTACCTACCAGTCCTGTGACAACCCGCCCGGTCAGCAGCCTTGGGCCAATCATCCGGGCTGGGTTCTCTGACCCAGAGCAAGCGGCCACTCTGCTCGCAGATCCGGCGTTGAGCTTCCTCGGTCCAGCCGACGGGGAAGTCTTTTCTACGTTTACCCGCGCCGCCGACCCTGACCTCGCGTTGCTGAGTGTGCAGGAGATCGCGCACAACCAGACGGACGACCAGTTCGCTCGAATCTTCGGCACAGACGAGGTATTCAGGCAGCGATTTATTGCGGTACTCGGAGCCAGCGAAGCACTCGGCAGTCACTTCCGACGACACAGCGATCAATGGAAAGCGTTAGCCGCCGACTGTGATCAACCCCCCACTCGCGATCAACTCATTGCCGAGTTCACCCAAGCAGTGCTTGGCGCGGGGGATTGGTCGCAAGGATCCATTGCCTTGCGGGTGATTTATCGCAGCAGACTTGCCCAGACGGCTGCCCGAGATTTAGTGGGTGCAGCGCCTTACGAGCAAGTCACCGGGGAACTGGCTGATCTTGCTGATGCGGTCTTGGAATCGTCCTTGGCTTTGGCGCGAACTGAA
>JBDHZU010000074.1:0-9495 GCA_039812085.1 Candidatus Nanopelagicales bacterium | reverse complement strand
GGAAGCGCCGAATCCCGTTCCGACGAAGTGACGACCATCTTCGAGAACAAACAAACCCTTCGGTGCCCGACCAAAACCACGCACTGACATTTATTCATTCCCCCCGGCACCAACGACTGAATCTTCCATGAGTTCGCCATCGCTGACGGTAAGCCGTCCGCGGTACACGGTGTGCACCACCCGTCCGGGCAACGTCAGTTCCCGGTATGGGGTATTGCGACTGCGACTGGTGAGTTCACTGGGCACGATCCGGCGACGTGCCTGCGGATCAACGAAGACGAGGTTCGCTGGTTCTTCTGCCGCGATGGGACGCCCCTGTCCATGGACACGTCCGATATGGGCAGGTCGAATCGACATTCGGTCAGCGACTGCCTGCCAATCCATCAGTCCGGTATCCACCATCGTTTCGATCACCACACTCAGTGCGGTTTCCAGGCCGACCATTCCGAATGCGGCGGCGGCCCATTCACATTCCTTGTCTTCCACCGGATGAGGTGCGTGGTCAGTGGCAACAGCGTCGATCGTCCCGTCGGCCAAAGCTTCGCGCAGCGCATGGACATCGGCAGCAGAGCGTAATGGCGGGTTCACCTTGTAAATCGGGTCATAGGTGGCGGCAAGGTCATCGGTCAACAACAAGTGATGGGGAGTGACTTCAGCCGTGACATCGATGTCTTTGCTCTTGGCCCAGCGAATGAGTTCCACCGATCCTGCAGTGGATACGTGACATACGTGCAGTCGGGAACCGACATGCTGGGCCAAAAGGACATCGCGGGCGATGATTGCTTCCTCTGCGACTGCCGGCCAACCTCGTAGCCCTAGGCGACCGGACAATGCGCCCTCATTCATCTGCGAGCCTTCGGTCAATCGAGGCTCTTGGGCATGTTGGGCAATGACCCCGTCGAACGCTTTCACGTATTCCAGTGCCCGCCGCATGATGACCGCGTCATCCACACACTTGCCGTCGTCAGAGAACACCCGGACAGCAGCAGCACTATCGGCCATTGCGCCAAGCTCAGCTAAATGCGTCCCTGCCAGCCCGGTGGTGACAGCTCCGACTGGTCGAACCTCACACCAACCGGCCTCTCGACCAAGTCGCCATACCTGTTCGACCACACCGGCGGTATCGGCAACCGGTTCGGTATTTGCCATAGCATGCACGGCAGTGAATCCACCCATCGCAGCAGCGCGGGTTCCGGTCTCAACCGTCTCGCTGTCCTCACGTCCCGGTTCGCGTAGGTGCGTGTGCAGATCGACCAGACCAGGCAGCACCCGCAATCCGGTTACATCAACCTGACGGACATCGTCTTCACTGAAGGGTGTTGCACCGGCTTCGGTTACGTCGGCAATCACCGCGCCCTCAACCAGTAGATCGACGACCGAATCGTCAGGCAGGATCGCGCCGGTGAACAACGTCCGCGGTCGAGATTGACTTGCCATCAGGAAGTGGCCTCCGTTTGATCCGCCATACCGCCCAACAGCAGGTACAGCACCGCCATTCGAACACTCACGCCGTTTGCTACTTGTTCGACGATCACTGATCGTTTCGAGTCGGCGACATCTGCGGTGATTTCCACGCCTCGGTTCATTGGTCCGGGATGCATCACGATTGCGTGTTCGCCAATCAGTTTCATCCGGCGAGCATCAAGCCCATAGCCTCGGCTGTATTCACGCACAGTGGGAAAGTACGAGTCGTTCATCCGCTCGGTTTGTACGCGCAGCATCATCACGGCGTCGGTATCAATGAGTGCGGCATCGAGGTCGTAAGAAATCTCGCACGGCCACGTTTCCACGCCGACCGGCAGCAGCGTGGGTGGCGCTACCAAGGTGACGGTCGCACCCAGGGTGGACAGCAACAAGACGTTCGAGCGCGCCACGCGGCTGTGGAGAACATCGCCGACGACAGTGATTCGTCGCCCACTGAGATCGCCCACCCCAGCGGATAGATGCTGACGAAGCGTGTAGGCATCCAGCAACGCCTGGGTCGGATGTTCGTGTGTGCCATCGCCAGCGTTGACCACCGATGCTGAGATCCATCCGGCGGTGGCGAGCCGATGGGGTGCGCCGCTGGCTTGATGACGGATGACCACGGCATCAGCGCCCATCGCCTGCAGAGTCTGAGCTGTGTCCTTCAGGCTCTCCCCCTTGGAAACACTGGAGCCTTTCGCACTGAAGTTGATGACATCGGCGCTCAACCGTTTAGCCGCCGCCTCAAACGAGATGCGAGTTCGGGTGGAGTCTTCGAAGAAGAGGTTCACCACGGTTCGTCCGCGCAAGGTGGGCAGCTTCTTCATGGGCCGGTCAGAAACTCGCGCTAGTTCCGCTGCCGTATCGAGCACCCGCAGGGCATCTTCCTTGGTCAAGTCCGCAGTTGACAGCAAGTGATTCTTCACGCTGCATCGCCACCTTCAGGATGAGTCGGCTTCGCTGGGAGTAGTTCCACGCCGTCGCGTCCGTCGAGTTCTGCCAGACGTACTCGGACCACCTCGCGGGATGAGGTCGGAATGTTCTTGCCGACGTAATCCGCTCGAATGGGCAACTCTCGATGACCGCGATCAATCAAGACGGCGAGCCGAACAATCCGGGGACGCCCGAAGTCCGACAAGGCATCCAACGCAGCTCGCACAGTGCGACCGGAGAACAACACGTCATCCACGAGGACAACGGTTCGGCCATCAATGCCGGTATCCGGCAGTTGGGTGGGGTCTAACGAACGAGCAGGGCGAAGTCGTAAGTCGTCGCGGTACATCGTGATGTCCAACGCGCCAGTGGGAATGGGATGACCTTCGATAGCGGCGATTCGCTCAGCCAGCCGAGCGGCCAGAGGTACTCCACGCTTCTGGATCCCCAAGATGACGAGATTGTCCGCGCCTTTGGCCTGTTCCACGATCTCGTGGGAAATGCGAGTGAGGACGCGGTCGATATCCGCGTCAGTCAAGACAGTGCGTTGGGATGCAGGGCTCATCCGCACCGACCTCCTTGTCCGCCTCACAGGACGGTCCTTAAAGGATGTGGTTTGGCTTCCCAGGGTACCGGGTCAATCACTCAGCCACGAAAGCTGGTTGTCACCTTGGCGCGTCGCGCGCTACTCCATGGCGCGGCGAGCTTCGGGGTTGAGCACACCCCACTGGATGAGTTGCTCGGCCAGCACCGAAGGGCTCTCGTCGTAAATCACAGCCAAAGTACGCAGATCGTCTTGGCGGATGGACAGGATTCGACCGTTGTAGTCCCCGCGCTGAGCCTGAATCGCTGCGGCGTAGCGCGCCAGCGGGCCTGCCTTCTCTGCCGGAACCTGACCGAGACGTTCCAGGTCCAGGACCAAACGCGGCGGGGGCTCAGCGGCTGCCGCAGGGGCTGCTTCAGGAAGTAGTTCCGAGACAGGAACGCTGTAGAAGTCGGCAAGTTCGGCCAACTTTTGCACGGTGACGGCGCGGTCACCGCGCTCGTAGGACCCGACCACGACGGCTTTCCAACGCCCACCGGATCGTTCCTCGACTCCGTGAAGGCTCAACCCTTGCTGCTGCCGGATCGCTCTCAGCTTGCCGCCGAGAGCCTTCGCGTAGTCGCTTGCCATGACATCTACGCTACGGAGCGTGATCAGCACTAAGCAACTTGGGGGGTAGCGAAACGTCGTCAACCGAGTGACGTGCTGACGTTTGCTGTGGTGTTGAGGTGAAAGAGTCGGCCCATGAGCGACGACTCCCCCGCTGGGCCAGCCGGCGAATGGATTCACCAACACCACACTCCGCAGGAACGTTACGAGCACGGACGCACGGCTCGACGACGGATTCCTCGGATGAGCCACGCCATCTTCGAACCGTCTCTCGATCGACCTGATCCGATCACCTTGTTGCAGTCGCAAGCCCAAACCCGAGTACCGGAACTCGTTCCTATTCGGTACGAGCGCATGGCCGAATCTCCCTTCGCCTTCTACCGCGGCGCGGCGCTGATCATGGCCTCCGATTTGGCACGCACTGCACAGTCAGGGCTATACGCACAGATCTGTGGTGACGCCCACTTAGCGAACTTCGGAGCCTTTGGCACTCCCGAACGTCGGCTCATCTTCGACATCAACGACTTTGACGAGACCAACCCTGGGCCGTGGGAATGGGATCTCAAACGACTCGTCACTTCGTTCGAGGTCGCCGGCCGCGAACGCGAGTTCAGTAAGAGCAAACGGCGCAGCATCATCGAAGCGTGCTCCCAGCAGTACCGCACCAGCATCCAAGAGTTCGCGCAGATGCGTCAGCTCGATATCTGGTACGCAAGCCTGGACGCCGACGTCGTCATGAAGGCGGTAAAGGGGCAAGCAGATGCGACCGAACGCAAGCGCGCAAAGAAGAACTTAAATAAGACCCGCAACCGCGATTCCATGCAAGCGATGCACAAGCTCACCGAAGTCGTCGATGGGAAACGTCGGATCATCTCCGATCCTCCACTGATCACCAACGTTCGCGACTTAATGTCGAACGCGGAAGACGAACAGCGCTTGCGCGATGCCATCGCCACAATCATCCATAACTATCAACAAACTCTTCCGTCAGATCGTCAGCATCTGTTGGAACAATTCACTTACACCGACTTGGCACGCAAAGTCGTCGGAGTGGGCAGTGTCGGAACACGCTGCTTTGTCGCCATGTTCATCGGGCGCGATGAAGAAGATCCTCTATTCCTGCAGGTGAAGCAGGCAGAACGTTCAGTGATCGAGCAATTCACCGCTCCCAGCCAATACCGCAATCACGGAGAACGAGTCGTTGCCGGGCAGCGACTCATGCAATCGGCTAGCGACATCTTCCTTGGCTGGGATCGCGTACTTGGCGCGGATGGTCAGCAGCGAGATTTCTACCTGCGTCAGTTACGCGACTGGAAGGGATCGGCAGCCGTCGACGAGATGAGCCCCGAACTCATGAGCAGCTACGCCCAACTATGCGCGTGGACACTTGCGAAAGCTCATGCCCGTAGCGGGGACGCCATCGCCATCGCCGCCTACGTCGGTCGCAACAACGAACTCGACGAAGCAATGACTGCCTTCGCGCGCGCTTACGCCGACCAGAATGAACGCGACCATCGCTCCTTAGTGGATGCCATCGCTAACAATCGGGTCGTCTCAGCGACGAGTTGACTACAAACCCTCTTCTGGGTCTTGGGCTTGGGCCACGCGAGCATCATGATCGAGTTCGTTGACTCCCATGATGTGTACCCGCATACCGTTCGTCGTCCCGGCAATGCCCGGTGGAACACCGGCGACGACAACCACCCGATCACCGGGCTGTGCGCGGCGCTGTTCCAACAGGACCGCATCCACCATTTCGACCATTTTGTCGGTGCTGGAAGCGATTGGAACGAGGAAAGTTTCAACACCCCACACCAGAGCCAGTTGAGAACGCACTCGCTGGTTGGGAGTGAAGGCCACCAACGGGATCGGAGACCGATGTCGGGCGACCATGCGTGCGGTGAGACCGGTTTCGGTGAACGTACACAAGTGCGTAGCACCCACGGCCGCACCAACTTGGGTGACAGCCCGGGTCAATGCACGAGCGGTGGAACTGATGCCGTCATCAGAAGTCTTCGGCAGCGTGGTGACGGCTTCGCCCTCCACATGGCGCATGATCCGCGCCATCGTCTCCACCACCAATGGCGGGTGCGCCCCAACTGAGGTCTCACCAGACAGCATCAGCGCATCTGCCCCATCCAGCACGGCGTTTGCAACATCGGAGGCTTCGGCACGGGTGGGCCGGGTGGCGGTAATCATTGAGTCCAGCATTTGGGTGGCCACGATGACTGGCTTACCCGCTGCACGACATCGATCAATGGCGTTCTTCTGCACGAGTGGAACTTGTTCAATCGGCAGTTCCACTCCGAGGTCACCGCGGGCCACCATCACACCGTCAAAGGCGGCGACGATTTCGTCGAGGTTTTCCACCGCCTGGGGTTTCTCGATCTTGGCCAGTACAGGGATATGGATCCCGAGTCGTTGCATAACTTCTCGGGCGACGATGACATCGTCAGCCGTTCGCACAAAGCTCAGTGCGATGAGATCCGCACCAGCCTGCAACGCCCATTCCAGATCAGCGATGTCCTTGCTCGTCAGTGCCGGAACGCTCACCGCCACACCCGGCAAGTTAATACCCTTGTGATCAGAAACTGGGCCACCTTCGAGGACTTCAGTGACCACATCGGTGTCCGTGACTCGAGCCGCGCGTAAGAGCAGTCGGCCATCATCGATCAACAGCAGGTCGCCAGGTTTCACGTCATGCGGCAAGCCCGAGTACGTCGTTGAACAACACGTTTCGTCACCGGCAACGTCGCGGGTGGTGATGGTGAACTCGTTCCCGACGTGCAGCACATTCTGCTCAGTCGCAAAAGTGCCCAGACGAATCTTGGGGCCCTGCAAGTCAGCCAGAACAGCGACACCGTGCCCGGTGGCATCAGTTGCGTGACGGACATCCGCGATAGCTCGTGCGTGATCCTCGTACGAACCGTGGCTCATGTTGATTCGGGCAACATCCATGCCCGAACGAACCAACTGTTCGATGGAGCCCTCGCCAGAAGTGGCTGGACCCAGCGTGCACACGATCTTTGCGCGGCGATACATCGGAAAGTCTCAGACCACCAATGGTCGTGCGGTCGGCGGAATCGTCGTCGGCAGGTTGGTGTCGCCCTGATTGAGGTAAGCGTCCACTGACGCGGCGGCAGATCGGCCCTCGGCAATTGCCCAGACGATCAGACTCTGACCACGTCCTGCGTCACCTGCAACGAACACGCCATCAACGTTAGTCGCGTAGGAGTTGTCACGCGCGATATTGCCCCGCGGATCTAACTCCAAGCCAAGCTGGCTCGACAGTTGTCCGGCTTCTGGACCGGTGAAGCCCATAGCGAGGAAAACCAGGTCAGCAGGCAAGGTGAGTTCACTGCCATCGACTGGTTCAAATCGACCATCCACGAATTCAACTTCGATCAGTTCAATTCCGGCCACACGACCGTTTCCGTCATCAACGAATCGGGTGGTGTTCATCGCGTACAGACGCTCACCGTTCTCTTCGTGAGCACTAGATACCCGGTAAATCATCGGATAGGTCGGCCAGGGCTGATTACCTGCTCGCTCCTCAGGTGGGCGCGGCATGATCTCAAGCTGAGTCACGCTGGTCGCGCCTTGGCGAGTCGCGGTTCCCAAGCAATCCGCACCGGTGTCACCGCCACCGATGACGATGACGTGCTTGTCCTTGGCATCAATCGTGGAAACGTCCGCATCACCGGCACATACCCGGTTAGCCAACGGCAGATATTCCATCGCTTGATGGATGCCACCTAGTTCACGTCCCGGAACCGGTAGGTCTCGCGCTTGAGTTGCCCCGATAGCCAACACCACTGCGTCATAGCGACGACGCAGGTCGGCAATGGAGAAGTCCGTTCCTACCTCTACACCGGTACGGAACTTCACCCCTTCGGCTTCCATCTGTTCCAGACGACGGTCCAGGAACTGCTTCTCCATCTTGAACTCGGGGATTCCGTACCGCAGCAAGCCACCCACACGGTCAGCTCGCTCGAAGACGGCAACCGTATGGCCAGCACGAGCCAACTGCTGAGCAGCCGCCAATCCCGCTGGTCCTGAACCCACCACGGCAACAGTCCGTCCGGACAATCGCTGCGGTGGCTGCGGCTTGACGTTTCCGTCTGCCCAGGCACGCTCGACGATTTCCACCTCGACCTGTTTGATCGTCACCGGGTTCTGGTTGATTCCCAGCACACAAGCGGTCTCGCACGGTGCCGGGCACAACCGACCAGTGAACTCCGGGAAGTTGTTCGTGGCATGTAGACGTTCGCTGGCATCTGCCCAGTCGTCTCGCCAGACCAAGTCGTTCCACTCGGGAATCAGGTTGCCCAGTGGGCAGCCCTGATGACAGAACGGGATTCCGCAATCCATGCAGCGAGACGCTTGGGTCTCGATCTTGCCGGGTTCGAAGTCTTCGTAGACCTCTTTCCAGTCTTGGATGCGGACATCGACTGGTCGCCGCTTAGGCAACTCTCGATCGTGTGTGAGGAATCCTCTGGGATCAGCCACGAGCCGCCTCCTGCATGATGGCCGCGTTTACGTCGGCACCTTCTTGTTCTGCCCGAGCAATTGCCTGTAGGACTCGCTTGTAGTCCCGCGGCATGATCTTGGTGAATCGATCACATGCAGAATCACCGTCGTTGATCAGCGCTTCGGCTGTGCTCGATCCGGTGTTCTCTGCGTGACGGGTCACGATGTCGGTCAAGAACTCCCGATCCGTGTCCTCCAGAGCTTCCAGTTCCACCATTTCTCGGTTGACCAGTTCTGGATCGAGATCCAGCACGTAGGCAACACCACCGCTCATACCTGCTGCCACGTTGCGTCCCACCGGCCCAAGGACAACTACTCGTCCGCCCGTCATGTATTCGCACAAGTGGTCACCTGCGCCTTCGACCACGACAGTCGCACCCGAGTTACGCACACAGCAACGCTCTCCCACTTGACCACGAACGAAGATTTCTCCGCTGGTGGCCCCGTAGGCAATGACGTTGCCCGCGATGATGTGTTCGCTGGGTTCAAATGGTGCGGCTCGATCAGGACGAACCACGAGTCGACCACCGGACAATCCCTTGCCGAGATAGTCGTTGGTATCGCCTTCCAAGCGCATGGTGATTCCACGCGGCACGAACGCTCCGAATGACTGTCCACCCGATCCGATGAACGTCAGGTCGATCGTGCCGTCCGGCAGACCCTCTTCACCATGACGACGAGTCAGCTCGCTGCCCAGCATGGTGCCGACCGTCCGGTTGACGTTACGGATCGACAACTGCGCACGAACCGGTGAACCGTCTTCCAGCGCATCGGCGCATAGCGCAATGAGTTCGTTGTCCAATGCCTTCTGCAGACCGTGGTCTTGCTCGACCACTTGTCGACGTGCGGTGCCTTCTGGCAGTTCGGGTTGCCACAGGATCGGTGTCAGATCCAGACCGGCCGCTTTCCAGTGATTCACCGCATCGAGGGTGTCGATGAACTCGCTGTGACCGATGGCCTCATCCAGGCTGCGGAAGCCAAGCTCTGCCAAAATCTCGCGCACCTGTTCGGCGATGTATTCGAAGAAGGTCACCACGAATTCCGGCTTGCCGCTGAAACGTTCGCGCAGGACCGGATTCTGAGTCGCTACTCCCACTGGGCAGGTATCCAGGTGGCAGACGCGCATCATGATGCAGCCAGAGACCACCAGCGGAGCCGTCGCGAAACCGTATTCCTCAGCACCGAGCAACGCAGCGATGACGACATCGCGTCCGGTCTTGAGCTGTCCGTCGGTTTGGACCACAACGCGATCACGCAGACCGTTGAGCAGCAAGGTCTGCTGGGTTTCCGCCAGACCCAGTTCCCACGGTCCACCCGCATGCTTGAGGCTGGTCAGCGGTGAGGCACCCGTTCCACCGTCATGACCGGAAATGAGCACCACGTCGGCATGGGCCTTGGCCACACCAGCCGCCACC
>JBDHZU010000073.1:0-9524 GCA_039812085.1 Candidatus Nanopelagicales bacterium | reverse complement strand
CCAGCACGACATCGAGTTTCAGCTTCCGCTTTCCCAATGAATCTCTCAGGGACTGCAACGCCTGGGCGATGACCTGTTCATCCATTGGCCGACCGTTGTCTTCTTCCATCACTGCAGTGATAAGTCGAACCCGGCGCTTCTTCTTCACCGCGATCTGTTCCAACATCCAGGTCAGGGCATCCCGACTGTGGTCCTCATCGTCATAGAGGTATCGACGGGCAGCAGCGACTCCGGCATAACGGTCGTAAATGATCACGGTCTTACATACGTCGACAAATGGTGCGAACCGATCTCGCCAAATCTCGTCCCGGTTGTCCCCTACTCGAATCGGTGCGTCGAGCAGTTCGCGGGCATGACCCAAAGCGTGCGTGCGCGTGGCAGTGGGCACCCGACCCAACTCCAACGACGACCCCGGCGCTAATGCGCTGAACGCATCGGTTGGTACCCCAAGTTGGCGAGCATGATCAGTCTCCAACAGCACCAGATCCAAGCGCTGAGCAACCTGCGACACCAATTCGTCAGCGTCAATTGCCTGCCCGATACTGGCCGTGGATTCCGCGTCCACAACCTCAAGTCGGATACGCCCACTGGTAATCAAGGTTTCCCACAACTTACTCAGTGAACTCGGGAGTTCCTTTAGTCGGCGGACAAACTCCGTCCGCTCTTGCGTCGAGAGGAAGATCAGACGGCCGTGTACGCAAAGCGCTTCCAGCAATTCTTCGTGAATGAGTCGACCCAACGCGGGATCTGCTGTGGTGATCGGATCGACGATCGCATTGGGATCAATTCCTACGTCCACAACGACCGTGGTCTCCGGCGCGGTGGTACTCACCAGCTTTGTCCCAGCACTTCTTCCAGGCGCTCATCGAAGAAGCCTCCTGGCCAGCCCTCCACTAGTTCGCCACTGGAGTCCACATCCAATCGACGCACATATGCGTCGCCATCCGCCAGCACATCGACATACAGAATCGCCAGATCGTCTGGGTGCAACACTCCCTCTCGCACTCGTCGCAATAGACGGAGCACTAGGTGCTCTGAATGCGTCTCCACCAACACTTGGTTCTTGCGTTCGTGGATGGAATGGATGAGCAAATCGCCGACCTTGGCTTGCAAACCAGGATGGATGTGAACTTCCGGTTGCTCGATGATGACCAGTCCCCGCTTGGACATCAACGCTTGCACGACGACCGGCGTGATCTGACTAATGCCATAACCAACCGCACGGGGCGAAACCAGCGTGGGAGTGTCGTCACGAGTGTCGACCAGTCCCATGACGGCAAAGTCGCCAGCCGTCATCCGCACATCTTCTGAGGACGGTGCCACGATCTTGATGCGGTATCCGATTCCGAGCCGATCGAACCAATCGTTGACTGACGCCAGCAGTTCATCGTCGTCGAACAGCACTGCTGTGGTGTGTTCCCCTTCGGGACCGACGTAATAGTGCGCGAGGGTGCCCACTCGGTCGGTCCCTTCCGGCCGGGCCCGAATTGGACCGAGGTATGCGATTCGGGAGAGAACGTCATTGAGTTCTGAGTTCAACTGGGCAGATAGAGCAAGACGAACCGCTGCCAACGGATCAGCCACCACTTGATCGGCCGGACGGTCGCTCATCGTTGGACGAACTACGTTGCGTTCCGTGACATGCGTAAGTGGCGGGAGCACTTCTCGGGCCACGACCAGTGAGCGCATGAAATCTCGCCATTGCGTGTCTTCAGTTTCCGCGTCGTAACGGCCGTGCGAATCCAGTTTGAAACTTGCCCGATATCCCCCAAGGTCTGCCGAGAAAGTGGTGGGTCCGGGTCGATCAGTGTCGTCGTTCCAGGTGTAGGAAAAGGACAATTCACGCAGGGTGTCTGCGGATAACAATCCGACCGCGTCTTCGTCGACAGCGGTGAATCCGATCCCCAAGCTGATGGGTTCACTCACATCGTGGTCGTGTACCGCGAGGCGGAAGGAACCCACATCCGCAAAATCGCCCCTTGTCCGCAGCTCGAAGGGACGTTCGGATGCCAACGTTTGCCGTAACAATGTCAGGGTCGAAATCAGTGACGACTTACCTGCGGAGTTACGTCCGAACACCAAGGTCAATGGCGCAAGCTGGACTCGACTTGGTTCACTTGCCCACGACTTTAGTCCGCCCAGCACCAAGTGATCGACCAACGTGCGTTGCGCACGCCGGGCTTGTTCGTCGCCAGAATCTGTCACGAGCACGGTCGCATCTTGGCATCCGCAGTGGCATCGTGGCCTTTCGATCGACACTATGACTCGCATGAGTTCGCTTGACCCACGTATGGGCGCCTTCGATGCGGTGATGTGGGGCGTGGAGGAAGACCCCCTGCTCCGATCGGTCATCACGATGGTGGTGGAGCTGGATGGTCCACCTGATCCCGCGATTTTGGAAGAGCGCGTCGAGCGCATGTCCTTGGCGAACGAAAAGCTGCGGCGTCGGGCAATTGGCAACCCTTTGTCACTACTCCCCCCGCGGTGGGAAGTCGATCCGAACTTCGACTTCCACTACCACCTACGTTGGACTCGTCTACCCGAATCGCAACCGGGACTGGCAGAAGTTCTGCAATATGCCGAGGTCATCAGCGAACAAGATTTCGATCGCGCACGGCCTCTGTGGGAGATCCACGTCATCACCGGATTGGCCGAAGGTCATTCCGCAGTCATCGTGAAGATTCATCACTCGATCACTGATGGGGTCGGCGGGATGCAGATGGCAGCAACTCTGTTCGACGTAGAGCGAATCCCTAGCTACGAGCTTGGCCCTAAGCCTGCCAAGCCACGTGGAGCCGTCGCTAACTTCAGTGATCGCATCAAACAAGCCGTCACTTTTGAGACCCAAGATGTGCTGGAAGACGTGAAGACCGCAGCCGCTCTCAGCACTTCTTACGCGCGCAAAGTTGTGTCAGACCCGGTGAGCACTGCGTTCAACACACAACAGTTCATGGCATCAGCCGGTCGCCTGTTGGCACCCAGTTCGGAACCCATGAGTGATCTGTGGACGGAACGCTCGCTCGGAGTGGCCTTCTCTGTCATTGAGGCACCGTTGGATGCACTCAAAGCTGCCGCCAAGGCGGTCGGGGCATCACTGAATGACGCATTTGTTGCTGCCGTCATTGGTGGCGTTGCTGCCTACCACCACGAGTACGGTTCGCATCCGTCTGAGTTGCGGATGCATATGCCGATCAACGTTCGTGCTGCAGCGGATGCCAATTCGGGCAATCGATGGATTCCTGCCCGATTCCCGGTTCCCTTGAACGTGGGCGACGCCTCGGATCGGATTCGTCAGCTTCGTCCGATCTTGGAACAGGCACGACTGGAACCCGCCTTGGGGCTATCGGATGCGATCTACAAGCTGCTGACGGTGATGCCGCGTCCGCTCACCACACAAATCGCGGGTGGCTTGATGAAGGGCACCGACTTCGTCGCCACGAATGTCCCTGGTCCGCCGATTCCGGTGTACCTGGCCGGGACCGAGGTGCTGTCGATGGTTCCGTTCGCTCCCAAGGGCGGGGCAGCCGTCAATGTCGGTCTGATGTCCTACAACGGACAGATGTTCTTGGGTGTCAACGTCGACGTAGGTGCGGTAGAGCATCCGGAAGAATTTGCCCAGTGCCTAGCGGCATCGTTGTCTGATGTGATCGCTGTCGGCCAGCCCGATTCCTGAGCGTGCTACTCGTTGTTATCTGACTTCTTCAGTCTCATTCGGTGAGCGAACTCGTCCGCGAAGACGCTCTGCATCGCATCCATATCGATGGCCTCACCGGCAAGCTCACGTTCCAGCATGCGTTCGCACACGACAATCCATGCCTTACCCATCGCCGAGGTCAATCCGCTGGCAACCGCCCCGGAAATTGCGGCAGCGGGAACCTGACCTCCCGGTGTCATACGCAGCAAAGACGACACCATCCATCGACCGGCCGTGGTAGCCCCTGAGGACAACATCAGTGATCCGACCAGGGCAGCGAGCTTGGACGACGGAACAGCCAACCCATAGGCGGCAGTCACCCGCGCGATCATCGTGATCTGTAAGGGCACCAAGATGGCCGCATCCGAGAACGGGATCGGGGTTATGCCCGCCGCCAAGGCGGATGAGGAAGCCGCTTTGACAATTTTTTCCGCAGCGCGCCTTTTCCGCTCCTTATCGACGAGTTGAGCTGCGCTCAATGCTCGTCGAGTCGCTTCCGGTGCGGTCGCGAACGTGGCATCAACCAGACGATCCAACCCGAAGACAACAGTTTGCATGAAGTCGTCGGGAGCAGCGTTGGTCAAGATGACCGCATTCGTTGGAGCAAGCGGGAGCGAACAGGATTCGATGTAACGGGCGAACTCAAGGGCTTCGGCGTGGATCTGCCCATCAGCACGCATGGGCACCTGACTGAGGACAGCGATGACGGGAACCATCTCGGCAAGCCGTCGCACGAATGCTTCCTGCGCCTTCTCGAAGCGGCGATCACTCCAGCGCACGACGTACCAAGCCGCATGGATTTGGCGTTCGATGGGTTCGGTCCGACTTTGCCGCACAATCTGATCGAGACCGGCCAGAACGGCATCTCCGCTGTGCCCCGTCTCAAAGCCTTGGGAGTCGTAGAGACCCAGGATTCCGTTGGGATGTTCGTAGTAGTTCATCCCCGAGGTGACGGGCGCTCCGGTGCCTGTCGCGGCCACCTTCATCCCAAAGACGGCATTGACCAGCGTTGACTTCCCCGCCCCGGTCTTACCGAACACCGCCAAATTGAAGCGACCGAGTTCGGCAACGGCATCGGCATGCCGTTCGCTGAACATTCGACCTAAGTCGCCTGCCTTGTAGTCCGGGGCGGCCATGTCTACGTCCCCGTCGCAGTGGGCGGTGAGACGGACAGGTCAATCGTCTTGGAATCCTCCGATAGCACGTACGTGGCCCCACCCCACGACGACAACTGTCGAGACACCGCTTCTTTGGCTTGTGCGAACTGTTCGGCAACGAGACGCTTCTCTGCCCATACCAATTCGCGTCGTCGTAGCGCGGGTTCGATCACTGCCAGTTCTTCCTCGCTGACATCCAGCCCGAAGCTGACCGCGGTGAATCGAGCAAGGTCCGCGCGATAGTCGTGCCCACGGGCAGCGAACACACCTGGCGTGACTTCGCTGGCATTTTTCAAGTCGACCACCGTCAGGATGAACGTGGAGAAAGGAATCCAGTCGACTCCTTCGGGAACCGCCGGTGAACGGCGCGGCCCCTTCTCCATCCAGGTGGGGGCTTGCACTGCCAAAGCGGGAGTGAATTTGGTGATGGGGTCCTCGTGGTGAGACAACAGCACATAGCGGGCACCATCCCGAACGGCTTCCGGCAGTTCCAGCCACTCGTCGTAGCTGGCTACTTCCACCACTTCGGCATCCGGATCCCACTTCTCGGGGTCCAGGCGCCACATTTCTGCCCATTTGCTTTCTGCGGTTGTGCCGATAAAGAGCGCTCGTTCGATCCCCGCGCGATGCAGACCAGCGGTTCCTTCATGCAGGAAGGAGTCCTGCATGGTGAAAGCCCCGAGGCTTTCTCCGAACGCAACCAGCTTGGGGCGTTTCTCGACCGGGATTCCGGCTAACCGTCCGCTCACGGCATGAAGCAAGGCACGGTTCTGTTCTCGACCGAGCTTGACCCGATCAAGCGACAGGAACGAAGGGCGCAACGAATACTGCAAAGTGACCGTCGCGCAATCGCCATTGGTCAGATATTCCAGCGTCTCGGCCATCACGTAGTTGACATAGCCGGTGCCAGTCGGGGAAGTCAGACACAGCACTTTGCGCTCGAACGCGCCTAGGCGCTCCAACTCGGCCATTGCCAGGCTCACCCGCGCGTCAACCGTGGGGGCACTGTCCAGACCGACAAATGCACGGATTGGGCTAACCGCAGGGCGTCCAGTCACCGTGGTGATGTCCGTGGGTTCGAGCACCATGTTGACGAATCGGCGACCTTCCCGACTCAAGGACGACCAATCGACCTGTGAATCCGGGCCACCACTAACTGTTTCTACTGTCGGCGGTTCGTCGTATGCGGCCTCAACTGCCGCGCCACCTTGCTCAGCCTGGCGGTAGACGTATTCCAGCGAAGTCGCTACTCCAGCGCCGAGCACCCCAAGACCCAGTGCATGTCCGATGGGTTCACCAAGCAGCGCAAGGCCAGGGATATAGGTACGAACTTGCCCACCGACGAATCGAGCAAATCGAGTCTCGACGAAGCCCAGACTCGAGACGCCGAGCATGACGCCTGCCCCCTGCAACAAAGACGACTTCAACGGCGGGGAATCGACCTGCTTACGGCGATACCAGGCGATCTCAGAGCCAGACACCACCGCACCAGCCACCAAACCGACCGGGACAACAGCCGTGTTCAGCTTTCCACCGTTCTTACGTTCCAGATATTCGGCCAAACCAAGCACAGCGGTAATCCCGACACTGGCACCTCCCGCCACGCACAGTTCCCAACCTGCGGTCCGCACGGCCGCCCGCTTCACGGGTTCACCCGGCTGCTGGGTGAAGGCCCGCTGCAGTCCGACCCCAGCCGCGATGGCCGTGCCACCAGCAATGGAGTTGAGGTACTTGCGGCTGTCGGTACTCGGACGGTCTCGTCCGGGAGCGACCCGGCGTGAAAGTCCGTCGATGAACGATTGGGTCATGCTGGTCACGCCATAAGCAAGGCTGGCGGCAACGCCAGTCGCAACTGCTTGGTCTAGGGGCTTGCGAGGCAACAGGCTCGGCGCGAATGCAGACCCAACAGATGCCGCCGCCGCAAATCCGGCGGTCTTTGCAGCCAGGTCACGGTGACTGATGCTGGAGCGCAACCAACGGGCAACACCCTTGACTTCGTTCTCGCCTGACACCTGCACTGCCTCCTGGAGTAAACGACCACCTGCAGTGACCAAGAATGCCCCATACAGCCCGATTGGGGCGACTAACGAGCTATAACCACCCTCTGAGCCCTACGGTCTGTCCCATGTCAGTTGCGGATGCAACATCAACTACTGAGATCGACCGCAGGTTCTTCGGTCATCCCATTGGCTTGGCCACGCTCTTTTTCACTGAGCTTTGGGAGCGCTTCTCCTTCTATGGAATGCGCGCCATCCTCGTTCTGTACTTGGCCGACTCTGTCGCCAACGGCGGCGTGGGGATGTCCTCCACCGAAGCGGTGGCAATCTACGGCATCTACAACGCCATGGTCTACCTCATGGCCGTGCCAGGTGGTTGGGCTGCTGACCGTTTGATCGGTGCCCGTAAAGCCGTGGTCATCGGCGCCATTGTGATTGCGATTGGCCACTATGTGATGGCCGTGCCAGTTCCGGTTTCCGTCTGGATCGGCATGACGTTGATCGTGCTGGGCACTGGACTGCTCAAGCCGAACATCTCGGCCATGGTTGGAATGCTGTACGCGAACGATCCTGATGAAGGTGAACGCCGCGACTCCGGTTTCAGCCTGTTCTACATGGGCATCAACGTCGGTGGATTCATCTCACCGCTGTTGTGTGGCTGGTTAGGTGCAACCTACGGCTGGCACTGGGGATTCGGTGCAGCCGCCATTGGTATGACAATCGCCGTTGTCTTGTTGATCGCGTTCGGGCCGAAGACGCTGCATGACGTTGGCTTGGAAGCACCAGATCCCGCGTCCTCTGAGGTCAAGCAAGCACTGCTGAAGAAGTCCGCAATCTGGGCCGTTGTTGCTCTGGTCGCTGGCGCAATTGCCTTTGCGACCGGACATCTCACGATGAACATCATCGTGGTGGCACTGGTGGTGATCTGCTGCATCATCCCGGTGATCTACTTCGGGCGGATCTTTAGCAAGCCCGATCTGACCGGCGACGAACGAGACCGGATGAAGGCCTACATCTGGATCTTCATCGGTGCCGCAATGTTCTGGATGATCTATGACCAGGCTGGCGGCATCCTCAACCTGTTCGCCGAAAACAGCACGTCACGTTGGGTATTCGGGTGGGAGTTCCCGGCTAGCTGGCTGCAGTCGGTTCAATCTGTCGGAATCATCATCTTTGCGCCGATCTTTGCCTGGATTTGGTTGCGTATGGGAAGCCGTGCACCGAGCTTGCCGGCCAAGTTTGCGTACGCCATCGTCGGCATCGGTTTGTCGTTCATCCTGATGGCCTTCGTGTCCAACCTGGCTAATTCCGGTTTGGTGGCCTGGGAATGGCTAGCTGGGGTATTCCTCATCCAGGTCTTGAGTGAGTTGTTGCTCTCCCCAGTCGGCTTATCCGCTTCGACCAAGCTCGCGCCAAGAAACATGGAATCTCAGGTGTTGGCGTTGTGGTTCCTCGCCTCAGCACTGGGTGATGCCATCGGTGGTCAGATGGCACGCCTGGAAGACGCGGTTGGTCCAGTGCCGTACTTCTTGATTCTGGGTGGCGCTGCCATCGCGCTGGGACTGATCTTCTTCACCCAGGTCCCCCGCCTGCGTCGCTTGATGGGTTCATCGATCCACTGACGTTGACGTTCCTGCCCGAGCTACGGGAATCCCAAGTGAACTCAGGACTTATGGGCCTGCGAGATACAGAACTGGTTGCCTTCGGGGTCGGCCAGAACAGTCCACGCAAAGCCGCCCATATCGTGATTAGCCACATGGCTCGCACCAGCGGACATGAATGATTCGACATCGTTCTGCGCGGCAGTGGATTCGAAATCAAGATGAATGCGGTTTTTACCTGGTGTGGGATCTGGCACCTTCTGAAAAGTGAAGTTCGGCCCCAACGGTGTGGCAACCACGATGAACCAGCCCTGGTTCTCCGCTGTGATCTTGCCGCCTAGTCGTTCCGCCCACCACTGCGCCAGCGGTAACGGATCAGTTGAGTCAAAACTGATGTTTCCAAGAGACAGCGACATGAATCAAACCTATCGATCGCTACTGATTCCACGAGGTTACGACGTGTTGTTCACGCTCGAAGCCGAGCGAAGACAACGCACCAGCCTCAAGCACGAATAGCTTGCCGTCAGTGGATTCCAGCCCCAACCATGTCGCAGTGAGGATCCGCAGATAGTGGCCATGCGCCACCAAGACACAGTCGCGGTCTTCGGCGAGCACGGGCAGGCAGCGGTCAAGCACCTTCTGCGCACGTCTCGCCACATCGTCGGTGGTCTCTCCGGGCGTATCTCCGGGACGAATCACGTTGTCCCAGATCAGCCAGTTAGGGCTGCCGAGTTCCTCCCGGATCTGCGGGGTGGTCATCCCTTCATAGGCGCCGTAGTCCCACTCGAGCATGTTGTCGTCCAGATCGTCGGGAACCAAACCTGCAAGCTCTGCAGTTTGGCGCGCACGCTTCATCGGACTGCACAGCACAAGTCCGAAATCACGCTTGGCCAATACCGGGGCGAGCGACTTGGCGCGCTGGCGACCGGACTCCACTAACGGGAGGTCAGTTCGACCGGTGTGCTGACCCGAGATGCTCCACTCGGTGTCGCCATGACGAAGGAGAACGATTTCTGCCATTCGCACACCCTGTCGTAGATCAGGTTGTTGATGCCAGTGCGAAGCACGCGACTGC
>JBDHZU010000072.1:0-9641 GCA_039812085.1 Candidatus Nanopelagicales bacterium | reverse complement strand
GGCGCTGAGCCGTAACGCATGGCGTTGGTGATCAGTTCGCTGACGATCAATTCAGTGTCGTCACAGCGATCCGCCAGGCCCCAAGCAGTCAGTTGTCGCCCTACCGCACGCCGCGTTGGCCCGATGGCTGTCGGGCCGGCGGTGACCGGTAGGGAAAGTTCCATGAAGGCGGAATACCCGTCCCGTACCTGCGCGAAACCAGATCCGGCATTTTGGTGAGAAATTGATCTCGCCTTCGCATCTGCCGCATCGGACATTGCGGCTTCCAACATGGCTGCTGTGGCAACTGGCTGTTCAACAGCCGGTGAGTGCGCGGCGTCGGCGATCTTCCCCACGCGGGCACCAATTCGACGGGCCATCTCGGCCTGCTCATTGATCGTCCATCGGGTGTCATTCATCCCGAACATCACCATCACCGGCAGGTCGGGAAGGCCGGAATCGCGGGCAGCGATGAACTCGTCGATGGTGTCCGGTGAGGTGAGCAGAATGTCGGCCATCGCACCCAGTGCGGCAGGGGAGTTCTTCACGAATCGTTGGTGGAAGAACTCAGTCAGCTCGGGGTATGGGGGAACGATCCCGTTGGCTCGCTCGATCTCTTGGGTGGCTTGCCAGATCGTTTCCAGCGAGACGTTCGGCAATGCCGCGCGTAGAGGTGCGAAGACCTCTCGAACGTCTGCTGGGAGTTGGCCGGGACCGGACGACATCAGCAGCAATGAGGCGAGTCTGGTTCGCTCGTCCCCTTGTTCGGCGATGAGGGTTGCTGCGCGACGGGTCACGATTCCGCCGAACGAATGGCCCAATAGATGAACGGGGCGACCAGTTTGATCAACCAGTTGGTCAACGATGTCGATGATGTCGCCGGCGAGGACATCGAGCGCAAAGTCATCCGGGTTGTCGCTGCCGACGGACTCGTATTGCCCCCGTTGATCGATTGCTGTGGCGTGCCATCCGGAATCGGCAAGTAAGGGAAGGATCTCGCGGAAGTCTTCTTTGCTGCCGGTAAAACCAGGAACCAGCAGAACGGTTCCCCTGGTTTCACTCGGTGACTGTTCGGGTACTTGCAGTGCAGCAAGTTCACCAAGACTTACCGAAAGCGAAATTCGGCGCGCGCCACGCGGCACACCCGCTCCAGTCACCACACTCACAAGAGGCACAATAGAGACTTCGGACAGTTGGACTCCTGATCGTGAACGGACTGCCAGTGACACGCATCATCGCGGTGGCTAATCAAAAGGGCGGCGTCGCCAAAACGACGACCGTGGCATCGCTGGGTGCTGCGTGGTCGGAGGCGGGCCGCAAGGTCTTACTCATCGACTTAGATCCGCAAGCCTGTCTGACGTTCTCGTTGGGTCTGGATCCAGAAGCTCTCGAGTTCTCCGTCCATGACGTTTTGCTTGGTCGGGTAGATGCTCGATTGGCGATTGTCGCTACTGACGACGGCCCCGACTTGCTGCCCGCGACCATCGACCTTGCGGGAACCGAGGCGCATCTATTGACGCGAACGGGTCGTGAGTACGCGTTGAAGTCCGCGCTAGAAGACGTTGCCCAGGATTACGACATCGTCGTGCTGGACTGTTCGCCAAGTTTGGGCGTGCTGACAATCAACGCGCTGACCGCTGCCGACGAGGTGCTGATCCCGATGCAGTGCGAGACGTTGTCTCACCGTGGAGTCCGTCAGTTGTTGGACACCGTGGCCGATGTTCAGCGTCTGTGTAATCGCCGATTGACCATCCGAGGTGTACTACCGACGATGTTTGATCCTCGGACAAATCTGGCCAAGGCTGTGCTGGAAGACGTCAAGCAGCGTTACCAGCTTCCCGTCATCGAACCGCCCATCGCGAAGTCAGTGCGCTTTGCCGAAGCACCGGCAGCCGGACGTTCCGTTTTGGCAACGGCCAAGAGTTCCCGTGGAGCACAGGCCTATCGAGATGTGGCCGAACATTTGATCAAGGACACCGCGTGAGCACCCCCAGCTTCGATCGCATCCGACCAGCGAGCGTTCCGCGACCTTCTGCTCCGGTGATCGATGCCCGAGACGACGACGTGCAAGGTAAACGTGCACTGTTCTCTGGAGCTGAACAACCACCCAGCGTCGGATCAGTCGCCCTGGAATGTGATGACTGCCAACGCCGCTCCGTGATCAGCCTGATCCGGTTGGCTCGAATGTTCGTGACGACACCTGGGCTTTATGTGCCAACGCCTGGCACTCGCCAACGGGCATGGGTCAAATGCCCTGCGTGCAATACGCATTCATGGGTGACGATGACCCGTTCCTGACAACGATCAGGGTTTACGGCTGTCCGGTATCCACGACCAGCGTTGCCGGTGGTGGCTGGACAGAACTGGGGTTGTCAGCGCCGGTTTGGGTCAAGGTGACACCGGAAACGAGCATCGGCAGGGCAAGCAAACAAACCCCAAGCACTGTCGTCGAAAGACTAAACAGTGGTTCGGGAGCGTCCTGTTCGTGCGCATGGACAACCACCAAATCGTTATCGGGCAGGCAAAAAGCCCAATTGATCGAGCAGTGGCCTGTTACCCCGATTGGCGGAAGGTTCTGGGGCGGATTCGGCGCACCATCACCGGATTGGCCGAATCAGCCCTGAGATTCAGTGGTCCCGTTGGGCTTTCCACCGCGAGTACGCCGTCTGCGACGCTGCGGATTACTGGAACCAGACCCACTCTTCGAGTCGCTATTACGGTTCTGCGAGTTCGAAGACTGGCCACCTGAGTTCTTGCTGCCGGAACCAGAACCAGAACGTGTGCGGTTTCGGTTACGCCCGCCACTTCGGCGGTTGCCATTCCCTGAACGCGAACCGCCACCAGATGACTTCGCTGAACGATCCGACTTACCCGGGTTGAGGTCTTCGACCTGTTCTGCGTTCAAACCTTCACGGGTGCGTTGCGCCTTTGGCAGACGCCCTTTAGTGCCTTCCGGAATACCCAGCCCGGTGTACACGTGCGCGGAAGACGAGTACGTCTCGATGGGGTCATGGAAAGACAAGCCCAGAGCTTTGTTAATGAGCTGCCACTTGGGAACGTCATCCCAGTCCACCAAGGTCACGGCCACACCGGAAGCACCGGCACGTCCCGTTCGACCGATGCGGTGTAGGTAGGTCTTCTCATCGTCTGGGCAGGCGTAGTTGATGACGTGGGTGACGTTGTCAACATCGATTCCTCGAGCCGCCACATCGGTAGCCACCAGCACATCGACTTTGCCGGAACGGAACGCGCGCAGTGCTTGTTCGCGAGCGCCCTGGCCCAGGTCGCCGTGAACAGCGCCGACGGCAAACCCACGGTCGGAAAGTTCGTCGGCCACCTTCTGGGCAGTGCGCTTAGTGCGACTGAAGATGATGGCCAGTTCCCGACCTTCGGCTTGCAGGACTCGGGCGACAAGTTCGACCTTGTCCATCGCGTGAGCACGCCACACGTGCTGCTCGATTGCCTCGACTGTCGAACCTTCGTCATCCGGATCGCTGGCCCGGATATGTGTCGGTGCCGTCATGTAACGACGAGCCAAGTTGATGATCTGTCCTGGCATGGTGGCGGAGAACAGCAAGGTCTGACGCTTGGTGGGCAGCTGCGACACGATGCTTTCCACATCTGGCAGGAAGCCCATGTCGAGCATCTCGTCGGCCTCATCCAACACAAGAATTTTGACCTGCGACAAATCAAGTTTGCGTTGGCGAGCTAAATCGAGCACGCGGCCTGGGGTGCCGACGACAACGTCGATGCCGTTAGCCAACGCCTGAACTTGTGGTTCGTAGGCGCGGCCACCATAGACGCTGAGCACCTTGATGCCCTGGGTGCTTCCGGCCAGTTGTAGGTCGTCGGCGACTTGAATACATAGCTCACGAGTTGGCACGACAACCAGTGCTTGTGGAGCCGATTGTCCAAGTTCGATGCGTTGCAGCAGTGGGATACCAAAGCCGAGAGTCTTACCCGTTCCGGTTTTGGCTTGGCCGATCAGGTCGTTTCCCTCAAGGGCGAGGGGAATGCAGAGAGTCTGGATCGGGAATGGTGCAGTGATACCGGCAGCAGCGAGGGCATCGCAGATTTCTGCGGATACACCGATGTCGGAAAAAGATGATGCGGTTGCGTCGGACGTGGTGTCGCCAGCCGGATTCTGCGTATCAGGGGCAGCGTCGCCGTCGGACACAATTGTTTCGGAGGTCAGGAGTTTCTCCTCGAGTGTGAATGTGATGCGTTCTCAACTGTAGCCGGTGGGCCTTGAGTGGCTAGTGTTCGGAGCATGACCGAGCACGATGATGCGACGACAACCGATGAATCATCCTCGACAAAGCAAGAAGCCGTTGTTGATCTATTGAGCGTGCTGGCCTACGGCGAGCTAGAAGCATTTGAGCGCCTCGCCGCCGATGCGTCGATGGCTCCCGACCTAGACGTTCGGTCTGCTTTCTGTCGGATGGCGATTACTCAGTTCGGACACTTTTCGCTCCTGCGCGACCGTTTGGTCCAGATGGGTGTGGATCCGCAGGCTGCGATGCAACCGTTCGTTGAAGCTATCGACGGCTTCCACGCTTCGACCGCTCCTAACGATTGGCTCGAAGGTTTGGTGAAGCTCTACGTCGGTGATGGCATCGCCCGCGATTTCTACCGTGATGTCGCCGAGTTCCTCGACCCTGATACCCAAGAACTGGTCAACCAGGTGTGTACCGACCACGGCCAAAACGACTTTGTGGTCGAGACCGTTCGGCAGGCCATCGTTGACGACCCGACTGTTGCCGGACGCCTCGCCCTATGGGGTCGACGGCTTGTGGGTGAAGCCATCGCCCAATCCCAACGCGTCGCCGCCCAGCGTGAGCCGCTGGTGGAACTCGTCTTGGGTGGAGACGGGCCTGACCTTGCCGCGATCAACCGGATGTTCGCTGATCTGACTGATCGTCACAGCGAACGCATGAAGTCTCTGGGACTACAGCCGTAGCGGTTAGTACGTGGGTTGGCTGGGATCGACCTGGTTGACCCACGCAGAGACGCCGCCACCGACGTGGATGGCATCGGCAAAGCCTGCTGCCTTCACCAGTGCGAGCACCTCGGCTGAACGGCCACCCATCTTGCAGTAGAGGACCGTGGGCTTGTCCTGCGGCAGTTGCTGCAGGGCCTCACCCATGAGGAACTCGCCCTTCGGGATCAGCGTGGAACCGGGGATACGAGAGATCTCGTATTCGTTTGGTTCGCGCACGTCGATGAGCTCAAAGTCTTGTTCTCCTCGATCGCGTGCCTCCAGCATCTCCTTGAGTTGCAGGACGGAGATCGTCGAATCCTTGACGGCTTCGGTTGCTTCCTCGGAAACGGCTCCGCAGAAGCTGTCGTAGTCGATCAATGCGTTGATTTCGTACGGATTCGGATCCTTGCGCAGCTTCAGCGTGCGGTAGGTCATGGCCAGTGCGTCGTACACCATGAGGCGCCCGATCAACGGCTCACCAATTCCGGTGATCAGCTTGATGGCTTCGGTGACCATGATCGATCCAATGGATGAGCACAGCACACCGAGCACGCCACCTTCGGCGCAAGAAGGAACCATGCCGGGCGGCGGGGGCTCCGGGTACAGGTCGCGATAGTTGGGGCCATGCTCAGCCCAGAACACACTTGCCTGGCCTTCGAATCGGTAGATCGAGCCCCAGATGTAGGGCTTGCCCAGCAGAACGGCTGCGTCGTTAACCAAGTAGCGGGTGGCGAAGTTGTCGGTGCCATCCAGGATCAAGTCGTACTGCTCGAAGATCTCCAGCACGTTGTCGTTGTCGAGTCGTTCCTTGTGCAGGATGACGTTGACGTGTGGATTGATCTCGGCCACGGAATCCTTGGCCGACTCAGCCTTGTGGCGACCCAAGTCGCTTTGCCCGTGGATGACCTGACGCTGCAGGTTGGACTCGTCTACCTCGTCGAACTCAACAATGCCGAGAGTTCCCACACCAGCGGCTGCTAAGTAGAGCAGCGCAGGGCTGCCGAGGCCGCCAGCGCCGACGATCAGGACCTTCGCATTCTTCAGCCGTTTCTGGCCGTCCATTCCGACCTCGGGAATGATGATGTGGCGGCTGTAGCGCCGAACCTCATCAACGGACAGCGACTCGGCTGGTTCAACCAACGGTGGAAGCGACACGACCTGCTCCGAAATAAGGGCATCACCTTGCGGCGATGCAGTTTCATTTTGTGAATCTGACCGTGGATAACGGTGCCACGCGGTGGTTTGTTCCCGGGGCACTGGGTGTGGCTAGCTGAAGTGAGCGTCCACCATTTGTCGCCACGCCTTGGCCACCACATCGGGATGCTCCATTTGTGCCACATGCCCACAGTTCGGGATGACCAATACTCGGACATCGTCGAAGACTCGGTTGGCCTTGTGTGCGGTCTTCGACATGACGAGCCGATCGTTCTTGCCGTAGATCGCCAGCACGGGTGCATGGATTCGTTCGGCCAGCAGCCACGGTTGTTCGTCGGAACGGTCGAAGTAGGTCTTGGCGAGGCCACGCAAACTGCGCATGACCGCGTCCACGCCGTAGTCCAGTTCGTCGCGCTCTTTGGCTTCGGCGATGTTGTCGGCCAGTCGTTGTGGATGGCAGCGCGAAGGGTCAGCGAATACCTGCTGCAGGTTGGCGCGAGCACGGGACTCAGCGCTGCGAGTCAGGAATAGCTTGGTCAGGTTTTCGCCAAATCCAGGAATCGCCATCACTGGCATATGAATGTTGGTTAGACGCGGTTTGAGATCCGGCAGCGCAGGAGAGACCAGCGTCACGCTGCGAACCACTTCGGGGTAACGCGCAGCCAACTGCACCGAAGTTGCTCCGCCGAGAGAGTTGCCCACGACGTGGAAGGGGCGGCCGTCGAACCACTGCTCAGCGATGTTCTTCATGTATCGGGCGTGAGTGGCTACGTCGTAGTCGTTATCGGGTGCAGGTGCGGATCGTCCGTGGCCCGATAGGTCCGGGGCTATGCCCTGCACGCGATCGCTGAGCAGACCCATGAGTTCGGTCCAGTTGGTGGATGACCCACCGAGGCCGTGAATGAACAGAACCGGCTCAGTGTGAGTGCCCGCTGGCTCGTTGAATCGAACGTTGAAGCTGCGATCTCCCACTTCGACGGTGGTTGCTGGCCATTGCGGAACGTAGGAGATAGGGGCAGGTGGGGTGACTGGCTGTGCCCGGCCCACGCTCGCGGTTACCCGCACAGTTTCGGAGGAGACCACGGCTGAACGCTACGCCGTGGCTAGCAGCAACGCATCCCGTCGTCAGCCAGCAGCCCACCAGTAAGTTACTGGCGAGTAGTATTGGTCGGGTGACGACGACGGCGGACGGCCCACGGGCGACTCGACTGCCTCGCTCGCAGCGTCGAGCGCAACTTCTTGAGGCAGCCCAAGAAGTCTTCGTTAGTCACGGCTATCACGCAGCGGCAATGGACGACATCGCCGAACGAGCCGGTGTGAGTAAGCCGGTTTTGTACCAACACTTCCCCAGCAAGCTTGATCTCTATCTGGCTTTGTTGGATGCCGGTGCCGAGGAACTCGTCGGTCGAATGCGAGAAGCATTAGGCAGCACCCGGGATAACCGACAACGTGTCGCCGCGGCACTGGATGCCTACTTCGCGTTCGTCGACGATTCCGGTGAAGCATTCCGCCTGTTGTTTGAGACTGACCTGTTTAACCAACCTCCCGTTCGAGAACGAGTGGAACGCACCGACGATGCCTGCGCGGCCTTGTTGGTGGACGTGATCGCCGAGGACACCGGGCTTGGCACTGAGGAATCCACCCTGCTTGCTTTTGGTCTGATTGGGATCGCGCAGACCACAGCGTTGCGTTGGTTGCGCACCGACGATGCGATGTCCCGTGAACAGGCCACCCAACTGGTTTCGCGGATGGCGTGGCGAGGAATCTCTAGCTTCCCGACCGTTCGGCACTAAGGTGAGTAGCGATGACTGCTGAAAAGAAGACCACCCGCCCCCGAGCCACCAAGCGTGCGTCGTCCAAGCCGACGGCTGCTTCAGGCTCCAATGCCAAGAGGACGCCTGTGGAGATCAAGATCGGTGTTCAGTACGCACCCCGTGAACTCGTGCTCGAAGTTGACCTCACCGGCGAGCAGCTCACCCAGCAACTTGAAGCCATCGCCGATGGCGGAGTGCTCAACCTGACCGATGTGAAGGGCCGACAAGTCCTCATCCCGGCAGACAAGGTCGCCTACATCGAGATTGGCGCTCCCGAGCAGCGTCGCGTCGGGTTCGGCGCTAGCTGAAACCGTTAAAGCGCGTCGATGAGGTCGCGAACAACCTGCGAAACCGTGGTGTGTCGTGACTGGGCGATCTCATCGAGTTTTGCCCGACGGGCATTGTCGAGCCGAAGGGTGAACGGGCGAGCCTGTTGACCGACGGAGATTGGTCGACCGACGGCCGCTGGGCCGAGGTGTGCCCCGCTGTATCCGGCTTCGTGCTCGGCAGCCCACCGTTCGATGTCGTCGTCGGTGTATTCAATTCCGTTTGTATCTGTGTATTTCTTACTGCTCATTTCAGTCCCACCTCTTTCAGTGTTGCTTCGGTCGCCAGCGCCGCATGAAAAATGAACCACCCATCAGGTTCGTTCTCGACTGCCACCCACTCCAGTAGACGACCGTCCGAGTCCAATCCCACTCCCACCCAATGAACGGGATGGGTATCTCGAGCGCGCGACTTGAGTGCGTTTTCAAATGCGGCTGTTACCACGTCATCTGTTAGGTCTGGTCGCTTTGCGGACACCCTTGGATGAACGTCGACCCGCAATCGAATCCCCTTAGTTTTGTACTCACCATTAGTGTAGTACGAAAATAATTTGTCTGCCCGACCTGCATTCTTAGTCCACTCACACAGCTCGTCGAGGATATTTCCACAGGCGCATGGACAAGCAGCGAGAGTTGCTTCCCGCGAGACAGGTGTGCTCTTGTCATGCCTGATGCCGTACTCCCGACCTCGGCAGAGATGGGCGTGGCATGACTGCGGAACCGGACTCGATGAGCGTGGAAAGTCATCGGTCGCGCTTTGGTGAGTTGTGGCCTGGCATTGCACTCTGTCTTGCTGCGGCTGCAGTGTCATTCGGGCTAAGTCTGCTTGTGCACGGAGCGAGTGCACTCATCATCGCGATCATCTTGGGTTTGCTGGTTGCAAACGTGATGCGGTTGCCCGATGTCTTCTGGCCGGGGATTGATTTCTCGGCGAAGAGATTTCTGCGAGCCGGAATCGTCTTCCTCGGATTGCAGATCGTGCTCTCGGAGATCCTGCATCTGGGCGTGCCGATGATGATCGTGGTCGTGTGCATCGTGGCGGGAGGTTTGCTCGGCACCGTTCTGCTGGGACGTCTGCTGGGTATCCACTCTGGTCTCGCCTTGCTCATTGCTTGTGGGTTCTCGATTTGTGGAGCGGCAGCCGTGGCAGGCGTTGCTGGGGTGACCGATCCAGAGGATGAGGCCGAAGAAGACACGATTACTGCGGTCGCACTTGTCGTTATCTTCGGCACCTTGATGATCCCGTTGGTTCCGTTGGTCGCGAAGCTGCTGGATATGTCTTCCCGGATGGCGGGGTTGTGGGCCGGTGGCTCCATCCAAGAGATTGCTCAGGTTGTCGCTGCCGGAGGCATCTTGGGTTCCGGTGCGCTCGCCACGGCTGTCATC
>JBDHZU010000071.1:0-9696 GCA_039812085.1 Candidatus Nanopelagicales bacterium | reverse complement strand
CTGCTCTGATTGGCACTCTCTTGGCCTGGGCCATCCTCAACCGGCACGGATCACGAGTGCGGGTGTCTGCAGCGGTCATTGCTGCATTAGCGCTCGCCCTGGTCAGCGCTCCACGACTATTTCTGCCACCTGCGACGGCACCCACCACAGCTGCCGTGGTGCAAGGCAGCGTCCCCCGCAGCGGTTTGGATGCGCTGGGACAGCGAGAAGCTGTCTTGAACAACCATGTGTTGGCCACAGTGCAACTGGCGCAACGGGTACAAGCGGGAACCACACCTCAACCGTCGTTTGT
Organism: Candidatus Nanopelagicales bacterium; assembly: GCA_039812085.1. Lineage (GTDB taxonomy): Bacteria > Actinomycetota > Actinomycetes > S36-B12 > UBA10799 > JBDHZU01. Next base: position 9,404 of record JBDHZU010000071.1, on the reverse strand, counting down.
GGTGTGGCCGGAAAACTCCAGCGACATCGATCCGACCACGGATCGCCAAGCAGGTGCTCTGGTTACGAGTGCGGCGAAAGCCGTCAATGCTCCGATCCTGGTGGGAACCAGAATCAACAACCCGGTCAAACGTGGAACGTTGTGGAATGTCGGCATCGTCTGGCAACCCGACGGTTCGCCGAGCCAGTTGTATGCCAAACGACAACTGGTTCCTTTCGGTGAGTTCCTACCGTTCCGTGCTGAGTTGACTCAGTTGGTCACGCGGTTTGATCGCATCCCGATTGACTTTGCGCCCGGATCAACACCTGGGGTGCTCTCCATCGGCGGAAGCACGATCGGCGATGTCATCTGTTTTGAGGTATCGAACGATCACATCGTGGGGGACGTGTTCCGTAACGGTGCTCAATTGCTCGTTGTGCAGACCAACAACGCCACGTACGCACACACCGGCATCGGCGGCACTGCCCAACCAGAACAGCAATTGGCGATGACTCGGCTACGGGCAATCGAACATGCTCGTCCCGCACTCATCGCTGCAACCAGTGGAGTAACAGCGGTGCTTGACGATGAGGGTCGAGAGGTCGCGCGTGTCCCGATGTTCGAGTCCGGCTCTCGCGTTGCCACCGTCACCGGTCGCAGTGGGTTAACACCGGGGGAGCGGGTGGGACAGCTACCGGAATGGCTGTTGATCGGACTAACGATTGGTGCCCTCATCGTTGCTGCGACACGGCGACACTCGCGGCGACCCGAGGACTCTGGGGCAGTAGGCTCGAACGACGTGCTTTTCACACGAGAGGATCCTGCTGGTGGCTGAAGACAATCCGCCTGAGTCAACATCTGCTCAGGGCGATTTCCACGATCTCGGCCAGATCCTCGTCGTTATCCCGACCTATAACGAAAAAGGCAACGTTGAACTCATCACGGGTCGCGTTCGGCGCGCGTTACCTGAGGTTCACGTTCTTGTCGTGGACGACAACAGCCCGGATGGAACCGGTGAGATCGCCGACCAACTTGCTGCAGTCGATGATCACATCCACGTCATGCATCGACTCGGTAAAGACGGCCTAGGCGCGGCCTACATCGCGGGTTTCCAGTGGGCGCTGCACAACTCCTATGACGTCGTGATCGAGATGGATGCTGACGGTTCACACCAGCCGGAGGAACTGCACAAACTTCTCGCAGCCCTACGCGAATCCGATCTCGTGCTCGGGTCTCGTTACGTTCCGGGTGGAACTACCGTCAACTGGCCAAAACGACGCAATGCCTTGTCCAAGGGCGGCAACTGGTACGTGCGTCGAGTGCTCGGCCTCGACATCAAAGACGTCACCGGTGGCTACCGCGCTTTCCGCGCCAAGACGCTTCGGGCATTGGACCTCGACCATGTCGGAAGCGCCGGCTACATCTTCCAAGTGGACTTGGCTTATCGCGTACAAAAGGCCGGGCTTCGCATCACTGAGGTTCCCATCGAGTTCCACGAACGCGAGATTGGCGCGAGCAAGATGGACAGTTCCATCGTGTCCGAGGCATTGTGGATGGTGACCAAGTGGGGCGTCCGCGAACGCTTCGGTGGCCGTAAACCCCGAAAAGACCGTGCCGCGATTGAGGCACCCCCAACTGACAGGGAGTAGCTCGTGCCGTGGCTTGCTGCGTTCTTCCTCTACGCACTCGCCGAGATGGCCCTGGCTGCCTGGGTGGCGTCACTGACAAGTTGGCTCGTCGTCATCGGTCTATTTGCGGCTGGTGCCGTCTTGGGCATCATCGTGATGCGAGATGCCGGTTCCACGGCGGGCACCCAACTTCGCCAGTCTGTGTCTGATCGGGCTGTTGCCTCCGGTGACATCAGTAGCTCCGGTCTGAAGTTTCTCGCCGGTGGATTGTTGTTCATCCCTGGCTTCCTCACAGATGTCGCCGGACTAACGCTGTTGATTCCGGGAGTTCGTCGGTGGGGGCATCGTCTGGGTTCGCTGTGGGTGACCCGTCGCGTGCCTCCGTTGTTCACCAATCAGTCAGGTCGAGTCGTGAAATCCACCGTGGTCAATCCCGATGAACCACAGGCCACTGGTACTGATACCACTGATTCAGATAACAAAAAGCCGCGTCCACCCATTACGGATGGACGCGGCTGAAAGTTCGTATGCGTTATGCGCTCTTGCGACGCTTCGGCGCGACTCGGCCAGCGCTCTCGCCAGCCTGATCGGTGCGTAGCAGCTCAAGTCGTTCCTGCAAGAGAACTTCGAGCTCGTCTGTGTTGCGACGCTCAAGCAGCATGTCCCAGTGGGTACGGACGTGCTTGGCAGCCTTCGGTTCCGGTCGGTCACCGTCACGCAGAAGCGCTTCGGAGCCGCAGCGGCATTCCCAGACCAGGGGAATCTCGGCTTCGAGGGAGAACGGCATCACAGTGACGTGGCCGTTCGGGCAGTCGTAGGAGACTGGCTGTCGCGGGGCAAGTTCAACGTGGGTATCCGTCTCGTAGCTTGTCGCACCCAATCGTGATCCGCGCAGTGCACCGTCGCTCATATCGTGTCCGCCTTTCATCTGCGAAATCGAGAATCCAATGCTCGTGTGAAAGTTGTTCTTCCCCACTGAGCGCCACTTCACACATTCGAGTGACACCTTTGTGAGCAAGGCCACCATTCGACTGTTGTGACGCATGGACGAGTCAATCGGTGCCGGTTATTTGGAAATTCTCGAAATACCACTATCTGACATCGGCTCCGTGGCAATGCCACCCACCCTCAATATCAGCCGATCAGGTCACAGATCATGTCCGCGACTAGCCAACACGTCTTTAAGCAATGTGGGTCGATCAGTGACGATTCCATCCACTCCTAGATCGAGCAGATCGTGCATCTCTTGACGTTCGTTGATCGTCCACACATGCACCGCATAACCCTGCCGATGTGCTGCGTCGATGAATCGTCTGGTCACGATAGGAACCCGGTTCATGGTGACCGGAACTTGCGCACATACTCGACCATTTGGCAGACCCAGACGAGGCAGGCCACCTAAACGTCCAGACCGTGAAGCAGCAACGAGTGCGGCCACTTCTGGGGGAGTAAGCGCCGTAGCGGCTTGGGGGAGGGCCTTACGCAGGCGCCGAGTTCGCGTCGCAGAGAAGGAACCCACACAGAGCCGCTGCGCCACATCAAGTTGTTGAACGAGGTCAACAAAGTGCGACGTCGTGTGGTCGTCCTTCACATCAACATTGAGGTAGATATCTGGGAACTCTGACAGCAAAGTATCCAGTCGTAAAACAGTGTCCTGGCCAGAAATCTTCGCCCTCCGCACCTCTGTATATGGAAGCGCGGAGACCCGTCCGAATCGATCGGTCACCCGGCTGAGCGTGGCATCGTGAAAGACCATCACCTGACCATCAACGGTGGCGCGAACATCAATCTCAAGGTACCGATAGCCAAGATCATTGACCGCATGCCGGAACGCCGACAAAGAGTTCTCTGGACGTTCCCGGGCACCACCACGATGGGCAAGAGCGATCGGATGATCCCCGGCAGAAAATGGGCTAGTCACGGCCACGGAGTCGAGGGTATGCCAATCACGATTTGGTTCGATCACAGCCACCGGTAAGTGTTCGTTTAGGCGTCCATCGTGCTTGAATCCATCAGACCGCACCAACAAGCACTCGAGGGGCACTGTGCCGAAGTCAAAACAAACCTCCCCGCTGGCCACTGCTGATAGCCACGACATCATCCGAGTTGTTGGCGCACGGGAAAACAACCTCAAGGACGTATCGGTTGAGCTGCCCAAACGTCGGCTCACTGCCTTCACCGGACTATCCGGCTCGGGGAAGAGTTCACTGGTCTTTGCCACCATCGCGGCCGAATCTCAGCGACTCATCAACGAGACCTACAGCACGTTCGTCCAGGGATTCATGCCGAGCTTGGGACGACCTGACGTTGACGTGCTGGAAGGCCTGACGACGGCAATCATCGTGGATCAGCAGCGTCTGGGCTCTGATCCTCGATCAACGGTAGGAACCGCGACTGACGCCTATGCCATGTTGCGAATTCTGTTCAGTCGCCTGGGTAAGCCATACGTGGGTCCATCGAGCGCGTTTTCATTCAATGTCGCATCAGTCAGTGCCAGTGGCGCGATCACGGTGGAAAAGGGCGAGAAGACGCAAGCCGTCAAAGCCACCTACAACCGCACCGGAGGTATGTGTACTCGGTGTGAAGGTCGGGGATCGGTGACGGACTTCGACCTGACAGCTCTGTTCGATGAAGACAAGTCCATTAACGAAGGCGCGCTCACCATCCCCAACTACAGCGTCGATGGCTGGTACGGACGAATCTTCCGAGGATGCGGTTACTTCAGCCCTGACAAGCCCATCAAGAAGTTCACCAAACGAGAAATGCACGACCTGCTCTACAAGGAACCGACCCGGATTAAAGTCGAAGGCGTCAACGTCACCTACGAAGGCCTCATCCCACGTATCCAGAAGTCGATGCTGTCTAAGGATGTGGAGGCAATGCAGCCTCACATCCGCGCCTTCGTGGAACGAGCGATCACGTTCGATACCTGCCCGGAATGTAAGGGTGCCCGGTTGTCGGCAGAAGCCCTGTCATCAAAGATCAACAAGCTGAACATTGCCGAAGTTTCTGCCATGCAGATCAGCGATCTCGCCGAATGGGTTCGAGGTATCTCTGATGACAGCGTGGGACCACTACTTGAGTCACTTCAACAAACGCTGGATTCTTTCGTTGCAATCGGTTTGGGTTACCTCAGCTTGGATCGGTCGTCCGGTTCCTTATCCGGGGGAGAGGCGCAACGCGTCAAGATGATTCGTCATCTGGGGTCCGCTTTGACCGATGTGACGTATGTATTTGATGAGCCAACTATTGGTCTGCATCCGCATGACATTCAGCGGATGAACGACTTGCTGCTCCAGCTCCGAGACAAGGGCAACACTGTGCTCGTCGTTGAGCACAAGCCGGAAACAATTGCTATTGCCGATCATGTGGTCGATCTCGGGCCAGGCGCGGGTACCGCTGGTGGGGAAGTGGTGTTTGCCGGCACCTTCGATGAACTACGTGCCAGTTCCACCGTGACCGGTCGCCATCTGGATGACCGCGCCTGCCTAAAGGAGAGCACTCGCGAACCAACGGGTGTCCTGGAGATTCGTCAGGCGGATGCGCATAACCTGCGCAACGTCAACGTCGATATTCCGCTCGGTGTGCTCACAGTGATCACCGGAGTTGCCGGTTCGGGCAAGAGCTCGTTGATCGAGGGATCAGTCAGCAAACGTGAGGGCGTACAAACCATCGATCAGTCACCGATTCGTGGCTCTCGGCGCAGTAATCCCGCAACGTATACCGGTTTGCTGGATCCCATTCGCAAGCAATTTGCCAAGGTCAACGGTGTAAAGCCTGCTCTGTTCAGTGCTAACTCGGAGGGCGCCTGCCCGGCATGTAACGGTGCGGGAGTTATCTACACCGATTTGGCGATGATGGCTGGGGTAGTCAGCACTTGTGAAGAATGCGAGGGCAAACGCTTCCAGTCATCGGTCCTGCAGTACACCTTGGGTGATCTGAATATTGCGGACGTACTTGCCCTGCCCGCCGATCAAGCGTTGGAGTTCTTCAGTAGTGAGCAAACCGCGACTGGACCAGCGGCAAAGATTCTGCAACGCATCGTTGACTGCGGACTGGGCTACATCACCTTGGGTCAACCTCTGACGACATTGTCTGGCGGGGAACGCCAACGCCTGAAACTGGCGACCCAGCTCGCCGACAAGGGCGATATTTACGTCCTCGATGAACCCACCACAGGGTTGCATTTAGCTGATGTCGACCAGCTGTTGGAACTACTCGACCGGCTCGTTGATTCGGGCAAATCCGTCATCGTGATCGAGCACCATCAAGCCGTGATGGCGCATGCGGACTGGATCATTGATCTCGGACCAAGAGCAGGTCACGAAGGCGGGCAAATCGTGTTCGAGGGAACACCTGCTGAGCTTGTGGCAAAAGGGAAAACTCTTACTGCCAAACATCTCGCGGAATACGTTCGTTGACTTATCGGTCAGAGATCAGGACCGAACTAGCCGGGCGATTGCTGCGGATGCTTCAGCCAGTTTTTCTTCTGCGGATGGACCACCCTCGATAGCCGCATCCAGCACGCAGTGTTTGAGGTGATCGTCCATCAGGCCGAGAGCGACTGATTCCAACGCTTTGGTCAGTGCACTGATTTGGGTGAGGATGTCGATGCAGTACTGCTCTTGGTCGACCATGCGATGAATACCTCGTGCTTGCCCCTCAATGCGCTTGAGACGGTTGAGGATCTTGTCTTTGTCTGACACGTAGCCGTGGTGGTGCGAGTGCACGGAATGATCAGAATCAGTCTCTGGCGTTGCTGTGGTCTTAGCCATGCTGTTCTCCTTCGTCAAGTCGGTCTTGGGTGGGCGAGTGGTTCACGTGGCAGTGCTGGTGAATCGGCGTAGACGAAGGCTATTGCCCACGACAAAAACGCTGGAGAAAGCCATAGCTGCTCCGGCGAGCATCGGGTTGAGCATCCCCAGTGCAGCAATCGGGATTGCGGCAACGTTGTAGGCGAACGCCCAGAACAGATTGGTTTTGATCGTTCTCAACGTCTGACGTGAGAGCCGGATCGCATCTACTGCACTGCGTAGGTCGCCGCGCACCAAAGTGATGTCGGAGGCTTCGATCGCAACATCAGTCCCTGTTCCCATTGCCATCCCTAAATCAGCGTGGGCCAGAGCAGGGGCGTCATTGACTCCGTCTCCAACCATCGCCACGGTCTTGCTTTCGTGTTGGAGCGAAGTGACGACCTCGACCTTCCCCGTGGGAAGCACCTCGGCAATAACCCGATCGATCCCGACTTCATTGGCGATCTGTTGTGCGACGGCTTGGTTGTCACCGGTCAACAACACCGGCGTTAGACCTAAGTTCTTGAGCTGGGTAATCGCTTCTGCACTGGTCGACTTCACCGTGTCAGCAACGACCAAGATTCCGGCTGCAGTGCCATCCCAACCAACGGCAACGACGGTCTTGCCTTCACTTTCGGCTCGCGCCTTTGCTTCGGCTACCGGTGTGCTCAACTGCTGAGACCAATCGGTCAACAATGATTCGCGACCAACGAGGACCGCGTGTCCATCGACAATGCCGCGCACGCCTTGGCCTTCGATATTGGTGAAGGACTCTGGAATAGCCAGTTCACCGACTTCTTCGTGCGCTCCTCGCGCAATGGCTTGAGCAATGGGGTGCTCAGAAGCATCCTCTAGGGCACCAGCCAGCCGTAAGAGCTGCATACGGTCAGTTCCTGGTTCAGGCACGACATCCGTCAGCGCCATCTTTCCGCTAGTGATGGTGCCGGTCTTATCCAAGACGATGGTGTCGACTGTCCGAGTGGATTCCAACACCTCTGGGCCTTTGATCACGATTCCTAGCTGCGCCCCACGACCGGTACCAACGAGCAGCGCAGTGGGTGTCGCCAGACCTAAAGCGCACGGGCAGGCAACCACTAAGACAGCAACCGCAGCACTGAACGCAACCGTGGCCGGAGACCCCGTAAGTAACCAAGCCCCGAGCGTGCAAACCGCGATCAGGATGACGATAGGAACGAATACCCCGGAGATACGGTCCGCCAGCCGCTGTACCTGCGCCTTGCCGGTTTGGGCGTCCTCGACGAGTCGAGCCATCTGCGCAAGCTGCGTATCCGATCCGACCCGGGTTGCCCGAATGACGAGACGGCCACTTTCGTTAACTGTCGCCCCGGTCACCGCATCTTGCGGACCTACCTCGACCGGGAGCGATTCACCGGTCAGCATGGATACGTCTACCGCCGAGGTACCAGACACAACCACACCATCGGTCGCGATCTTTTCTCCTGGACGCACGATGAACTCATCACCAACCCGTAGTTGGTCGATCTCCACCTTCACTTCCACACCATCTTTGAGAACCGATACCTCCTTGGCTCCCATCTGCAGCAATGCGCGCAAAGCAGCACCAGCCTGACGATGAGAACGCTTTTCGAAGTACCGGCCCGCGAGGATGAACATCGTTACCCCGGCACCAACTTCGAGATAGATATTGGACGCACCATCACTCGGCGCAATCATGAATTCGAATGGGTGCTTCATGCCCGGCTCACCTGCTGTGCCGAAGAACAGGGCATACAACGACCACAACAGGGCGCTCAACGTTCCCATCGAGATGAGCGTGTCCATCGTGGCCGTGCCATGTCGCAGATTCGCCCACGCTGCTTTATGAAACGGCCATGCGCCCCAAAGGATGACGGGAGTAGCAAGTGCCAGCGAAACCCACTGCCAGTACCTGAACTGCAAGGCGGGAATCATCGCCATCGCGATGACCGGAATGGTGAGCACTATCGAGACAACCAACCGCTGGCGTAACGAACGTAATTCAGGATCGTCTGTCTGCGAACTGCTGACGGTTTGGGGCAATGCTGCGGTGTAACCAGTCTTTTCTACTTCCGCAATAAGCTCAGCCGGATCGAAGCCGACAGGAACAACGACCTTGGCCTTTTCGGTTGCGTAATTGACAGTCGCCGAAACTCCATCGAGCTTGTTCAGCTTTCGTTCTATCCGATTCGCACAGGAGGCACAGGTCATTCCACCGATCTCTAGATCGATGCCTGTTTGGTCTGACGTGGTTGATGTGCTCATGCGATCACGTTCGTACCGCTGAGTAGCCCGCCTCTTCCACGGCTTGCACTACCTGCATGTCATCAACAGATCCCGTTACAACGAGCCTGCCGGTTTGTGCGCTGATCTCAATGTTTTCGACGCCGGGAACTTGACTGACTTCTTCTCTGACCGACGTTTCGCAATGTCCGCAGGTCATCCCGGTTACTTGGTATTCATTGACAGCCATTACACAAACTCCTTAGCGATACCCCAGGTAGGTATATACCAAAGAACAATATACCCCTCTGGGGTATTCCCACCAATGACTCATCGGGGCAGGCAACAGGGGAGGGTGCCCCGCCATCAGCTTCTCGATAAGGACGAGCGTCAGTGCGACGACGCAGTGGTCGGCACACCTCTTTGGGAAGTCTTATCGTCAGACGATTTCCGCGTCTAGCTCAACAAGTAGGAGAGTGGGCAAGGGGAGCAGGACTACGGAGTCGGCGTTGGCCGGACGGGTCCCCAAACCCGAGCCTTACCGCCTTGCCCGTTGCGGAACACTTGCAGCTCACGCTGATCGAGCTGGGCGATCTTTGCGGCAATCGGCCCAATTGGCCGACGCAGATAAATGATGGCGTCGCTATCTGCGAGGTATTCACCCTCAACTTCACCCGAGGCTTCCACCTGTTGTTTCTTTGATAGTTCATCGCGGTACGCAGGCGTGTCGTACTTCAAACCAGTGGGGTCAACAACCCGAGGGCAATTGTTCTTCAGGTTGGTA
>JBDHZU010000070.1:0-9903 GCA_039812085.1 Candidatus Nanopelagicales bacterium | reverse complement strand
GTCGAAGCGTGCGAAGCGTCAAGAGTTCGACAACATGGCAGCGCCGACCATCGGTGGCGTTCAGATTCCGATGGGCGACGGTGCAACTGTCACGTTGCCACGTGGTGCTTCCCTGACCGACTTGGCAGACAAGATCGGCGCGAATCCCGCGAGCTTGGTCACCGTGCTGTTCAAACTGGGAGAAATGGTCACGGCCACCGAATCGGTGAACGATGACACGCTGACGCTGCTTGGTGCGGAACTGAACTACGACATCCAAGTCGTCAGCCCAGAAGACGAAGACCGGGCGCTGTTGGAGAACTTCAACATCGAGTACGGAGAAGACGAAGGCACCGACGAAGACTTGGCTGCCCGAGCTCCGGTTGTGACCGTCATGGGTCACGTCGATCACGGTAAGACCAAGCTGCTCGACGCGGTTCGCAACACCAATCAGGTGGATCGCGAAGCAGGAGGTATTACCCAGCACATTGGCGCCTACCAAATCATTGCTCACCAGGGCACCGATCAGGCTCGACCGATCACCTTCATCGACACCCCGGGTCACGAGGCGTTCACTGCCATGCGTGCCCGTGGTGCCAAGGTCACCGACATCGCGATCTTGGTGGTCGCCGCTGACGATGGTGTGAAGCCGCAGACGATCGAAGCGCTTAACCACGCTCAAGCGGCAGAAGTGCCGATCGTGGTTGCGGTGAACAAGGTCGATAAAGAAGGCGCTGATCCGGCGAAGGTGCGCGGTCAGCTCACTGAATATGGACTGGTCAGTGAGGAGTACGGCGGCGACACCATGTTCGTCGATGTCTCCGCGAAGCAGGGCCAAGGCATTGACGAACTACTCGATGCCGTGTTGCTGACTGCTGATGCTGCTCTGGACTTGCGTGCTAACCCCACCCAAGATGCCCAAGGTGTAGCGATCGAAGCTCACCTCGACCGCGGTCGTGGCCCAGTCGCCACGGTGCTCGTCCAACGAGGAACCCTGCGACCTGGTGCGTCGATTGTGGCCGGTGGGGCGTACGGGCGAGTCCGCGCCATGCTGGACGAGAACGGTGACCCGGTAGACGAGGCATTGCCCAGCCGTCCGGTCATGGTCCTCGGTCTGACGACCGTTCCCGGTGCCGGTGACACGTTCCTGGTCGTGGATGAGGATCGAACCGCTCGCCAAATCGCGAACACACGCCAGAGCCGCGAACGCAACGCGCAGCTGGCCAAGCGTCGCGGTCGTCGCACGCTGGAAGACTTCCTCAAGTCGCTACAGTCCGGCGAGGTGCAGGAACTCAACCTCATCCTCAAGGGCGACGTGTCCGGTTCGGTGGAAGCGTTGGAAGACGCTCTGCTGAAGATCGATGTGGGCGAGGAAGTCAGCCTGCGAATCATCGACCGTGGTGTGGGTGCGATTACCGAAACCAACGTCAACCTGGCGGTTGCCTCCGATGCCGTCATCATCGGCTTCAATGTGCGACCAGAGGGCAAGGCCAAGGAAGTCGCTGATCGTGAAGATGTGGATATCCGTTACTACTCGGTCATCTACTCCGCGATCGAAGACATCGAGGCAGCACTGACCGGAATGCTCAAGCCGGAATACGAAGAAGTCGCCTTGGGTTCGGCGGAGATTCGACAGGTGTTCCGTTCCAGCAAGTTCGGCAATATCGCCGGTTGCATGGTGCGCGATGGATTGGTGCGTCGAAACGCATCTGCCCGCTTGATTCGAGACGGAGTTGTCGTTGCCGACAACCTCAAGATCGAGTCCTTGCGGCGCGAGAAGGATGACGCGACCGAGGTCAAGCAAGGATTCGAGTGCGGTATTGGCTTGGGCTCCTTCAATGACATCAAGGTTGATGACGTCATCGAGACCTTCGAGATGAAAGAGAAGGCCCGCGGCTAGTCATAGCGGGGTTGTCGACACTTCGGTGTCGGCAGCCCCAAACCGCTGGAAGAGGTTGAGCAATGTCTGACGAATCCCCTCGCGCACGTAAACTCGCGGACCGCATCAAGGTCATCGTGGCGGAGATGCTGGAACGCCGGATTAAAGATCCCCGGCTGGGCTTCATCACCATCACTGATGCAGAAGTAACCAACGATCTGCGAGAAGCGACCGTTTTCTACACGGTCTTTGGTTCGGACGAGGAACACGAACAGACCGCGCAGGCATTGGCCAGTGCAAAGGGTCTATTGCGTTCTGAGGTGGGCAAACAGACCGGAGTGAAGTTCACCCCGACCCTGGAATTCGTCGCCGACCGTACGCCTGAAGCCGCCCGTCGGATTGACGAGTTGCTCGACACCGCTCGTGCGGCAGACGAGCAAGTCCACGAACGAGCAGCCGGTGCAAACTTTGCTGGCGATGCGAATCCATACAGAGATGGCGAATAGCGGCGGTCAACTGACATGACGTGGACAACGCCGCCAACCGAAGCGGATTGGACGACTCTGGTTGAGAGTCTGATAAACGCTGAGTCAGTGCTCCTCGTTGCACATGTGAATCCCGATGCCGATGCTTTGGGTTCGAGCCTGGCTATCGCACGATCTCTGCGCACACTGGGAATCAACGCCTGGGTCAGCTTCGACGAACAACCCTTCCGACTTCCCGGCAACCTGCAGTGGCTTCCGGCTGATGACGTGATTGTCGCGCCGCACGAAATACCCGAGCAGCTCGATGTCGTCCTCAGTGTTGATGCCGCATCGGCGGATCGTTTAGGAGGATTGATCGAACGAGCGGACAGTGCTCGTTTGTTCGCGGCCATTGATCACCATCGATCGCATACGGGCTTTGCCCAGTTGTCGATCGTGGATTCCGATGCTCCTGCCTCTGCCGTATTAGCACTGGAACTGATCGACCGCCTAGGAGTCGACCTGGATGAGTCGATCGCCTCGTGTTTGTACGCCGGGCTGACTGCAGACACCGGCTCATTCCGTTATGCCGGAACCACCGCGACAACCCATCACATTGCGGCTCGCCTGCATGATGCGGGAGTTGCACATTCGCAGATCGCTGAACGAGTCTTCGATACTCAGCCGATCGCTGGACTCAAACTGTTGGCTGCTGCGCTTGATCGAGTGCAACTGCATGAACTGACCAGCGGTGATATCACGGTCATCTCTACCTGGATAACTGCAGCCGACCGTCAGGAAGGCGATCTGGGACTGGATGCGGCAGAAGCAATCATCGATGTCGTCCGGACAGCTGCAGAATCCCAGGTGGCCGTGGTGCTGAAACAGGGCGACGACTCGGTATGGCGAGTGTCGACCCGAAGCCGTGGACACGTCGATGTCGGGGAACTGTGCTCGTCCCTCGGTGGTGGCGGACACCGATTCGCGGCGGGGTACTCGACCACCGGTGAGGTCGATGAGGTCATCTCCGAGTTATTGACTCAACTGGAACGCTCGATGACGATTCCTGCTCCACGCGCTGACTCGCCGATAGGCGAGCGGGTGTCAGAAAGTGACTGATCAGTCGTCACCAACCGTGCAGGCGCCCGATGGCTTGGGTGGATTGGTCATCATCGATAAACCCAAAGACTTCACGTCGCACGATGTTGTTGCCCGATTGAGGCGACTCCTGGGCACCCGAAAAGTGGGCCACGCTGGAACGCTAGATCCAATGGCAACCGGAGTATTGATCTGTGGAGTGGGTCGCGCAACGCGATTACTCGGTTATGTCAGTAAGGCACCCAAGACCTATACGGCCACGATTCGATTGGGAATCGAGACTGATACCGAAGATGCTGCTGGACAGGTTGTGTCGTCACCGGGTTTCTGTGTCCCGGAGGATTTCCACCAGCAACTCGACCCGGCCATCCAAGGATTGACCGGGCAGATCCAACAAGTTCCCAGTGCAGTGAGTGCCATCAAGATCGATGGGCAACGTGCCTACCAACGAGTTCGCGCTGGCGAAGATGTCCAGCTGCCTGCTCGGGCGGTCACGGTGAGTCGGTTCGATGTCATCAAGCAACGCCAACAGTCGGTGGGAGAGATTCCCGTCATCGATCTCGATGTGATCGTGGAATGTTCCAGTGGGACGTACATCCGCGCACTTGCTCGCGATTTGGCTGTGGCGCTAGGGACAGTCGGACATCTCACTGAACTGTGTCGAACTGTCTTGGGTGGTTTCTCGGTTTCTGATGCCGTGCCACTGCCAGTAGGTGAGGACACCACTGCGCCGCTGGTCATGCCGTTGGCGGAGGTGCTGCCTGTTCTGTTCGATGTGCTCACTGTTGACGACGCGACGGCGATAAAACTCAAACATGGCAACCGAATCGATTGGCCCAGTGATCGTGACCCAGCCGCTCCACTCGCCGTGATGACGACTGATGGGGTGGCTGTCTGCCTGGCAGACAAGCGTGACGATCTGCTCGCGGTCGCCGTTGGTTGGCTTTGAGATAATTGACTGTGCACATCTGGACACAACCCGATCACGTACCCGCTGACTGGCCAGCCTGTGTGGTGACGATCGGTGTTTTCGACGGGGTTCATCGCGGTCATCGTGAACTCATTCGAACGGCTGTTAATCAGGCCAAAGCGGCGCACATGCCCGTCGTGGTGCTGACATTTGATCCCAACCCGGTTGAAATCGTGAGCCGAAGCGTCATCCCGAGTCGCCTGTCCACGTTGCAGCAACGACTACACCTGATCGAAGAACTTGGTGTCGATGCGGTCTACGTTTTGCCATTCACCAGTGAAGTGGCACAACAAACACCGCAACAGTTCGCCGGATCCGTCCTGTCTGATCTCTTGCATGCTGGGCATGTCGTCATTGGTGCCAACTTCCGGTTTGGGCATCGTGCTCGGGGAACTATCGAGACGTTGACCGATCTCGGACAGACCCTGGGATTTGAGGTCACTACGAAATACCTGGTTCCGGCGCATGAAGATGAAACTCCGGTGAGCTCGACTCTGATTCGTGAGCTGATCGCGACTGGTGACATGCCGGGCGCTGCCGCTCAGCTTGTGCGACCCCATCGAGTTGAGGGCATGGTTGTGACGGGAGATGGGCGAGGTCGAGAACTTGGCTTCCCGACGGCAAACCTTGAGGTAGAACCACTGACTGCGATTCCACCGGACGGCGTTTACGCCGGGCGCCTTGTGATTGACCCCTACGGCGAACCTACCTTCCATCACGCGGCGATCAGCATTGGCACTAATCCCACCTTCGAGGGTGTGGAAGGTCGTCGAGTGGAAGCGTGGGCGTATGGCCGCGACGATCTGCAGTTGTACGACACCCACATCGCGGTCGATCTCGTTGCTCGAATTCGTGGGCAGGAACAGTTCTCCAGCGTCGAGCAGTTGCAGCGTGCAGTGAAGCAGGACGAACAGCAGGCCCGATTGCTCTTAGGTGATTCCCCTCGGTGATGCGTCACCACTCGATCGAGTGATCAAGATCGAGTTTTTCGTTTGTCGCGATGGGGCATAACACCCCCAACGATGGCGCTTGCTGTCGTCACTTCTTGGGGGAACGAATGCTGTCGATGACGCGTGCATCAGCCATTACTGGCACAGCCGCGATTGCTCTTGGCCTATCTGGTGTGTTGGCTGGACCAGCGAGTGCCGCAGCGTCACCAGACGCCATTACCAAGACCATCAAGGAACACCGCACTGGTGTAGGCACACCCACAGTGCCAGTCGAAGCAATTCCGAGCCCTGCAGTGCAAACACGCCAATTGATCGAACAGTCCGGAACCAAAGTTTTGGATATGCAGTTCGATGCTTCCGATGAGCTAAACGGCGACCAAGAGCTATCAGCCGTAGGGGCAGCGGTCGCCAAGAGTCAACCCGACGTCGTTGTGTTCCAAGGCTTTACGACGAATAGCACCTCCGACTACATGACGATGAACGGAGGCTTTGCGATCTTCATTGACAGCAAAGGAAATGGTCAGCCTGACTTTGTATTGGTGACCCCGGCTGCCTCGATGGCAACCAACAAACCAGTGGCTGCGGTGGTGTACCACGCTGACCAATACGGCGAGTTGACTGAAGATACGCACGTTCAGGCAACGGCGATCCGCTACAGCAGCGGCTACGGGTTGGCCGTGCGCTACGGAGACCTCGGTACCAAGAAGATCCGTTACCAAGGTCTGCTGATGAATGAGGCTGGAGACGTTGACTACGCACCCAATAATGGGCCGTCGAAGGTGCTTGACCTGAGCAAGCAAGTAGTGGGTACCAAGCCCAGCGCCGTACGAAGCGTTCAGGTGGGATACAAGAAGGGCGGCAAGGCTGTCGTCGTCTGGGACCGTCCGGCTGAGAACGTGCTGACCGAACTGAAGTACAAGGTTCGTATCACCAAGAAGAACTCTTCCAAGTACGGCAAGTGGGTCACCGTGAGCGATCCATACCGATACTTCAACTTGAAGAAGAACGGCAAGTACAAGGTCCAGGTCGTGGCTGTGAACTCGCATGGGAGCAGCCCAGTCAAGACGGTCAGCGTGCGGCCTAAGAAGTAGGCAGGTGTAGGCTTGCCTCACGGTCTGCTGGTTGGATGCCTGGCGACTCGTGGCGATGCTCGCTCAACAATCTTCTGAGAAGCAACAAATCGCGGTTCCATTGTCCGCATCCAGACGTTGGTCGTTCACCTCATGTTCGGCTGATGCCATCTGAAAGAGATTCAAGGATTCACAACGTATGTCGATTGACACAGCGACCAAGACAAAGCTGATTTCCGAATACGCCACTTCTGAAGGCGATACCGGAAGCCCCGAGGTTCAGGTTGCGATTCTTTCGCACCGCATCTCACACCTGACCGAACATCTGAAAGAACACAAGCACGACCACCACAGCCGCCGCGGTTTGCTGCTGCTCGTGGGTCGTCGTCGTCGCCTGCTGAACTACCTGCAGAAGACTGACATCGAACGTTACCGATCCCTTATCGAACGACTCGGCATCCGCCGCTAGTTCGCCATAACCGGGGCGCCCTGCGCATAAGCGCAGACTGGTCGGTCCTCGGTAGTGGCAGTCGGGTACGACCCGACCGCTTCGATCGATGGCCGGTAGTCAGCCAAGCGCGGGACGCCCCTCCAACAAAGAAGGAGGGCACCCGTGGAGGGTCCCGATGTGCAATTCTCCGAGGCCGTTATCGACAACGGTTCATTCGGAACTCGAACCATTCGGTTCGAAACTGGCCTGTTGGCCAAGCAAGCTGCCGGATCGGCAGTGGCATACCTGGATGGCGATTCAATGTTGCTGTCCGCGACTACTGCGTCGAAGAACCCGAAGGATCAATTCGATTTCTTCCCGCTGACAGTCGATGTGGAAGAGCGCATGTACGCCGCCGGAAAGATCCCCGGCTCGTTCTTCCGTCGTGAAGGTCGCCCGAGCGAAGACGCGATCCTCACCTGTCGTCTGATCGACCGTCCGTTGCGCCCCAGCTTCGTTGATGGTCTGCGTAACGAGATCCAGGTCGTCGTGACCGTTCTTAGCCTCAACCCGGACCACCAGTACGACGTGGTGGCCATCAACGCCGCATCCATGTCTACTCAGCTCGCTGGTCTACCGTTCTCCGGTCCGATCGGTGCTGTGCGTGTGGCCCTGATCAAGGGCCAGTGGGTGGCCTTCCCGGACTACAGCCAGGCCGAAGACGCTGTCTTCGACATGGTGGTCGCTGGACGCATCGTTGGCGATGACGTCGCGATCATGATGGTCGAGGCAGAAGCAACCGATGCCACGTTGGACCAAATCGCTGGCGGCCAACAGGCTCCCACCGAGGAGATCGTGGCTGAGGGTCTGGAAGCGTCTAAGGGATTCATTCGCACGCTGTGTGAAGCCCAACAGGCACTGGCAGACAAGGCTGCCAAGGAGACCCGCGAATACCCCACCTTCCCGGCCTACCAACAGGACGTTTACGACGCTGTTGCTGAACTGGCTGAAGCTGACTTGTCGGCAGCTATGCAGATCGCTGGCAAGCAAGAACGCGAAGCTGCGACTGACGAGGTCAAGGAAAAGGTCGTCGCTGAACTGTCCGAGCAATTCGAGGGACGCGAGAAGGAAATTGGTGGTGCCTTCAAGGCGCTGACCAAGAAGGTCGTTCGTCGCCGCATCCTGACTGAGAAGGTTCGTATCGATGGTCGCGGCATCACGGATATCCGTGCCCTATCGGCCGAGGTTGAGGTCATCCCGCGTGCTCACGGATCGTCGCTGTTCCAGCGCGGTGAAACTCAGATCATGGGTGTCACCACGCTGAACATGCTGCGCATGGAGCAGCAGCTCGACACTCTGAGCCCCGTGACCCGTAAGCGGTACATGCATAACTACAACTTCCCGCCGTACTCCACCGGTGAGACTGGTCGTGTGGGTTCACCGAAGCGTCGCGAAATCGGCCACGGTGCGTTGGCTGAACGCGCACTCGTGCCGGTGCTGCCGACTCGCGAAGAGTTTCCTTACGCGATCCGTCAGGTGTCCGAAGCGCTCGGCTCCAACGGTTCTACTTCCATGGGTTCGGTATGTGCATCCACCATGGCGCTGTACAACGCCGGTGTTCCGTTGAAGGCTCCCGTGGCGGGTATTGCTATGGGTCTGGTCTCCGACGAGATCGACGGTGACATGCAGTACGTCGCCATCACCGACATTCTCGGCGCTGAAGACGCTTTCGGTGACATGGACTTCAAGGTGGCCGGAACCAAGGAGTTCGTCACCGCCCTGCAGTTGGATACCAAGCTTGACGGTATTCCGGCATCTGTGCTCGCGGGTGCGTTGACGCAGGCGCGCGACGCTCGTTTGGCCATCCTCGATGTCATGCTCGAAGCCATCGATGGCCCCGACGAGATGAGCAACCTGGCACCACGAATCATCTCCGTGAAGATTCCGGTCGACAAGATCGGTGAGGTCATCGGCCCGAAGGGCAAGATGATCAATCAGATCCAAGAAGACACCGGTGCGGAAATCACCATCGACGACGACGGCACTGTCTACATCGGTGCAGCCGACGGCGAGAGTGCTGAAGCTGCCCGGAACACGATCAACCAGATCGCGAATCCGACGATGCCAGAGGTTGGCGAGAAGTACCTGGGCACGGTCGTCAAGATCATGCCGTTCGGCGCCTTCGTCTCGCTGGTTCCTGGCCGCGATGGTCTGCTGCACATCACTGAGATCAAGAAGCTCAATGGTGGAAAGCGCGTCGAGAACGCTGAAGACGTGGTCAGCGTGGGTCAGAAGCTGCAGGTTGTCATCAAGGAAATCGATCAGCGCGGCAAGCTGTCGCTGGCGCCGGTGCTTGAAGACGACGAAACCGCTGAAGCGGCCCCTGCCGAATAGTCACCGTTTATACAAGCTTCGGCCCCGTCCCACATTGTGTGAGGCGGGGCCGAAGCTTTGGTGTTTCCGGTTCAGTTGTCGGCGTGGCACTCAGCTGAACTTGTGGCACCGAAGATGTCGGTTGTGAACCCGTCCGGACACGGGGTTTGGGTCGACGCATTGATGTGGTCGACGTAGTAGCCCATCTCGGCTGGTAGGCATGAGGTACTCCCAGCGTTTGGTGCATACGTTCCGACTGCACACGGAGTTGCCGCGAGCATTCCCTCGTTAGGGGCGTAGCTACCGGGTGCTGCTGGTAGGCACGAGGTCTGACCGTAGGCGTCCTGGTAGTACCCCATGCCGCAGGTCAATTGTTCGCTCGAACCCATGTCAGGTACAGCGTGTCCTGGCATAGCCAAGACACAGTTCGCTAACCCGGAGTGGTCAGCGAAGGAACCCGGCGCACAAGGGATTTGTTCGGTAGCGCCGGTTCCTGATACATGATGTCCAGGGCTTGCCGGTGTGCAGGAGGAACTCTGGGTATTCGCGGTGAACGTTCCGGCGGTGCATGCGAGCTGTACCGCAGATGCGACGGGGGAGTAATGGCCCGGTTCGGTGAGCAAACACAGGAGCTGGCCCTGCTGGGGTTGGTACGTGCCGGCAGGGCATGCCGTCTGTGCACTCGCACCC
>JBDHZU010000069.1:0-10106 GCA_039812085.1 Candidatus Nanopelagicales bacterium | reverse complement strand
CACGACGACATCCGCGGCGCGCAACCGTTGAACGACGGTGGCGTCATAAACCGGCAACCACCCTTCGAGGATCTTGGAGCCGCAGGTCGTCGGGATGCCTTGGGTAGCAAAGATGTCCTTCAAAGCCAGCGGAACACCAGCGAGTTCACCTAACTTGTCGCCCTGGGCGCGACGAGCATCAACATCGTCGGCATGTGCCCGCGCTTGTTCTGCCGTGACGTGAAGAAATGCGTGAACCCGTTCATCGACGGCAGCGATCCGATCCAGATGTGCATCGGTCAACTCACGTGCAGTGACCTCTCCGGCTGACATCGCGGCTGACATCGCGGCTGCATCAAGGGTGGTCAATTCGGTGTTGCTCATCAGACTCCCTCGTCCAGGATGCGGGGAACGCGGAAGCGCTCGTCTTCCACAGCCGGTGCAGCAGACAGCGATTGTTCTTGCGACAAGCTCGGCGCTACCTGGTCATCACGGAACACGTTGACCATGGGCTGCGGGTGGGACATAGCGGGCACGTCGTCTACCGCGACCTCACTGACTCGATCGACCGCATGCAGGATCTGATCAAGTTGTGCGGCATAGCGATCAAGTTCGCTATCAGTCACGTCGAGTCGCGCCAGCATCGCCAGGTGGGCAACTTCTTCGCGACCCAAACTCGGCTTGTTGGATTCGGGCATGCTGACCATCCTAAGAACCGGCGATGGACACCGGCGGACGGCCTACGAACTTACGCCTCCGGCTCCGAGTGGTACGGCTCGTGGTCTTCATCGTTGACCATTTCCATTCCACGTGCGGTCATCTTGTGCTGGCCGGTCGTCTTACCCACGTCTTCCAGCACATGGCCGACTCCGTGCTCGGCCTTCTCTTTGGCCTTGCCTCCGAGGTCCTTTGCCGTTTCACCGACCTGATCGAGTGCATCTTTGGCGATGTCACGCTTGCGCTGTTCGCCCTGGGAATCGGTCATCACTATCAGCCTCTCGTGCCACGAATCGGTTGCCGCCTTTGCCGAACTTACCGCCGCAACCGCAGTGAAGTCAGGACAACGTCACCGTGATCGCCAAGTGGCAATTGAGCTCACCGAGTCTTGACGACGGCTGACTGGCGAGACGTCAGGCTGGTTCCCCACTTGTTCGTCGCAGTGACTGTGCAGGTATAGCGAGTCTTCTTCTTGAGTCCACTAATCGTGATGGTTGACGAAGAAGATCTGACCGTCTTCGTCCCACACTTTGCCGTGTAACGAGTGACCTTAGCTCCACCGTTGTTGCTCACTGCGGCGACCAGTACCAGCTGGCCTTTCTTGCTGCCCTTGCTCAGCTTCGCGACCTTGACACCCGTTGGCACGTCATAAGGAGTCACATTAACTGCCGCAGCACTTGCACCCAGCCCGCTCGCGGTCTTGGTTCTCGTGACGCAGGAGTAACGAACATTCCCGGTGAGACCAGACACGGTCACGGTGGTTCCTGCCCCACTGGTGGTGACCGATTTGGTCCCTGCCGAGCTCTTGCACACCACGTTGTAACCGGTCACCGCACCACCGCGACGAGACACCGGTGCCACTGTCAGCTTGGCGCTCTTCTTGCCTGCACTGGCGGAAATCACCTTTGGAGCACAGGCAGGTTCATTCGTCCCACCCAATGCGGCATAAGCGTCGATGATGCCAACGCCTTGCCACAGTGCGGAAACACCTGGGATCGGGCAGGCGGACGCAAGCAGATTCGAACGAATCTGGGAATCGTTCAGACCGCTGTTTGCGCTTCGCTGCAACGCCGCAACGGCAGCCGCTGCCGGTGCCGCTGCCGAGGTTCCGTAGAACTGGTAGCCGCAAGTGTTCACCGACGAAGAACTACCGAAAAACGAGGTGCAGTCTCCGTCGTTAGCCGTGAGGTCAGGCTTATTCATCACTAACGGAGAGGAGAGCGCCGCTGCTGGTGTGCTCCCGCTAACGGGTGCCCAGTAGTGGGTCACGGGTCCGTGGGAAGAGAAGTACTCGATGCCATTCGCTCCCGGGGTTGCCGCTGCGACACTGATCGTGGCCGGCCCACCGTTATGTCCCATGATTGTGTCGTCAACGGTGACCCCTGCGGTGTTGGTATCGAACTCCGCACCGGTTACTCCATAACCGAACATCACGACCTTGACCCGTGGCGTCGCCGTGGATCCCGCTCGACGAGCGATTACAAGTTGCAGCGTTCCGGTTCCGTTCACAGCCGCGTACTCGTAGGGGTATCCCGACGTGAGGTTATTGCCGGTTGAGGAAGCGACGATTGCACCGTTAGCCGCGTTGAGTAGATACAGGTTGAAGTCCGTCGATACGCCATAGCGTGGCTGATTCCACTGCAACACAGTGCTCAACGAGCTACTGGACAGGGTGTAGTTGGCGGCGGCGTCGCTTCCCAGCTTGATGCAGGACGCGCCACTGTCCGCTGCTTTCACAGATACGGGGCACGAGGTCATTGAGTAGGAGGACAAGTCCAACGCTCCAGCGGACTTCCCATTGGTTAGCTTCTGGGTCTCGTTACCCGCCGAACTGAAGTACTGAACTCCGCTGGCTTTCGCAGATGCAATTGCATTATCGATTGGACCTGCTTGGAACATCGGTTCAGCGAAGAGGGTGAGGTCATCCACAATCACATTCGCGCCGGCATCCACCAGCTTTCCAATATTGTTGGCAAAACCCACTTCTCCGCCATCAAAACCAGTCGCAAACAAGATCTTGGCTTTGGGTGCAATTCGGTGAACGAGCTGCGCCATCGCCCGGCCTTCATCGATCAGCGACGAACTGGATGCATTGTCAGCAATCACTTCCACCGGCGTTGTGTCACCACATGGATTACCTGTACCTGGCAATGCGCCGGAGGCAACGTCCTGGGCGGCCGTGGTACGGGCACTGCCACTGCGGGCGTACGAGTCAGACATGACACCAACTGTTACGCCAGACCCGTCACCCAGCGTGCGGGCCAGCTTCGTTTTCAACTGGTCATCGGCAAAGGAGTAGCCGAGAGTGCAGGTGTCGTTGGTGGTGCCTGTCTTATCAGTTGAATCACTTTGCAGATTCCCCATGGGAGTCAGGGCTGGCTGCACGTTTTCTTGCACTGAGCGAATGCCGGGAACTGATTGCAGTGCCTGGAGCTGATCAACGGTTGCTTTCGCTGCCATTGCCGCAGCAGAAGCATCAGTTGCTGACACGGTTGCACCGGTTGCTTGTACCTCTTGGACGACAGACTCCAGATCAGCTCCGGGCTCAATTGCGATGGTGACAGAGACTGTCTGGCCACTGACTTGGATTTGACCTGCGGGAGCGCTGTCAGGCGCGCCTACCTTGCTCGCGGTCTTGGCAAGCTCTTTGGCATTGGCCGGATCGGCATCCACGATCTTGGTCAGCGCATCGGACAGAACCTGATCCGATGATGTGTCAGCCGAAGCGGGGATAGCCGCGAATAGCCCAGAAATAAGGCTGACAGCAACAGCACCCGAAACAACAGCAAGACGCTGATGACGCATATTCACTTGCAGATGGTCACATGTATTCCTGGGATTTGACTGTGATCCAGGTCAAAGTTTGGCCGAGGAATCGTCATCTGCAACTCGGACGAGTGACACGTCGCCAGCCAGTAATGCCCGAAGCCCAGCAGAGTCCAGCACCGGAACTCCCAGACTTTCCGCCTTGTCCAGCTTGGAGCCGGGACTATCTCCCGCGATCAATGCCGTCGTCTTCTTGGACACCGATCCAGTGACTTTGGCCCCGGCTGCCACAAGCGCAGCCTTGGCTTCGTCCCGGCTAAGCCCATCCAGTGTTCCGGTAATCACCATCGTCATCCCCGCCAGCGGCTGAGGTCCATCTGGTTCGCTGGTGTCGTCCACCATGACAACTCCGGCGGCCTGCCACTTGTTCACGATGTCGCGGTGCCAATCGACGGCAAACCATTCGACAACCGCGTCGGCGATGATCGACCCCACACCTTCAACCCCAGCCAGAGCGTCGCGATCAGCAGCCGCAATCGCATCCATCGACCGGAACTGCCTCGCCAAAGCTTGAGCGGCTGTGGGGCCGACGTGACGAATGGACAACGCCACGAGCACTCGCCACAGATCCTGCTGCTTAGCCCGGTCTAGCTCGGTCAACAACTGGTGGCCGTGTTCGGATAATTCCTTACCCTCCGCTCCGGCTTTGGCACGAGTGAAGAAGTCGCTGTGCAACAGACGATCCGCGTTGAGCGCGAACAAGTCACCTTCATCGAGCAACAACTCATCGCGCCGCAAGGCGTCGGCTGCACGCCAACCCAACCCTTCAATATCCATCGCACCCCGGCTACCAACGTGGAAGATCCGTTCGGTCAACTGCGCCGGACATGAGCGTGTGTTGGGGCAACGAATATCGATATCGCCCGCCTTGGCTGGCGCTAATGGCGTACCGCAGCGCGGGCACTCACTCGGCATCACGAACTCGCGCTCGTGGCCCGTGCGTTCTTCGACGACCGGTCCGAGGACTTCAGGAATGATTTCGCCTGCCTTGCGCAGGAAAACCAGATCTCCGATCAAGACGCCTTTGCGTTTGACTTCCTGCGCGTTATGCAAGGTCGCCATTGACACCGTGGTTCCCGATACCTGCACCGGAGCCATCACGGCGAACGGGGTGACCCGCCCGGTTCGTCCCACGTTGACCTCGATATTGAGCAGTCGGGTTCGAACGACTTCTGGCGGATATTTGAAGGCAATCGCCCAGCGCGGTGCCCGCGAGGTAGAACCCAGCCGCCCTTGGGCGGCGAACTCATCGACCTTGACGACGACCCCGTCGATCTCGTGAACAACGTCATGCCGATTGGTCTCAAAACGTTCGATGTAGGCGATCACTTCATCGAGGTCCCGACACACCGTGGTGTGTTCGCTGACGGGAAGCCCCCAATCCCGCAACGCCTCGTAACCCTGCGACTGAGTCGTCACGTCGAATCCTTCGCGGGCACCAATTCCGTGCACGATCAGTTGTAGTCGACCGAGGTTGCGCACCGACCGGTCCACCTCTGCCTGCAAACGTTGAACCTTTGCGGCGGTCCGTTCGACAGCACGTTCGGTTCCCTGAGCAGTTAATCGATTCAGTTCGTCCTTGGCGTGGGCTAATTCGCGCTGCCGTTTGTCCACCCGTTGACGCAACGTCCCCGCACCAGCGTTGCGAGGGTTCGCAAACGGGGATCGCCCAAGCTGCAACATTTCGTCATTGATCTCGGCGAAAGCAGCCACCGGGTAATAGACCTCACCACGAACTTCGAGCAATGGCGGAATGGGGCGTTCCCCCTGCTGGGTCAGTCGTTGCGGGATGCCAGGGATGTAGCGAACATTCGCCGATACGTCCTCCCCCACTCGACCATCGCCACGAGTGGCCAGAGTGGTGAGCACACCGTCTCGATACACCGCATCAATCGCCAAGCCGTCGATCTTCAATTCGCACAAGGTCGGCGGATACTCGCCCAGGTCACGTTCAACTCGAGCCGCCCAGGCACGAAGTTCGTCCACGCTGAAGGCGTTGTCCAAACTCATCATGCGTTCGAGGTGGGTGACGGGTTCGAACATCTCCGAACGTGCCCCGCCCACGGTTTGGGTCGGCGAATCATTGGTCTGCAGTTGCGGATGGGCAGTCTCCAACGCACCGAGTTCAGCAAAGAGCGCGTCGTACTCATCGTCCGCAATGGTCGGAGCGTCGTGCTGGTAGTAGCGAACACGTGCTTGTTCGATGAGGTCGACCAGCTCGACCCAGCGGGCGCGAGCAGTAGTGAGGTCGTCGGCGGTCACTGTCCTAGTCTCCCCGATCAGCCGATAAAATCTGGGGACTCTTGGTCCAGTAATCCACGACGAACTGCGTGCAGCCGCCGGGCGAGTTCCGGCACTTCCGATAACGGGACCTGTGGAATGCCACAGGTGGGGCTAATTGCCAGTCTCGTCGTCAACTGCTCAGGCCCGATCCCGGTTCGGTTCGACAATCCAAGCAGTGGCGCAGCCGTTGCGGTAACTGATCGCGATGGGTGCAGACCAGCAATCAACCCGCCTGCGCCGGGTGCGGCCGCTTCGATGAACTGCCCGAGTTCTTCGTCTATTACCGCCCGTTGACCATCGGACAACCCATCAAGCCGGGTCAGATCCAGGCTGATCCAATCGGCTCCCGCCCGACGAAGCAGATCCACCGGCACCTGCGAGGAACAGCAATGGATAGCCGACTGCGCCCCCGCTTCTGCGGCAGCGCCTAGGCACGTCTGTAACTGTTCGACCAATGGGCCGTCAGCGATGGGGGCAATCCGCCCACGACCACTCGCAGTGGGAATCTCACCTCGACGAACCGCATCCACACCCGGCTCGTCTAACTGCACCACCAATTCCGCATCAGGGATTCGTCGAGCAAGGTTGGCAACCAGGCGACCAATTGCTTCACCCATCGCTTGTCCAAGGTCACGGATGAGTCCGGCATCGGCCAGTAGCCGGTGACCCATCGGGTCTTCTACCGCGGCAGCCAACGTCCACGGTCCGGCGATTCCCACCTTGAGCGGTCCGCGATAACCGCGAAGCTGTTCCTCGACTCGATCGAGGTCTTCATTCAGCCAAGACGCTGCCCGCCGGATAACACTGCCCCGATTGGACGTCAGCGATCCCGACAGTTGCCAACCCGTGACAGTGGTGATGGCGTTGAACTCGCCGGAAACATCGGCCAACATCGCCAAGCATCGGCCGATCATGTCTGCCCCTGGCCCACGAGCGGGCAACTCAGGAATAACCGGGAAGGTCGCAAACTCACCAGCGACGATGCGCACAACCTCATCGACATCATGGGAGGCAAACGAGCCGACCGCTGTCACAGCAGCAGGTTCGACAGACATGGCAGTCAGGCTACCGATCTGTGCAAGGTGCGACCGAGGGTTTATGCGCCCTACGCTCGTAACAACTATTTCCGCCTGCGTGCTTGGAGGCCGTCGTGTCAGACACGACAGAACCGCAAGGAACACCCAGCTTCTCGTTCTCGAAGGTCTTGCATGCCTACGCGGACTCGCCGTTCTCCGGCATCTTGCCGTGGATTGTCATGTCTCTGTTCTCTGGGCCAGGGACGTTTGAAGCATCCGTCTGTATTGCCCTGGCGCTGTCGGTGTTCACGTTGGCCATCACCCACCGCAAGGGCTCCAAATTCAAGATGATGGAACTGTTCGACGTGTTGTTTTTCGTCGGGTTCGCCATCGTCGGCCTGGTCGCATCAGCCGGTGTGATCACCTGGCTGGAGCTATGGGCAGGCGAGATCGTCAACATCGCCTTGGTGCTATTCGCCCTGTTCACTATCGTGATCAAGCGCCCATTCACCATGGAGTACGCCAAAGAAACCACCGACCCCTCAGTGTGGAAGTCTCCGCTGTTCATTCACATCAACTACGCCATCACCTGGGTATGGGCCGGTGCATTCGCCATCTCGGCTGCGGTCGGAATCTTCGGTGACCTGGTGTTGAAGAACTCCAACAACTTCTGGACCGGCTGGATTCTGCAAACTGCCCCGATGATTTTCGCGATCGCATTCACCGAGTTCTACCCCGACTCGGCAAAGGCCAAGTTCATGAATCAGCCAGCACCGTCCTTGTCTCCGCTGGTGGATTGGATTCCCGTATTCATCCTCATCACCGGGATCGCCGGACTCGTCACCGACTCGGTCACCACTGTGGTCGGGGTGGTGCTCATCGTGGCTGGCGGCATCGGTCTTGGCGCGGTCAACCGCTCGCAGAAGAAGGACGAGCAGCCCGAGTCGGTTAATCCCACCACCTAGTCCTCAAGACCTCTAGGGTCGCCGCATGGATCCAATGATTTCCTCCGGTGTGCTCATTACGAGCCTGCCTGATTGGACTCCATACGCTGCAGTCGCCGTTGGTGGGCTGGCCGGTGCCACCTACGCGGCTCGTCGAGGATTCGATGCCGTCGGCGTATTCGGGCTCACTTTCGCGACTGGACTCGGTGGACTACTCCTGCGCGACATCCTGTTGGAACGCGGAACCCCAGTGGTGTTCACCAATCCCTGGTACTTGGTAATCGCCCTGATCGCCGCCATCTTTGGTTTCTTTTTCGCTGGCTTGATTTCACAGTTCGACGCCGCTCTGGTGCTGTTGGACGGGTTGTCTGTGGGGTTCTTCGCCGCCGCAGGAGCCATCGCTTCTCTGCGCCTGCATTTACCGTGGCCCACGGCCATCTTTATCGGCACAGTCACTGCGGTAGGCGGGATAGTGATCCGCGATGTGCTCTCCGGTACTGCTCCGGTCATCGTCCGTCCGGGGCAATTCGTCACCGTTACCGCCGTTGCCGCATCCAGCGTCTTCGTCGGCGTCTATCAACTCACCGACGCCAACTTCGCCACGTCACAAGTGATCGCGATGCTGGTCGCTTTATTTCTGCGAATCGGGACGTACTGGTTCGGATGGAGCACTGGACGGGCCGTGGACATGTCAGATCGAGTCTGGGAGTACTGGGCTCGACGTAAACACATCGCCCAACTCGAAGATGAGGAATGGTTCACCTCCACCATTAGTTCGACCGGCTGGAAGTTACCTCCTACCGACGAGAAACCGCCGACATGAACAGTCAGGTGTATCTACCCAGCGTGTTGGAGATGGCCGCCATCATCTTTGGCGGAATGTCCGGTGCTGTCGTGGCACAACGGATGGGTTTCGACTTCGTCGGAGTGCTGGTGGTGGCATTCTCGACGGCCGTGGGCGGTGGCCTGATCCGGGACATCTTGTTAGAGACGCCAATCGTCCTGCTGCGCTCACCGACATTTCAGCTCTTCGCTCTCACCGGTGCCGTCTTCGGACTTTTCTTCGCCCGGGCAGCGGCCAAAGCACGACCGGTCTCGGAAGCATTGGACACGCTGCTCCTCGGCGTGTGGGTGCTGTTGTCCTGCATGAAAGCCCAACAGGTCGGCCTGCACTGGCTATCGGTCATCTTCATCGGGACAACCGCAGCTGTGGGTGGCGGAATCCTGCGAGACATCCTGTGTCACCAAATCACCAGCGTGATGCAGCCGGGCTACTTCTACACCATCGCGGCAGCGGCCTCGGCTACCACTTTTGTGGTGACAAGCAGTCTGGGAATGCCGCTGCTTGCCACTCAGATCCTGGTCATGTGCGTGGCGACAGGGTTGCGAGTTCTCAGCCTCAAGCTGGGAATCCTCAGCCCCACTCCGTACGACCTCACACGTCGGCGACCGACACCTGTTCGTCGCGGGCAAGCCGAGCCGACGAGTTGATCGTCGTACTCCCCAGCACGCGATCACCGTCATACAGCACCATTGTTTGACCAGCGGCGACCGCGCGAATCGGCTCATCGGTATGAACTCTCACCTGATGTGAATCACACTGGGTAATCACTGCTGCGACCGGCTGGCCATGTGCGCGAATCTGCACCGCGCACTCGTCACCGACTTGTGGTGCGGGACCCAACCAGACCGGTGCACCACCGGTGATGACATCCACATCCAACAGCGTGGGCGGACCGACCATGACGGTCGACGATTCCGGATCGACTTCAACGACGTATCGGGGTTGGCCATCGGCAGCGGGGCGACCGAGCCCCACTCCTCGACGTTGCCCAACTGTGAAAGCCCAGGCACCATCGTGTTCGCCCACTTGTTCTCCGCTGCGGGCATCCACAATCGGACCCGGTTGCGATCCCAATTTCTTGCGTAGGAATCCGGCGGTGTCTCCGTCCGGGATAAAGCAGATGTCGTGACTGTCCGGCTTATTCGCCACAAACAGGCCACGCTCCTTCGCTTCGCGCCGAACGTCTGGCTTCACCGTGTCACCCAGCGGGAAGTACGCGTGGTCAAGTTGCTCGGGTTCCATCACTGCCAGCACGTAAGACTGGTCTTTGGCGGAATCGACGGCTCGGCGCAGGGTTGCCCGCCCATCGTGACGATCAACCTGTGCGTAGTGCCCAGTGACCACACCGTCGTACCCAAGGTCCATCGCCCGCTGCAGGACAGCCGCGAACTTGATTCGCTCATTGCACCGAAGGCATGGATTGGGGGTACGTCCCACTGAGTATTCGCTGATGAAGTCATCCATAACCGCCTCAGCGAACTCCTCGGCCATATCCCA
>JBDHZU010000068.1:0-10362 GCA_039812085.1 Candidatus Nanopelagicales bacterium | reverse complement strand
TGGCGATTGCTTCCCGCACGTTGTTGAGTTTGCCCAGGCTGATCTGTTCGGAGGTGAGTTCTCCGGCGTCTTTGAGTCGACCAAGTTGTAGTGCCAGCAACATTCCTTTGCCTAACTCCAGCGTCATGTCCGCAAGCTTGGTTTGGGTGATTTGGTAACCGGCTAGTGGCTTGTCGAAGATCTGTCGTTCGTCCACGTAGGCCAATGCCGTCTCCAGGCAGTCACGGGCTGCACCGAGGGAACCGAAAACGATTCCGTACCGAGCCTCGTTCAAACAGGACAGCGGACCAGACAGACCCTGCGCCCCAGGTAGCACTGCGGATGCAGGCAACCGCACCTCATCAAAAACCAGCTCACTGGTAACGGAGGCACGCAGCGACATCTTGTGCGTGATCTCTGGCGCGACCAGACCAGGCGTGTCCGTGGGAACGACGAAACCGCGAACACGTTCATCTGTCTGCGCCCACACCACGGCCACGTCAGCCACAGTCCCATTAGTGATCCACATCTTCGACCCGTTGAGCACCCAGTCGTGGCCATCGCGTCGCGCGAAGGTACGCATACCGCCGGGATTGGAACCGAAGTCAGGCTCAGTGAGCGCAAAGCAACCGATTGCCTCGCCAGCGGCCATACTCGGCAGCCACTGTTCCTTCTGCTCGTCACTGCCGTACTCGTGGATCGCAAACATCGCCAACGACCCCTGCACGGAAACTAATGAACGAATCCCAGAGTCGACCGCCTCAAGTTCCATGCAGGCCAATCCATAAGCAGTCGCGCTGGTACCCGCACAGCCGTATCCCTGCAGATGCATGCCAAGTAGACCTAGGTCACCGAGTTCCTTGGCGACTTCTCGAACCGGAAGTGAACTGTTCTCATACCAATCGGCGACATGGGGACGAAGTTTGTCTGCCAGCGCCGCACGCACGGTGTTGCGGATATTCCGATCGTCTGCACTGATCAGGTCGTCGATCGCAAAGAGCTCAAGCGGAGTGGACATTGGGCCAGCCTACGGACGAATCCCGAAGTCCATGACGTTCACGTGAGATCCAGCCGGTAGTGATTCGCCGGGCATGACTTCAATCAAGCAGTCGGCACCCACGGCCTTGGACAACATGTGCGACCCACCTTTGGGCAATGGTTGAACGACGGAATGACCGTTGCGGATCGCGGGCTGCCAACGGACACGTTGCGAATGCGCGGCAACCGAATCCGCAATCTGGGCGCTCACACGTTCGGGCACAGGCATCTCAGCACCAGCGAGTCTGCGCAACATGGGATTAACGAACAGCCAGAAAGACACCAGCACACTGACGGGATTGCCAGGCAAGGTCACGACGGGAACGTCATTGACCAGCCCGAAACCCTGCGGTTTGCCCGGCTGGATATTGACGCCCCCAAACCACGCTCCAGGCGATTCCGCCAACGTTTGTTTCACGACTTCATACGCGCCAGCACTAATCCCGCCCGCAGTAACGATCAGGTCAGCTTCTGCTGAGGCAGCAGTGAGCACCCGCCGCAGATTCTCGACCTCATCATTGACGGATGCACGGATCACGCACACCGCTCCGGCTTGGGAAACGAGTCCTTCCAGCAAGACGCTGTTGGAATCAAATATCTTCCCCGCGGCTAGGTCAGATCCGGATTCGATGAGTTCATCGCCAGTAGAAATGACGGCCACACGAGGGGCCGGAGTCACACTCACCTCAGCGACTCCTAGCGAAACCAAACTCGCGACGACAGTTGGGGTGAGTAGCTGCCCTGCTTGACCGATCCCAGTCCCCACCACCACGTCTTCACCCTGGCGACGAATATGTTGACCCGCTTCTACGACTTCGGCGACCGCCACCCTGGCTGTTCCGGCATCAGTCAATTCCACGGGGACAACACAGTCAGCACCGTCCGGCAGCATCGCGCCAGTCATGATCCGTTGCGCAGTTCCTGGTTCCACGCTTTGGGTGGGACGCGCACCAGCGGGAAGGTCGTCGGTCACTGTCAACGTCGCAGGCAACTCCGCTAGATCGTCGCTTCGCACCGCGTACCCATCCATGGCGGAATTAGTGAATGGCGGGGAATCCACCTGTGCCTTCGGTTGCTCGGCTAACCGCAATCCACGGGATTGTTCGACTGGGCAACGAACCGCTGCAAGGGGGCGAACCAGTTCCAAGAGTTGTTGTTGATGCTCGTCAGCGGGCAACAAGGAATCGCTGGTGGTCACGCTGGCCATCGTGCCACGAGCAAATCTCGTGACCTCATCCGCGACGTATGCTGAACCAGTGACCGCCCACCGATTGGTCGACCGCTATGGCCGCGTGGGCACCGATCTGCGTGTTTCCGTCACCGACCGATGCAACCTTCGGTGTACCTACTGCATGCCAGCAGACGGGCCGGGATGGCTGGCCAGCGATCATCTCCTGACCGATGACGAACTGGTTCGACTCATCACTATCGCGGTGACCCAACTCGGGGTAACGAGTATTCGATTCACTGGCGGTGAACCGCTACTGCGACCAGGACTACCGGAGATCATCTCCGTAACAGCCCAACTGCCAAATCGGCCACACATCGCGATGACGACGAACGGCATCGGACTTGATCGCCTGGCCGAACCGCTTCATCACGCCGGGCTCGACCGCCTCAACATCAGTCTCGACACTCTCGATCCGCAGACTTTTGCGCAGCTTGCTCGCCGCGACCGATTGGACGATGCGCTAGCGGGTATCGACGCTGCCATCGCAACTGGATTGCAGCCAATCAAGCTCAATAGCGTCCTCATGCGAGGGATTAACGATCACGAGGCACCCAAGCTGTTGCAGTTCGCCCTGAATCGTGGGCTACAACTGCGGTTCATCGAGCAGATGCCATTGGATCCGATGGGCACCTGGAAACGAGATCAAATGGTCACCGCCGACGAGATTCTGGACCAACTTCAGCAGCACTGGCGACTGACTCCAGTAACTCGTACGCATCGAACCGCTCCGGCCGACGAGTGGCTTGTCGATAATGGTCCGGACACCGTGGGAGTTATCGCCTCGATCACTCGCCCGTTCTGTGGCGACTGCGACCGAGTCCGACTAACCGCTGACGGCCAAATGCGACCGTGCTTGTTTGGGCCGCAAGAAACGGATCTGCGTTCCGCGCTTCGAGCTGGGGCATCTGATGCCGAACTCGCGACAATCTGGCGCGACGGGTTTGCCAACAAGTGGTCTGGTCACGAGTCTTTGGACGGACCAACATTCAACGGTCCAGTGTTGATTCCGCTGCGTCCGATGTCGGCAATCGGCGGCTAGGCATGAGTCACACCGTGAACTTCTTTGCTGGAGCCCGAGCCGCCACCCAATGCTCGCAATGGACGACGAATGCCACCACCGTCGGTGAACTCACGCACGCCATCATCGAAGTGTTTGGTCCGAATCTGCGTCCGGTCTTGGCTGCTTCAACCCTGTTGATCGATGGGGTGAGTCATTGCAACGTTGATCCCGCCACGCCTCTGCCAGACAACGTTCAGGTTGACATCTTGCCGCCCTTTGCTGGCGGCTAACCCGCTATGGGCAGTTCACCCATTCTTCGCGGCCATCGGTAAACGCCTGCCGCTTCCATACCGGCAAGCGCTTCTTCACTAAGTCGATTGCTCGTTGAGACACTTCGAATGCCTGCGACCGATGCGCAGCAGAAACAGCACACACTAACGCGCAATCGCCCACGGCCAGAGTCGCGTCGACCCGGTGCGCAATCGCCAGGTACACATCAGGCTGATCAGCAATCACTTCCCAGGCCACATCGCGCAGCACGTCAGCAGCACTCGGGTGTGCTTCGTATTCCAGTTCAACGACGCCAGTCTGTCCGTTGTCGTGATCGCGAACGATTCCTTCAAAAACGACCACTGCACCGGCCTGAGAGTGAGCAACGAAATCTCGATATCGGTCGACAACGAGTGCATCGGCAGTTACGTCAGTGAGTGTTCTTTCGCTCATGGTCACCCCCACTGATCTGGTCGAGTGCATGTGGAACAACAGCTTCCAGCAAGGCCATCCCATCGCGGACTGCATTCAACGAACCTGGAAGATTGACGATCAACGTGGTTCGTGCCACTCCGGCAATTCCACGCGACAGCGCGGCCGTCGGCACGGTGGGCAGAGCACTGATCCGCAGGTACTCACTAATCCCGGGAACGATCCGATCAACGACTTGCTGCGTTTGTTCAGCGGTGAGATCTCGCGGACCAAGCCCGGTTCCACCCGTGGTGATCACCAGATCAACCTGATAATCAACCCACCTGCGTAACTGTTGCGCGACCGGATCCCCATCGGCCACCACAGCATGTTCCACGTTGTCGAAACCCCACTGCTGCAAGCACTCAACGATGTGTGGACCGGTCTGATCGGTTGCCGTCCCAGCCGAGACTCGATCAGAAATGGTCAACACAGCAGCAGTTCGAGCAGGATCAACGGTCACTCGGCCGCATCCAATCACCAGTCTTGCCCCCGGTCTTGGACAACACCTTCACATCCTCAATCCGGGCAGCGGGATCAAGTCCTTTGATCATGTCGATCACGGTCAACCCGGCGGCGGCAACTGCAGTCAGTGCTTCCATTTCCACGCCAGTTCGATCTGCCGTGCGAACGGTTGCAGTGATCGTGACCGTCGTCGAGTCCGCAACCTCAACCTCGACATCTGCGCCGCTGATCCCAATGGGATGACACAACGGAATCAGGTCAGGGGTTCGTTTGACGGCCATGATTCCGGCCAACCGCGCTGCGGCACGGACATCACCCTTGGCCGCAGTTCCATCACGCACAACCGTGGTTGCCTCGTCAGTCGTGACGACGCGACCAGTCGCGATAGCCTGCCGAACAGTGATCTGTTTGTCACCCACATCAACCATGCGCACCGAAACATCGTAGGTGCTGCGATAGGAGCCTTCCGTGGACGCAGTCGAATCATTCGCTACTCAACTTGCCGAAGAACTCAACCTGTCGATCGATGTGGACGTTCCTGCACTGCTCGATATTGCGCGTGACGCAGCCCATGGAGTCGCTCGACCTGCTGCTCCGATCGCCACCTTCCTGACCGGTGCCGCGTTGGCTAACGGCGCCGATCTCACCGAGGTAGCACAGATCGTTCAACGAGTAAGCGAAAGCTCTTCGACTACCGACTGATCCATCGAAAGCTTTACGGAATCAGTTTCTGAATCGCAGCCAAGTCCTCTGGGGTGTCAACGTCAGTTGCTGCTCGACCGACCTCGACCGTTTGGGCAACGCAGTCCTTCAACAGCAGTCTGGCCGGGCGGTTAGCGAGCGGTTCCGCGCGTTGTAGTTGATCCCGAAGAAGCATCGTCGGCCAGAGTGACAACAACACTTGCTGGTGTCCTTCGTCATCAGTGGCGACAACAACTGACTCCTCGGCCGAAGATTTCTGCAACGCATCAATGGCCTGCTCCGCTAACGGCAGATCCCCGGCAATCACCAAGACTCGGTCCGAATCTTGTACGGGTGGCTGCTGGCTATCCAAGTACGCCAACCCCGCACCGATTCCGGCTAACGGACCTGCACCTGCGGGCTGTTCGATCGTCCAACTCACCGGATAGACAGTGGGAACAGGTTGTCCGACGACGACAACTCGTTGTGCGTCCCGAACCGCCAGGAGTACTCGATCCAGCAAGGCCACACCACCAACCGGGGCGCGCAATTTGTTGTGACCCATGCGACTCGACTGGCCGCCAGCCAACACAATCACGTCCACAGCAATGCTCCTTTCGTCCCAAGCGGGACCAATGGCCTACCGAACAGTGCCATTCCCGGTAATTCCCACGGCTATACCCGTGGAAAACTATGTCTATGAGCCAGACACAACGCGCGCCACGTCCCGGGTCCGGTCAGATCGATGGATCGATCACTGACGCTCTATTGAATACCCGCCGACTCATTACTCGCGCTGATGTCTCAGACGACTTGCGAACGATTAGCCACGAGGGTGGTCGCCAAGCGGATTCGTTCTATCGCGACCGTTGGAGTCACGACAAGATCGTGCGCTCCACCCATGGCGTGAACTGCACCGGATCGTGTTCATGGAAGGTCTACGTCAAGGACGGGATCATCACCTGGGAATCCCAGCAGACCGACTACCCCAGCGTCGGACCTAACTCCCCGGAGTACGAACCCCGTGGTTGTCCACGCGGTGCCGCCTTCAGTTGGTACACCTACTCGCCCACTCGGATCCGGTACCCGTACATCCGAGCGACTCTGCTGGAGATGTACCGCGAGGCCCGTACTCGACTAGGCGATCCGGTGGCGGCCTTCCACGAAATTACGACCGATCCGGAAAAGCGCGCTCGCTACCAGAGCGCTCGCGGTAAGGGTGGGTTGATCCGCGCCACCTGGGATGAAGCATTAGAAATCGCCGCAGCCGCACAAGTCCACACCATCAAGGAATACGGCCCAGATCGAGTCGCGGGTTTCTCTCCGATTCCTGCCATGTCGATGGCCTCACACGCCGCCGGGGCGCGATACATCAGCCTGCTCGGTGGATCGATGATCAGCTTCTACGACTGGTACGCCGATCTTCCCGTTGCCTCCCCGCAGATCTGGGGCGATCAGACCGACGTCCCCGAGAGTGCTGATTGGTGGAACTCGTCGTACTTGATCATGTGGGGTTCCAACATCCCGACCACTCGAACACCTGATGCTCACTTCATGACAGAAGCCCGCTACAAGGGCACCAAGGTTGTGGTGGTGAGTCCCGACTTCGCAGACAACACGAAGTTCGCGGATACCTGGATGTCGGCACATCCGGGAACTGACGGCGCCTTAGCCATGGCGATGGGTCATGTGATCCTGAAAGAGTTCTTCATTGAGCGCCAGGTTCCTCGCTTCAACGCGTACCTCAAAGAGTTCACCGATATGCCCAACCTGGTGACCTTGCGCGAACACGAATCCGGTGGATTGGTTCCCGATCGATTTCTCACTGCTGCCGACTTGGGTGACGACAGCGAAGGGTCGAACCTGAAAACAGTCGTACTGGATGCCACGACTGGCACCCCTGCCGTTCCCAACGGTTCTCTGGGTTTCCGTTACACCGAGTCCGGCGCAGGTAAATGGAACTTGGACCTCGGAGATATCGATCCACAACTATCGATGCTCACCCCAGACGCCGAGCGTGTCGAGATCAAGGTGCCTCGCTTCGACCTCACCCAAGACATCAACGAGGGCGGCTCCGTGATGACGCGCGGTGTGCCTGTTCATCGCATCGGTGATCGCCTCGTCACCACTGTCTACGACCTCATGCTCGCCACTTACGGCGTTCAACGCGACGACCTGCCGGGCACCTGGCCAACCGACTACACGGATACCAGCGAGCCATACACCCCGGCTTGGCAGGAGGAACTCACGTCAGTTCCAGCGCAGACGATGATCCGAGTTGCGCGCGAGTTCGCTCGCAATGCCG
Source organism: Candidatus Nanopelagicales bacterium (assembly GCA_039812085.1). Classification (GTDB taxonomy): domain Bacteria; phylum Actinomycetota; class Actinomycetes; order S36-B12; family UBA10799; genus JBDHZU01. The sequence goes on along the minus strand of JBDHZU010000068.1, from coordinate 2,922 downwards.
AAGAGTCCGGCGGCCGGTCGATGATCGCGTTGGGCGCAGGTACTAACCACTGGTTCCACTCGGATGAGACCTATCGCGCCATCGTGTCGCTGTTGCTGATGACCGGCTGCCAGGGAGTCAATGGCGGCGGGTGGGCGCACTACGTGGGCCAGGAGAAGTGTCGACCCTTCACCGGGTGGGCGCAGTTGGCATTCGGTCTGGACTGGCATCGGCCACCGCGCCAGGCAGCAGGAACCTCGTACTGGTACCTGAACACCGACCAGTTCCGTTATGACGGCTTCTCTGCTGATGAGTTGTCCTCACCTTTGGGTAAGGGATTGTTCGCTGGCCAGGCGTTGGCCGACACGATGGTGAAAGCCGTACGAATGGGATGGACCCCGGCCTACCCCACGTTCAACCGCAATCCACTGGATCTGGCCAAAGAGGCAGAGAGCAGCGGCAAGGACGCTGCGAGCTATGTGGTGGACGAGTTGAAGTCCGGGAACTTGTCGTTCGCGGTGGAAGACCCGGATGCCCCAGAGAACTGGCCGCGCGTACTGACGGTATGGCGCGCCAACCTGTTGGGTTCGTCCAGTAAGGGCAACGAGTACTTCCTGCGACATCTGTTGGGGACTCAGAACGCTGTTCGCGCTGAGGAGACCGATCCCCAGAGCCGTCCGTCACTGGTCAAATGGCACGACGAGGCACCGAAGGGGAAGCTCGACCTACTGGTGTCGCTGGACTTCCGGATGACATCCACGGGTCTGTTCTCCGATGTGTTGCTGCCCGCCGCAACCTGGTACGAGAAGCACGATCTGTCATCGACGGATATGCATCCGTTCGTCCATGCATTTAGCCCGGCGATTCGTCCCCCGTGGGAGACGAAGTCCGACTACGACATCTTCGTGGCCTTGTCCCATCGGGTCTCGCAGCTTGCCGAGAAGCACCTGGGAACGCGCAAGGATGTCGTGGCTACGCCACTGCTGCATGACACCCCAGGCGAAACCAAACAACCGGGTGGAGTCGTCCTGGATTGGGCCGAGGGTGAATGCGAACCGATCCCTGGCCAGACCATGCCGAACATCACCGTCGTCGAACGTGACTACACCGCGATCGGCGCGAAGATGACGGCCCTTGGACCCAATGTGGAGAACCTTGGCACCACCGTCAAGGGGGTCACCATCAAGCCGGATAAGGAAGTCGACCGACTCCGGCAGGTCAATGGCGAGGTTCCGTCAGGGCCGGCTGCTGGTCGCCCACGATTGGATCAGGCTCACCACGCATGCGAGACGATCCTGGCGTTGTCTGGTACGACGAATGGTCGCCTTGCCGTCGAAGGTTGGCGAACCTTGGGCGAACGCACCGGTCACGACATGACGGGTTTGGCAATTGATTCGGAGGGCAAGAACATCACCTTCCCGGATACGCAATCGCGTCCCCAGCCAGTGATTACCTCCCCGGAATGGTCAGGATCAGAACACGGCGGACGCCGCTACTCACCTTTCACCGTGAATGTGGAGTTCTCGAAACCGTGGCACACATTGACCGGTCGCCAGCACTTCTTCCTTGACCACGACTGGATGGCTGAACTCGGTGAATGCCTACCGGCGTACCGACCACCGCTGCACATGAATCGACTGTTCGGCTCGCCTGCAACGGGCGCCGATGGAGCAGTGGAGGTCGTCGTCCGCTATCTCACTCCACACTCCAAATGGTCGATTCACTCCGAGTACCAAGACAACTTGTTCATGTTGTCGCTGTCTCGAGGTGGGCCGGAAATCTGGATGTCCAAAGAGGATGCAGAAACTGCTGGCATCAAGGACAACGAGTGGATCGAGGCGTACAACCGCAATGGTGTCGTGGTGGCTCGAGCAATCGTGTCGCACCGAATGCCACAAGGGACCGTGTACATGTACCACGCCAAGGACCGCACGATCGACGTTCCGAAGACGGAGACCTCGGGTCGTCGCGGCGGCATTCACAACTCGCTGACTCGACTACTGCTTAAACCGTCGCACCTCATCGGTGGTTATGCGCAGTTGTCTTACGGATTCAACTACTACGGCCCGACCGGCAACCAGCGCGACGAAGTCACGGTGATTCGTCGTCGCTCACAGGAGGTGCAGTACTGATGCGCGTCATGGCTCAGATGGGCATGGTGATGAACCTCGACAAATGCATCGGGTGTCACACCTGTTCGGTCACCTGCAAACAGGCGTGGACGAACCGAACCGGAACCGAGTACGCCTGGTTCAACAATGTGGAGACTCGCCCTGGACAGGGGTATCCCCGACAGTACGAAGACCAGGAGCGATGGAAGGGCGGTTGGAAGCTGGACCGCAAGGGTCGACTTCGACTGCGTGCCGGTGGGCGTCTGCGCAAACTGGCGACGATCTTCTACAACCCGAACCTGCCCACCATGGATGACTACTACGAGCCATGGACGTACGACTACGACATGCTGATCAACTCCCCGGCCAGCGATGACATTCCAGTCGCCCGACCAAAGTCCCTGATCACGGGTAAGGACATGTCTATCTCGTGGTCGGCCAACTGGGACGACGACCTTGGTGGCGCACCGGAACACGGACACAAAGACCCGCTGTTGAAGGATCTGACCGACAAGGTCAAGTTTGAGTTTGAAGAAGCGTTCATGTTCTACCTGCCGCGCATCTGCGAACACTGCCTCAACCCCAGTTGTGTATCGAGTTGTCCATCGGGCGCGATGTACAAGCGCGAGGAAGACGGCATCGTGTTGGTCGATCAAGACCGTTGCCGCGGATGGCGTATGTGCGTCAGCGGTTGCCCATACAAGAAGGTCTACTTCAACCATCACACCGGCAAGGCAGAGAAATGCACCTTCTGCTACCCCCGACTTGAGGTGGGTCAACCAACTGTCTGTTCGGAAACGTGCGTGGGTCGTCTGCGGTACCTCGGACTGTT
>JBDHZU010000067.1:0-10425 GCA_039812085.1 Candidatus Nanopelagicales bacterium | reverse complement strand
TTAGCGATCTGTGGGATCAATTGTTCCCGTCATACGGTGACGCGGCCGCAGACAACTGAGTCACTGGGTGGCGACGCGCCGACAACCACCCTCTTGATCATTACTCGCGGTATACACACCCTGTGGATAACTATGTGGAAGAACATTCGACAACGTGGCTCTGACCGGGGATGGCCTGTGTTCACACCAACTGGTCACATGTGGATAGCACTCCTTGTCGACAGCCGTCCCCAGACTCATCCCCACTGCTGAACACATCTTCCACGTTTGTGATTACCGGCTATTTACCTGCGTAAATACCGTTCATCCACAGAATCCACTGCCCCTATGACTACGACGAAATTATCTCTTTCATTAGAAGAACCACGACCTCCGAACGAGACCGAACATCCACTACAACCGCTGATTACAGAATGTGACAACAAGTAACGGGGCTTGTGCAGTTGTGGACAGAACACTGGTTTTCCACCCGAAGAATCAGTGAATAGCCACTTGTGTAAAACGCAGACTGGGTTTGCTGATCCATGACACGATGCCGAACACGGTCACTACATGAGCTTCGGGATTCTTGTCATTCCTCACCCATTGCAGGTGCTGAATCAGGTTCTCGACATGACGCTCAATTTCCCCAACTGATCGGACCCGTCCCGACACAATGGGACTTGTGTAGTGCCGTGAGCTGACGTGAGGGAAGGGCCCGCTAAGGCAGGCCGCCAAGGAGGACCAGTCATGAAGTTTCGAGTCGAGCGCGACCAACTAGCCGATGCTGTTGCTTGGTCTGCCCGCGCACTTCCTAGCCGTCCAGCAATCCCCACCCTGGCGGGACTGTTCATCACCAGCCAAGGCCAAGACTTAGTGATCTCTGGCTATGACCAAGAGATTGCCGCGAGCACCACCATCGAAGCCGCAATCGATGAACCTGGATCGCTACTCGTCTCCGGTCGACTACTCACCGACATTGCCAAGACTCTTCCCGGACAGCCCGTTGTGGTTGCGACCGAAGGTTCCCGACTTGAAGTTCAGTGCGGTCGAGCCGAATTCATGCTCCCCACACTCCCGGTCGAGGAATACCCGACCTTGCCGGAGTTGGCACCCATCGTCGGAACTCTTCCCGGATCAGCATTCGCTACGGCGGTATCTCAGGTTGCTGTTGCCGCGAACAAAGACGACACGACTCCGATGTTGCTCGGGGTTCGGTTAGAGATCGCAGGTGGAAGCCTGACTCTTGCCGCGACCGACCGCTACCGTCTGGCGACTCGGGAACTGACCTGGCAATCCAAGGAATCCATCGAGGCTGCACTCCTCGTTCCTGCTCGCCAGCTTGCCGAGGCAGCTAAGTTGCTCGCCACCGCCAGCACCGTGAACATTCACTACGGCGATGACGAAGCTGGACAAGGCTGGATCGGATTCTCTGGTGACGGTCGATCCACCAACATTCGACTGATTTCTGGTGACTACCCGGATTACCGCAAGCTGTTTCCCACTGAGGTTCGGACGACCGCTGTGGTGGAACGAGCTGATCTTGCGGAAGCCGTCAAGCGAGTCGCCCTGGTCGCGGAACGAAACACCCCTGTCCGGTTGTCGTTCGCCGGTTCAGAACTGGTTCTGCAGGCAGGTTCTGGTGACGAGGCACAGGCAAGCGAATCACTGGAGTGCACAGTCGACGGCGAGTCGATCAGTATTGCGTTCAATCCTGGCTACCTCCTCGAAGGTGTCGCAGCGATCGACACAGATCGGGTATCCATCGCTTTCGTCGATGCGAACAAGCAGGCGGTGTTGAGCCCAGAGAACGGTGGCGATTACCGCTACTTACTCATGCCAGTTCGCTTGTCTGCCTGATTGCGCGACATTCGGATCAACCGACGGGGGTTGAAATGCGCGTCGGATCAGTCGAACTGCATGACTTCCGGTCGTATCGGAAGGCATACATCGAATTTGCTGCCGGATCGAACGTCTTAGTCGGACCAAACGGTGTGGGTAAGACCAATGTGATCGAGGCAATCAATTATTGCGCCACGATGGGCAGTCATCGAGTGGCTGCTGATGCGGCAATGTTGAACGCACCTGCGGCGGCTGAAGGAATCGACCACGCAATCATTCGAACTCAGATTGTGACGGCAGATACGTCCCGGATGATCGAGATTGCGCTTACTCCTGGCCGGGCAAACCGAGTACAGGTATCAGGAAGTCCTGTCCGACCAGCCGCGGCGGCAGGAATTGTCCGGACGGTGTTGTTTGCTCCTGAGGATCTCGCCATCGTGAAAGGTGACCCTGGCGGCAGACGTACTTTTCTGGATGAAGCCCTCGTCCAACGTGCTCCCCGTTATGCCGGGGTGCGCAGTGACTATGAACGAATCGTGCGGCAACGCACCACCTTGCTGAAGTCGATGCTTAGCCAACGATCAGATGCGCGTGACCTTGCTGAGTCAACCTTGGCGGTGTGGGACGACCAACTCGTGACGGTTGGCAGCCAACTGTTGTACGGACGAGTGTCGATGTTGAACGAACTTCGACCGGAGATTGAAGCCAGTTATCGCAGCGTTGCCCCTGGGTCGAATGCCACGGCGCAGTACGTCGCCCGTTGGTTGCCGGAGGACGTACCGCATCCCACTACCCGAGAAGAGTGGGAAGGGTTGTTGCGTGAACAGCTCGAACAGCGGCGTAAAGACGAGTTTGCTCGTGGGATCACTTTGGTCGGACCTCACCGAGATGACGTCCTGTTGACCATCAACGAACTTCCTGCGCGAACTCATGCATCTCACGGGGAATGCTGGTCGATGGCGTTGTCCCTACGGTTGGCCACCTTGGCGGTGCTGCGTTCTATCGATGATGCTGCAGGCGATCCCATCCTGTTACTCGACGACGTGTTCGCTGAATTGGATAGTGCGCGTCGGGCAGCGTTGGTCACCACCGCCGTTGAGTGTGAACAAGTGATCGTGTCAGCCGCAGTGGCTGCTGACGTTCCTCAGGAACTGTCGGCTGCGATGTTCCAGGTGCGAGCGGGGGAGATCGAACGTGTCTGAAACCCCCGCTAACGATCCACAATCTGACTCCACTCCTGACTTCGAGACTGATCCAGCAGCGGCTGCTTTAGCAGGAGTTCGAAAGAACTCCGGTCGAGTGAGTCGACGTCGTAAATCCACTTCTCGACGCTCGTCTAGCCGTGGATCGTCGAGTTGGTCCAACGAGACTGAAGAAGACCGTCGCCCGAAGACCCTTGACTCAGTTTTGGACGATTTGGTCGAGTCCCGAGGCTGGGCAGACCAATCTCGAATGGCGGGTTTGATCGTGGCCTGGCCAACGATTGTCGGAGCAGATGTCGCTGAGCACGTCAGTGTGGTCGGGGTTGACGAGGCTCGGTCTTGTTTGGTGTTGCAGGCGGAATCTACGACCTGGGCAACTCAGATTCGGATGTTGGAACAACTCGTGATTGAGCGGGTCAGTGAGCACACCGGTGGGGCATTAACAATCACTAGTGTCCAGGTTCAAGGACCAGCTGCTCCTACCCGAATGAAGGGTCGATTACGAGTTCCCGGACGAGGTCCCCGCGACACCTGGGGATGACCTTGACAACCCATCCAAAATAGGTAGGAGAAATCTAAGAAAACCTTTGTGAATAAAGGGGTTTTCTTCGAGGTAAGACCCTGCGACAGGTAGACTCCTCAGGTGTCATACGACGCCAGTAATATCACCGTCCTCGAAGGTCTCGACGCCGTTCGTAAGCGTCCCGGTATGTACATCGGTTCTACCGGTGAAAGAGGCCTCCATCACCTCGTCTACGAAGTCGTGGACAACTCAGTCGACGAAGCACTCGCCGGGTATTGCGACACCATTTTGGTGACGATCCTTCCCGATGGCGGCGTCCGAGTTGTCGACAACGGCCGCGGTATCCCGGTCGACATCGTGGAGACAGAAGGTAAGCCAGCCGTCGAGGTTGTGCTCACTGTGCTGCACGCCGGCGGAAAGTTTGGCGGTGGCGGTTACGCCGTCTCCGGCGGCCTGCATGGTGTGGGTGTCTCGGTCGTCAATGCTCTGAGTACCAAGGTTGAGGTCGAGGTTCGACTGAAGGGTTCAGTCTGGCGTCAGTCCTATACCCGCGGTGTTCCGGATGCCCCACTGGAAAAGGGCGAAGCAACCGACGAAACTGGCACAACTGTCACCTTCTGGGCAGATCCAGAAATCTTCGAGACCACTGACTACGACTTCACGACGTTGTCTCGTCGATTCCAGGAGATGGCGTTCCTGAACCGTGGCCTCACCTTGTCACTGAAGGATGAGCGCGCACCCAAGCCGGTGACTGACGAAGAAATCACCGATGTCGATGGTGATGGCGAACCGGATACCGAACAGACCCAAGAAGTCACCTACATGTACTCCGGCGGTATTGCCGACTTTGTGAGCCACCTCAATGCCAAGAAGGGTCCAGCTCACGAACAGGTGATCTGGTTCGAGGCTGAAGACACCGACCAGGGCATTAGCGCAGAAGTAGCAATGCAGTGGAGTCAGGTCTATTCAGAGAGCGTGTACACGTTCGCGAACACCATCGGTACGACTGAGGGTGGAACCCACGAAGAAGGGTTCCGAACAGCGTTGACCAGCCAGGTCAATAAGTTCGCACGCGAATGGGGAGTCCTGAAAGAAAAGGACACCAATCTCACCGGCGATGACATTCGCGAAGGACTGACCGCAATCATTTCGGTCAAGCTGCGTGAGCCACAGTTCGAGGGCCAGACCAAGACGAAGCTTGGCAATACCGAAGCCAAGACCTTCGTCCAGAAGATCGTCAACGAAAAACTGGCTGAATGGTTCGAGCAGAACCCGAATGAAGGAAAGGACATTGCCCGCAAGGCAGTGTCGGCCCAAGTCGCCCGTGTGGCTGCCCGCAAGGCACGGGATTTGGCCCGTAACCGCAAGGGTTTGTTGGGTGGTAGTGGCCTACCGGGAAAGCTGATCGACTGTTCATCTACCAATCCTGAAGAGTGTGAAGTCTTCATCGTGGAAGGTGACTCGGCCGGTGGCTCCGCGCGATCTGGTCGTAATCCGGCGACACAAGCGATCCTGCCGATTCGCGGGAAGATCCTCAACGTTGAACGTGCTCGTCTGGACAAGGTGCTGGCCAACAATGAAGTCCAGGCACTAATTGCTGCACTCGGTACCGGCATTCAAGACGAGTTCGACATCGAAAAACTGCGGTATCACAAGCTCGTGCTTATGGCGGATGCCGATGTGGACGGTCAGCACATTCGAACTCTGTTGCTCACCTTGTTGTTCCGGTTTATGAAGCCATTACTGGAACTTGGTCACGTCTACTTGGCCCAACCCCCGCTGTTCAAGTTGCGGTGGACTCGAGAAGAACCGGAGTACGCCTACTCAGATCGAGAACGCGATGCCCTAATGGAAGAGGGAATAGCTGCCGGTCGAAAGCTGCCCAAGGATGACGGCATTCAGCGTTACAAGGGTCTGGGCGAAATGAACGCGCAAGAACTCTGGGAGACCACGATGGACCCGGATCACCGAGTGCTCTTGCAAGTCACGATGGACGATGCGGCTCAGGCCGACGAACTGTTCTCAATGCTCATGGGTGAAGACGTGGAGTCACGTCGACAGTTCATTCAGCGCAATGCAAAGGACGTGCGCTTCCTCGATATCTGAGCTGACCGACTCGTGGGCCGCCCATTGGCTCATTCCGAGACCTGTTTTGAACAAGGAGTTCTGCTGTGGCGGACGACCCGAACGACACGACGATGCAAGACGAACCGGTAACAAACCGAATCGAACCCGTCGAGATCCAGACGGAGATGCAGCGGTCGTATCTGGACTACGCAATGAGCGTCATCGTGGGACGCGCATTGCCAGATGTACGAGATGGTTTGAAACCCGTCCATCGTCGAGTGCTTTACGCGATGTTCGATGGCGGATACCGACCTGAGCGTGGGTTCTTCAAGTCCGCGCGTGTGGTCGGCGACGTGATCGGTGTGTACCACCCGCATGGTGAGAGCTCGGTTTATGACGCCCTCGTGCGTTTGGTGCAACCGTGGTCACTGCGTTACCCCATGGTTCAAGGCCAGGGAAACTTCGGTTCCCCCGGTAACGACCCGGCCGCTGCCCAGCGATACACCGAATGTCGCATGGCGCCGCTGGCGATGGAGATGGTGCGCGAAATCGACGAAGACACCGTCGACTTCATTCCCAACTACGACGGTAAAGACACCGAACCCACGCTGCTACCGGCGCGAATCCCCAACTTGTTGGCCAATGGTTCTGCCGGCATCGCTGTGGGAATGGCTACCAATATTCCGCCGCACAACCTGCGGGAACTGAACGCTGGCGTCCAATGGGCACTGGCCAATCCAGAGGCCACTCGAGAAGAACTCCTCGAAGCGCTCATGGAACGAATCTCTGGACCAGACTTCCCCACCGGCGCACTAATTGTTGGGCGTAGTGGGATTCAGGATGCGTACCGAACTGGTCGTGGATCCATCACGATGCGGGCTGTCATCGATATCGAAGAAGACGAACGTGGTCGTAACTGCTTGGTCGTGACGGAACTGCCGTACCAGGTCAACCCGGACAACCTGGCGTTGAAGATTGCGGAACTCACCGACACTGGTCGGATCACTGGAATCGCGGATCTACGCGACGACTCCTCCAGTCGCACGGGTCAGCGATTAGTCGTCATCCTGAAGAAGGATGCCCAGCCGTTCGTTGTGCTCAACCAGTTGTACAAGCACACCCAACTGCAAGAAAACTTCAGCGCGAACATGCTGGCGTTGGTTGATGGTGTTCCGCGAACCCTGAGTCTGGATCAATTCATTACTCACTGGATCGCGCACCAGTTGATCGTCATTCAGCGACGAACCAGCTACCGCCTTAAGCGGGCACAGGAACGCGACCATATTTTGCAAGGTTTGTTGAAGGCACTGGATGCCCTCGACGAGGTCATTGCCCTGATTCGTCGCTCCCCCAGCGTGGATGAAGCACGTACCGGGTTGATGCAGTTGCTCGACATTGACGAGCTACAAGCAACCGCGATTCTGGATATGCAACTTCGTCGCCTGGCTGCCTTGGAACGTCAGAAGATCATCGATGAACACGAAGAACTGCAGCGGATGATCGCTGACTACGAATCGATTCTGGCTTCACCAGAACGTCAGCGTTCAATCGTTAGTGAAGAACTGCAAGAAATCGTCGATAAGTACGGCGACGAACGTCGATCCAAAATCATTGAAGGTAGCGGTCTGCTGGACGACGAGGAATTGATCCCCGTCCGAGACGTGGTGGTCACGATCACTGCTGGTGGATATGCGAAGCGAACGCTGACTGACGCTTATCGAGCTCAACGTCGTGGTGGTCGCGGAGTGCGCGGAGCGTCGTTGAAGTCTGATGACGTGGTCAACCATCTATTCGTTACCTCCACCCATGACTGGGTGCTGGTCTTCACCAACACCGGCCGTGTCTATCGAATGAAGGCGTACCAATTGCCGGAGCTGTCGCGTGATGCCAAGGGTCAGCACATGGCGAACTTGTTGGCCTTCCAGCCAGACGAGCAGATCGCACAAGTCATGGTGTTGAAGGACTACAGCCAGGCAGAAAATCTGGTGATTGCGACTGCACGAGGAATGGTGAAGAAGACGCCACTGCGCGACTACGACACCAATCGCACGGGCGGCATTATCGCTATCAACCTGCGTGATGGAGATGAAGTGATCTCTGCGCGACTCGTGGCTGATGCCGACGATTTGATTCTGGTGTCTCGCAAGGGAATGAGTGTCCGGTTCACTGCTGATGACGCGACTTTGCGACCGATGGGTCGAGCGACTGCTGGTGTGATCGGTATGCGCTTCCGAGACGACGACTCGCTGCTGGCAATGGGAGTGGTTCGTCCAGGAGCCAGCTTGGTCACGGTGACCGATGGTGGATTCGCTAAACGGACGCCGTTGGAAGAATGGGCGGCCAAGGGTCGCGGCATTTTGGGTGTGCGTGCGATGCGTCTCAACGAGAATCGTGGTGGCCTCGTTGGTGCGGTGGTCTGCGATGAATCCGACGAACTTTTTGCGGTTGCCAGTGATGGTGTGGTGATCCGAACTCGGGTCGCTGAGGTTCGACAGACCAAGCGCGATACCCAGGGTGTGGCATTGATGTCCGTTGATGGTGATCGCAGTTTGGTTGCGGTTGCTCGGGCAGCTGAGATTGACGACACAGAGTCAGATCTTGACGAGGAATCCGATGACGCAGACAACACCGCGGGTGCAGTGGCAGACTCTGCGCCAGAAACATCAGCAACCTCGGCACCATCCGATGCTGAGGACACTGCGGAGAACGAATCCGCAGATGGAGAGGACGACAGTCAGTGACTGACACGAAAACCGAGCCGGAGATCACTCCGAAGGCGGTAACGGTCGAGGAGTCGACGGAGGATGTAGCTGTGACTGCTGAGGTCGAAGACGCGAATGCTGGTACCCGTCAGGCTCACCTACACGTCACTCGCCTGGATCCCATGGCAGTGCTGCGAACCTCGTTTGTGCTCTCGCTGGGTCTGGCCATCGTCGTCATCGTGGCAATGGTGATTTTCTGGGTTCTGCTCACGGTTACCGGAACGTTGAATGCAGTCAGCACGACTGCGTCTGACATCGGTGGCTTGTCGACGGGCTTCTTGTCCTTGCCTTCGATGCTGGGATTCACGTTGTTGTTGGCAGCGTTCGAAGTTGTCGTGGTGTCCCTGGTGGCCACGTTGGTCGCCGTGCTTTACAACATCGCTGCTGGCATGACGGGTGGCATTGAGGTCACGCTGTCCGAGGACTAAATCGGATGACCAAATTTCGGTCGCTGATTCCTGTTGCCCTACCCGTTATTGCTGTTCTGGTTCTTGCTGGCGTCTGGGGAACGACACTTCACCCGGTGACGGTCGGTGTGGTCGCCGTTGTCCTGGCAATCGCCGTCTTGTCTGCGGTTCACCACGCTGAGGTTGTCGCTCACCGGGTTGGAGAACCTTTCGGAAGCCTGGTACTCGCCGTTGCGGTCACCATCATCGAAGTTGCTCTGATCATCACGTTGATGGGCTCGGGTAAAGAAGGTGCATCCACGCTTGCCCGCGACACGGTCTTTGCCGCATTCATGATCACCCTCACCGGCATCATTGGGGCGTCTTTGTTGGTGGCGGGAACCCGATTCCGTTATGTGCATTTCAATCCAGAGGGATCTGGCGCAGCGTTGGCAACTGTCACCGCGATGGCAACGCTGACGTTGATTGTTCCCGCCGTCACGACATCGGCCGCAGAGTCGGAGTTCACCAGTTCCCAACTGGCTTTCGCGGGCATCAGTTCGTTGTTGTTGTATCTGGCCTTCGTGGGTACACAAACGATTCGTCACCGTGACTTCTTCTTGCCGGTGGAGATTCCCGGTGAAGACCATTCCGATGACGACACTCACGCCGATCCGCCGTCTAAGCGAGCGACGTTAGTGAGTCTCTTGCTGCTGTTGATCGCTTTGATCGCCGTGGTGGGTTTGGCCAAGGTGGAGTCACCCAGTATTGAAGCGGGAGTGCGGGCAGCTGGCTTCCCCGCCTCGTTCGTTGGTGTGGTGATCGCTTTGCTCGTGCTGCTGCCGGAATCGATTGCGGCAATCCGAGCGGCGTCCCGCAACCGCATGCAGATCAGTCTGAACTTGGCGATCGGTTCTGCGATTGCCAGCATCGGCTTGACGATCCCGGCGATCGCCTTGGCGAGTTTGTGGGTGGACACTCCACTGGTACTGGGACTGTCTCCGTTGCAGATTGTGTTGGCTGCCCTGACCGTGGTGATGACAGTGCTCACGATTGTTCCTGGCCGAGCAACTCGTATGCAGGCCGTTGTTCACCTCGCTGTTTTCGCGGCCTTCATCTTCTTGTCGATCGTTCCGTAGCCCACCCGTGGCATCCCGCGTCAACCACGAACTGGCGCTATGCCCTAATCTGTATCGGTGCTTGTCGCGCAGTGATTGCGACAGTGCCAACCGATATTCGGGCCCATAGCTCAGCCTGGTTAGAGCGCTTCCCTGATAAGGAAGAGGTCGGTGGTTCAAGTCCACCTGGGCCCACATGAAGAAGTTGTTGTTGGTCGCTGCTGTGGCAGCTGCCGGATATGTGGTGTACCGCCAGGTGTCAGCTAACCAGGCGGAGAAGGATCTCTGGACCGAGGCAACCTCCGAGCCAGACCTCCGCTAGTTTCGGTGGGATTTCCCACCACCTCAACGGCGCAGCTGTGTCGTTAAGGGGCCTTAGCTCAGTTGGTAGAGCGCCTGCTTTGCAAGCAGGATGTCAGGAGTTCGATTCTCCTAGGCTCCACATACGTCGATTGCCCCTACATGTTTTTCGTAGGGGCAATCGATGTATTTAGCGGTTGAGCAGAATCGGGAGGAGCGTCAGTGACGGCTCTCCTAGGCTCCACA
>JBDHZU010000066.1:0-10514 GCA_039812085.1 Candidatus Nanopelagicales bacterium | reverse complement strand
CAAATGCAGGCCGAAGCTCTGGTTTGCCCAGTTGACGGCTTCGTCCATCGACTTGGGTGTTGAACTGATGAGTTGTACGAGCTGGTCAACCAGCAGACTGCCGAACGCCGCGAAGAACACAACGGTTCCGACGAACCCAAGGAACATCACCAGCAGGGTGGCCTGTGCGCGTTTGATCTTGAACTTGCCCAGCCAGTTGACGATGGGATCCATCGCGATACCCATCAACCAGGCCAACAGCAGCAAGAACAGGAAGCTGCCCAAGCGGCCAAACATCCAGGCGCCGATCCATAACCCAACGACGAGCAAAAGCACGGTGACTGCTGCTCGGCGAACCCAGTCCATATCTAGCCGGGCATGCTGAGCAGCAGGTGTGATCACGGTGGGTTCTGCCGGAGGAGCTGAGCTGTCTGGAGGCACCATAGGCGCCATTGTTCACTGCGATGCCAGTGCCAGAGCGCAACGAATCACGCCAAGATGCGAGTAAGCCTGCGGGTGATTCCCCAGTCCACGATTGGTTCCCGCGTCGTACATCTCGGACAACAGGCCGGTCGCTCCTGCGCACTCCAAGAGTTGCTCGAATAGGTCGGTGGCCTCGTCCGTCATCCCCGCCATCGCATAGGCCTCAATCAGCCAGGTCGTACAGATATGCATCCCACCTTCTGTGCCGGGAAGCCCATCGTCATGGCGATAGCGGTAAACCGTGGGGCCATCCCGTAGAGACGCCTCGACGGCGTTAATCGTGCCGACAGCGCGCGGGTCGGTGCCATCGATGAGACCGGTGGTAATGACAGCTAGGCACGCAGCATCAACATCGTCCCTGCCATACGCCGAGACAAAGGTTCCCGCTTGCTCGTTCCATCCTTGTTCCAGAATCTGGTCCCGGATTGTGTCCGCGAGTTCTTGCCAGTCGGGTCGATCTGATCCGGCTTGTCGAACCACCTGTAGACCTCGGTCAACGGCTTGCCAACAGGTCACTCGGGAATGCACATGGTCACGCGGGGCATCGCGAATTTCCCAGATCCCGTGGTCAGGTTCGTTCCATCGTCGGCTCACTGCTTCGACGCAGGAATTAACGATGGCCAAATCGCGGCCACTGACCCGACCTCTGGCTCGGGCAGTGTCAGCGATCATCTGCACAACCGGTCCGAAGACATCGAGCTGGACTTGCCCCTGGGCGGCATTTCCGATGCGAACGGGCCGACTCCCGGCGTAACCAGACAGGGTGTCCACCACTGCTTCTGGACCCAGAATTGATCCATCCAACGTGTACAGCGGGTGGACGCGTTCTGGTGCTACCGCCTGTTCCATCACCTCGGTTAACCAATCGATGTAGGCGTCAGCCTCGTTAGTACGACCCACCAGGGAAATTGCGCCGACAGTCATGGCGGCGTCGCGTAGCCAGCAGTACCGGTAATCCCAGTTGCGAATCCCGCCGATCCACTCCGGCAGGCTCGTTGTTGCTGCGGCCAGAGCCGATCCTGTCGGTCGATGAACCAGTCCTGCCAGAGTCAGGGCGGAACGTTTCACAATCGATTCGTACTGCTCGGGAATCGTCAGACTGTCAATGAACTCCTGCCACGGTTGATGGCTGGCAACCCGACGATCCGCCTCGGGCACGGGCGATGGTGTGACCTCATCCGAACCTGCGAGTAGCTCGATGACAATGTCGCCATCCGTCGGATCAGCGATTGCTTTAGCGGTGCTATGTGGCCCGTCTTGGGTGATCTGCCACTGCAGACCGGGGGCGATCAAGGCCAGAGGGTCGCTGGTTCCAGTGACTCGAATCCCGTTCTTACTGATGGCAAGTCCCACGGGGACGGACCCGAACTGTGGCCGAGGGGCGAAGGTGACTTCCACAGGTTCACGGCCAGAGATCACGCGTACCAAGTGCAGCCGGTCTTCCTTGCCCGCCACGTTGCGGTTACTGGAATCCAAGTAATCCGTCACGGTGACCCCGGACCAATTGGTGCGCACGGTCATCGTGTTCTCGACATACCGCTGCGATAGGGGGCGTCCACCGCGTCGAGGACGAATCGTGAAGTGACCGCTCTCAACATCACCGAGCAGACTGGCGAAGATGGCGGGAGCGTCGGGGTTTGGGTAGCACAGCCAGGAGACGCTGCCATCTGGGGTGAGCAGGGCGACATCTGTGCCATCGGACAGCAGTGAGTGTTGTTCGATCGGGACTGCATTTGCGCCAGCCAGCCAGGCCTGACGTTCTTCGCCCAGTAACGACAAGACGTGCAAAACATCCTCTGGGCCATTCACCCGGAATTGGGCTTCGGTGTCGCCTGGCCCAACCTTGATGGATAGGTCGTCCAAACCAAGGTCGTCGAACACAGTCTCGTCGGTGATGTCGTCACCAATGAATACCGTTGAGCTCGCCCCAGATTGTTCGATCAGCCGGGTGACGGCCATCCCTTTATCCGACTTCACGACTGACACCTCCAAGACCTGTTTGCCAGGTGTCAGATGAACGCTGGTGTCGTCATCGAACTGACGATGTAGCGAGGCCAAAACAGCTTCGGCATCAGCCGAAGTGCATCGCCGTACATGCACAGCGATGGCGGCTGGCTTGATCTCCAACTGGGTGCCATCAGTGTGGGCGGTGATGCCCACCACGGTGTTGATGATGGCGGTCAGTGCGGTGGCATCTTGTTCGGTGAGACCTTCGATAGCCCCCAGGTCAAACTCCACGCCGTGGCTGCCTACTAGTTGGATTTCCGCAGGGAGTCGAGACATGGCCGCGAGGTCTCGCAGGGCTCGCCCGGAGACAACCGAAACCGTGGTGGATGCCAGCGAGGCCAGGTGGCGCAGCACCGATACCGATTCCGGCAGTGGCCGAGCTTCGTTGGGGTTGTCCACGCTGGGAGCCAAGGTGCCGTCGTAGTCACAGCCGACCAGCAGATGTCCGGTGCGCGCGATCCGACGAATCGCCAAACGAAGTTCGGGGTCGATCTCCGTGATTTCTCGGCCAGGGCCGTCCTCGTCAGGCACGCCGACGGTGAAAGAGGCAGTTGTGCGGATTTCCTCGGGGCTCACGGCCAACATCGTGGCTGAAACGGGTACCGGATGGCAGGCTGGGCGGGTGCCGACTTACCGAGAGACCGCAGTTGTGCTGCGAACTCAGAAATTGGGTGAGGCGGATCGAATCGTTACTTTGCTGACGCGAGGTCGTGGAAAAGTTCGGGCAGTCGCCAAAGGTGTTCGTCGAACAAGTTCCCGATTCGGTGGGCGATTGGAGCCTTTTTCCTTCGTGGATGTGCAGTGTTACGAGGGCCGCAACTTGGACACGGTGACCCAGGTTGAGTCGTTGGCAGCCTATGGTCCACAGCTATCCGGGGACTATGTCCGCTATTCCTGCGGACAGGTGATGCTGGAAACGTCCGACCGACTGACTGGCGAAGAAGGAGAGTCATCCGTTCAGCAGTTTCTGCTGCTCATCGGAGGGTTGCGGGCACTGGTCGGTGACGTACATCCGCCAGGCATGGTGCTGGATGCATTCCTGCTGCGTTCGCTATCGGTTTCCGGTTGGGCACCCGCGTGCGATGTGTGCGCGCGCTGTGGTGAACCGGGCCCGCACCAGCACTTTCATCCTGGTTCCGGTGGTGCGCTTTGCGTGAGTTGCCGATTGCCAGGGGCGGTCACCTTGTCATCGGGGACGTTGGACCTGATGGGCGCGCTGTTGTCCGGCGACTGGGACTCGGCTGATCAGAGTAATGATCGGCAACGGAACGAGGCATCAACGACGACGACTGCCTACCTGCAATGGCATCTGGAACGGGGTTTGCGGTCGCTGCCCTTCGCCGAACGAACCGCTCCCATCGATGTCCGTACCGTTGATGTGACGAGCGACTCAGGTTTGATCTTTGCCGATCCCGGTGATCACCCAAGGGAGTAAACGTCAGTCCGTCCGGGACTGACCTGTCCTTGGGGGATCACACAATGAGTCAGCTCGCGCCGTCTGGCTGGTACACAGACGAGACGAACCCTGAACTGCAACGGTGGTGGACCGGAACGGCCTGGACTAGTGCCACGGCTCCTGGCCCGGCTAATCGGCAGTCTCCGCTTCGGTTCGAACATCTCAAACCAGAGGTCGACAAAGAGCGTCGTCGTGCTCGCTGGGCGATTGGTGGCGTGATCCTCAGCGTTCTCATGTATGCCGTTGGGTTGTTGTACCTGCTTCCCAAGCTGAACGAGCAGGAAGCAATGCTCAATCAGCTCGAGCCAAATAGTGCGCAATGGAATGACACTGCTTCCGCAATGTTCATGCCGGCCTTGTCGGTGCTGGTCGTCATGTTGATCGCAGTTGTTACTTCGGTCATCACCGTCATGTGGCTGATGCAGTCCGCGAAGACCGCTGGTGAACTTGGTATCAAGCAACGTATTTCTCATGGTTGGGCATTCGCGTGGTTCATTCCGCTGGTGATGCTCGTCGTGCCTTACCTCATGGTTCAGGACCTTTATGCCAAGCGCAGTGCAGGACGCATACTTGCTACCACTCTTTGGGTAGTTGTGATCTCCGAAGTTGTCCTCGAATTGGTCGTCGGTCATCGCATGATGTGGGGTATCGGCATAAAGGCGACTCCTGTTTCCATCCTCTTCCTCTACATCCTGATCCGTGCAGTCCTGTGGCTATCCGTCATCGTGAGTGCTCGTAAGCACCACGAGGCGCTACTCGACGGCTACCTATCGGGTACGACGACACCAGTACCCGCAACAACAGAGGTGTCGCATTACCCCGCACCACTGGCGCACACGGCTGTGGGTCATCCAGTGAGTGGGGTCCCACAGTGAGTCGCAGTCAGCTCGTACCATCTGGCTGGTACACAGACGAGACCCACCCGGGACTTCAGCGTTGGTGGGATGGAAGCGACTGGACGCCGGTTGTCGCGGCTGGTCCTGCCAACCGGCAGTCTCCAATTCGGTTCGAACATCTCAAGCCAGTGGTGGCAACTGCTAACCGTTGGACACCGTGGGCGCTAGCCAGCATCTGTCTGACTTTGGTTCTCACCCTTGTATCCAAGTGGTTCACGTCGGATCAAATCCATGCCTCGGCCGAGTGGTTGCGGCTGATGACGACAAAGCCCAATGCGTCACAGCAGGAAATCAACACCGCGTTCGCCGGTTATTCGTCAGCATTCGGGATTTCGATGTTGCTCATAATTCCCAGCATCGCATTTACCATCGTCATGGCGATGTGGCTTATGCAGACAGCCAAGGCTGCGCGTGCCCTGGGAATCCGGCAGCGGTACGCCGCACCCTGGGCATTCGCCTACTTCGTGCCGATAGCGAACCTGTTTATTCCCTTCCAACTGATGCAGGACCTGTTCGAAAAGGGGAGTCGGGAACGCCGCTTCGTGACTATCTTCTGGATCTTTTCTCTCACTGTCGCAGTGGTCAACATCGGCATATTTATTGTCTCGATGATTAATCACTGGACTGTTCTGTCACTTGTCACCTCACTGATGGCAGCTCTGGCGCATGCCATATTTTCTGTAGTGATCGTGGCTCGTGCGCGACGTGTGCACAACGAACTACTGGCGGGTTACCTCGACTCTGTGGAACACGCTGAGGTTCGTGCCACGTCGGTGTGACAACAACCTTCTGGTTGAGTTCTCGGTACCAATCAAATTGCACGCATTGCGTTGCGTTGGCCTGCACATGCGACCTGTTCGGGTCGTCGGGTTGGATAGGCACATGGTTGCGCGCCCTGTTCGTCCGCCGACACCACACGTAGATGGTGTGCAGCCGCCGCCGATCCCTGCCGATCAGTTACCCGGACATGTGGCGATCGTGATGGATGGCAATGGTCGTTGGGCGAACCAGCGGGGACTTTCCCGAATCAAAGGCCATGAGCGCGGCGAGCTGGCCTTGATGGACGTGGTGAATGGCGCACTCGAACTAGGGGTTCCCTGGTTGTCTGCGTATGCATTTTCTACTGAGAACTGGAAACGATCACCCGAAGAAGTCCGGTTCCTGATGGGCTTCAACCGGGACGTTATTCATCGTCGGCTCGATGAACTCGATGAGAAAGGTGTTCGGGTTCGGTGGGCAGGACGACGACCCAAGTTGTGGAAGTCCGTCATCAAAGAACTTGAGATTGCGGAAGAACGCACCAAGAACAACACCGCAATGAATCTGGTCATGTGCGTCAACTACGGCGGCCGGGCAGAGATCGTGGATGCTGCTGCGCAGATTGCTCGCTTGGCTCAAGCAGGTCAAATCAATCCGAACCGGATTGACGAGGCAACGCTGACTCGCTATCTCGATGAACCCGATATGCCGGACGTTGACCTATTCGTCCGATCGTCGGGGGAACAGCGCACGAGCAACTTCCTGCTCTGGCAGTCGGCCTATGCCGAGATGGTCTTCTTGGACACCTTGTGGCCTGATTTTGACCGGCGTCATCTGTGGCATGCGGTGCAGCTCTACATCAATCGGGAACGTCGCTATGGCGGAGCGCAAGATGCCCCGAGCGATACTGCGGAACCGACTCCGTCAGCAGCCGTAGATGAGCAGCGAAGTGCCGTGCTGGCCGAAACCGTGGAAGCGGAACCAGCAAGTAGTGACGACTAGCCGTGGCCGGTCAATCGCCACACACCGACGAACAGCACCGCCACCACGACCGCTACCCGCAGGAATCGTGACGATCCATTGAGTGCTGGCCAAGAAAGAGAAACCAGCCAGGCCAATCCCAATCCCAAGATGAGTAGGCACACCCCGCCGATGACGTTTGGTGCGATCAGACCGGCGATGAGCAGGGCACCAGCAAGCAGTGCGGGAACGATCCGCGGCAGTCGATGCAGGAATGCCAGTGGGCGCAGGCTGAGGCGTTCTAAGCGCAGACGAGCAGGTGACTTGGCGCTCGCGGGCACTCGCTGTGGGCGTGGGCCCAACGGGCGATTAGAGGTTTGTCGGCGATTGCCAGAACGGCCTGGTCCTGTGGTCGTATTCGGCATGTACACAATGGTCGCATGCTGGTCAGCCTGCGTTTCCAAACGGTCGAGTCCGCCACTGAAGAGTTCACCGCTCAGGCGCAGCACGCCATGAGTGTGTTGGCTACCCGGCCCGGCTTTCAGTCCGCTGACTTGGGCCGCTCCATCGACGACCCAGGTTTGTACGTCTTGACGATGCAATGGGTGGATGTTGGTTCCTACCGACGGGCGTTGGGTTCCTACGACGTCAAGCTGCAGGCTGTGGAGTTTCTTTCCCAAGCGATTGATGAACCCAGCGCATACGAGGTGCTGGTGGCCGTCGATGAGAATGGACAGTTGCGCACTGATACCAGTGATCGGGCCGTCGATGCAGACTCAGTGGGGCTCGGTCGCGCTGCTGAACCAGGCTCGTTCGGCGGGTATGGTTCGCCAAGCGAGCCCAAGTAGCCACATTTCCGCAGCCAGCGGATAACCGGGTCAATATGCATTCGCAGCCAGCGGATGCCAGAGAGAAGGAGCTCCCCGTGACCGACCGCGTCGATGCGATCGTCAACCTCAGCAAGCGACGTGGATTCGTCTATCCGTCGTCTGAGATCTATGGCGGAACTCGTTCCGCCTGGGATTACGGTCCGCTTGGGGTCGAGCTCAAAGAGAACATTCGTCGGCAGTGGTGGCAGTCGATGGTTCGTCAGCGTGACGATGTCGTTGGCCTGGATTCGTCGGTCATCCTGTCGCCGGAGGTATGGGCCGCTTCGGGGCACCTGGAAGCATTCGTCGATCCATTGGTCGAATGCACGAACTGTCATAAGCGTCACCGCGAAGACACGTTGATTGACGAATTCACCGAACGGAAGGGTCGGGAGCCCGAGGGTGGTTTGGCGGAAGTCCCATGTCCTGATTGCGGTACTCGTGGGCAATGGACTGAGCCAAAGATGTTCAACGGTCTGCTCTCGACCCATGTGGGGCCGGTTCAAGACGAGAAGTCCTTGCACTATCTGCGTCCAGAAACCGCCCAAGGCATCTTCATCAACTATGCGAACGTGGCCGGAACAGCTCGAATGAAGCCACCGTTCGGGATCGCGCAAACGGGTAAGAGCTTCCGTAACGAGATCACCCCAGGAAACTTCATCTTCCGTACCCGTGAGTTCGAACAGATGGAGATGGAGTTCTTCGTCAAGCCGGGAGAAGACGAGGAATGGCACGAGTACTGGTTGAACGAACGGTGGAACTGGTACATCGACCTCGGCATGAATGCTGACGATCTGCGCCGCTTCGAACACCCCAAAGAGAAACTTTCCCACTACTCCAAGCGGACTGTAGACATTGAGTTCCGTTTCCAGTTCGGTGGCAGCGAATTCGGAGAACTGGAAGGCATCGCCAACCGAACCGACTTCGACCTGTCGACGCATTCGAAGCACTCCGGGCGCGATTTGTCCTTCTTCGACCAGACCACCAACGAGCGCTGGACGCCCTACGTCATCGAACCGGCTGCCGGACTGACTCGTTGTGTGTTGGCGTTCCTGCTTAACGCGTACAACGAAGACGAAGCCCCTAATACCAAGGGAGGCGTCGACAAGCGCACTGTGTTGCGCTTCGACCCACGACTCGCACCAGTGAAGGCAGCCGTCCTTCCGCTGAGCCGCAACGCCGACCTTTCCCCAAAGGCGAAGGACTTGGCGGCTGCGTTACGCAAGCGATGGAACGTGGACTTCGACGATGCCGGTGCCATCGGTAAGCGATACCGCCGTCAAGACGAGATTGGTACTCCGTACTGCGTCACCGTCGACTTCGACACGTTGGAAGACAACGCCGTAACCGTCCGCGAACGTGACTCGATGGCGCAAGAACGCATTGGCCTTGACCAGGTCGAGGCGTGGTTAGCGCAGCGTCTGCCGTCTTGTTAGAACCGCTCGTCGCTGGACCGCTCGTGGTCAACACACCAGTTGTGTTGGCGCCGATGGCCGGTATCACTAACCGTGCGTTCCGCCGGTTATGTCGAGAAGCTGGTGGCGGTCTCTATGTGTCCGAGATGATCACGTCACGGGCATTGGTGGAGCGCACGCCACGCACGATGGTGATGTCCAGCTTCGAGCCGGACGAAAGCCCGCGCAGCATTCAGTTGTATGGCGTGGACCCAGATGTCATTGCGCAAGCAGTCCGCATCATCGTGACCGAAGATCGAGCCGATCACATTGATCTGAATATGGGATGTCCGGTTGCGAAGGTGACGCGCAAAGGTGGGGGAGCGGCACTGCCGTGGAAGAAGGATTTGTTCGCCGACATTCTCAAAGCCAGTGTGCGTGCGTCGGAAGATGCAGCTAAACAATGTGGCCGCGACCCTTTGCCGGTGAC
This sequence comes from Candidatus Nanopelagicales bacterium, assembly GCA_039812085.1. GTDB lineage: Bacteria > Actinomycetota > Actinomycetes > S36-B12 > UBA10799 > JBDHZU01. Next base: position 1,221 of record JBDHZU010000066.1, on the reverse strand, counting down.
GGTCAAGATGCGAATGGGTGTTGATAACGAGCATCTGACCTACCTGGATGCGGGGCGAATTGCTGCCGATGCCGGGGTGGGATGGGTGGCCTTGCATGCGCGAACGGCAGGCCAGTTGTATTCCGGCAAGGCTGACTGGTCGGCGATTGCTCGACTGGTGGAAGAACTCGAACCTACTGGTGTTCCTGTGCTGGGCAACGGCGACATCTGGACGGGTGCAGACGCCGTCTCGATGGTGGAACAGACGGGTTGTGCCGGAGTGGTCGTCGGACGTGGCTGTCTAGGACGTCCCTGGTTGTTTGGTCAGTTGGAAGCGGCGTTTGCTGGGCAGCATGCCCTACCGGACCCTGATCTGGGTGAGGTGCTGATGGTGATGCGCCGGCACTTGGTTTTGTTGATTGACTTACTGGGAGAACTGCATGGCACGCGGGACTATCGCAAGCACGTCTCGTGGTATCTCAAAGGATTCCCCGTTGGGGGGCAAGTCCGGAGACAACTTGCGCTGATCGACACCCTGGACGATTTCGATCAACTGGTGGCGGACTTGGACGTGACTTTGCCGTATAGCCCTGCTGCCGCAGCGAACCCTCGTGGACGAACGTCCGGGCAGCGGCGGGTTGCCCTGCCTGACGGCTGGTTGGATTCGCGGGTTCTCTCGGGTGGGGAGCAGACCGAATTGCACGAAGCGGAGCTGGATGTTTCCGGCGGCTGATCAACGGGGTAATTGCGGCTGACCAGCGGGGTGGTTTGTTGGCAGAATGTCGCAGATGAGCGAGACCTCCGTCTTGGGTGCTGACCCACAAGCGCACGTTGGTGCGCGTCAGCCACGTCCAGGGCGAGGATGGCGCTCAGCGTTTGGTATCGGTATTTGTGCGGCAATCCTGCTGCCCATCCTGGTTTTAGTGGGCGCGACCTTGCATGTATTGATGCTGTCCAAGGTGCATGACGACCGACCCACTGACGCCATCGTGATTCTGGGTGCTGCTCAATTCGACGGGACGCCATCACCAGTCCTGCAGAACCGCCTCGAGCATGGCTTGGACCTGTACCGGGCAGGCGTGGCCCCAGAGATCGTGACGGTCGGCGGCAAACAAGTGGGGGATCGTTATACCGAAGCCGGTGCAGGACGACAGTGGCTGATTGAGCAGGGTGTTGATTCGTCCAAGGTCACCGCGATCAAGGCAGGCAGCAATACGTTAGACAGCATGCAGGATGTCGCTG
>JBDHZU010000065.1:0-10534 GCA_039812085.1 Candidatus Nanopelagicales bacterium | reverse complement strand
CAATCCCATGAGTGACAGTTTGGTTCTTTACGTCAATATCGGTAACTTCCCCAATCACCACGGTGGCGTTCTTTTGTCGCTTCAACACCTCACGCGTTGCCGGCGCAATCTCACCTTGGGACAAGATCCCGGTTGCGAGTTGGTAGAGCAATGGTTGAAACAGATGGTGGTTCGTCCGAGCAATCATGGTCACTCGCACATTGACCTTGCGCAGCCGCCGAGCCGCAAATAGTCCGCCGAAACCGGACCCAATAATGACGACGTGATGCCTCTGGTCAATGGGGTCTTTTCGGGCCATGTCCCCACCGTGCCCGAGTCACTACCGACCATGCAACAGCCGTCACCTACGCATAGTTCATGGGCTGATGGTCGTGCTAACGCTTGAGAACCGGTGCCCTCGGTGGGAGTCGAACCCACACTGGGACGATTTTGAGTCGCCTATCTCTGCCGGTTGGATTACGAGGGCGGGTACTGCGTGGTGTTGCAGGGAGCAACTCTACCCGTCGCCCAGAACCAGGTGTTCTTTGACGGCAGACACTTTGCTCAAGAGACCATTCACGAACTTAGGTGAGTCATCGGTAGACAGGTCGCTTGCAAGCGCGACAGCCTCAGAGATGACCGCTTCGTCGGGGACATCGGTGTAGAGCAGTTCCCACACTCCGATGCGCAGGATGTTCCGATCGACGTCCGGCATTCGATCAAGAGACCAGCCGGTTGAGTAGGTCTCCAACAACTCATCAATCCGGGCGGAGTGTTGGCTGACCCCGGTGACGATCTGTTCGACGTACGGGTTGAACTCGTGCTGGGCGGAACCCTCGTGCGTTGCCAGGACTTCAGTCGTTGCCGCCTGCTGAATCTCTGCCGCATACATGACATCGAGGGCGCGTTTACGCGCCTTGGTGCGTGCCGACATACGGCTCAACCAGTAACGCGGCTGATGTAGGAACCGTCGCGGGTGTCGACCTTGATCTTCTCGCCCACATTCAGGAACAGCGGCACACTGATCTCGGCACCAGTCTCCAGGCGAGCGGGCTTGGTTCCACCAGTGGATCGATCACCCTGCAGACCCGGCTCGGTGTACTCGATGAGTAGTTCGACGCTGGCCGGAAGTTCAATGAACAGCGGTGTTCCTTCATGTACGGCCACTACTGCTTCTTGATTTTCCAACATGAAATCAGCGGCACCGCCGACAACAGCAGCACTCACCGGAATCTGGTCATAGGTGCTGTTATCCATGAAGACGAAGTCGTCGCCGTCCTTGTACAAGTACTGCATCGTGCGCTTGTCCACGGTGGCGGTTTCCACCTTCAGCCCGGCATTGAAGGTCTTATCAACAACCTTGCCGGACAGGACGTTCTTGAGCTTGGTGCGTACGAATGCGCCGCCCTTGCCAGGTTTCACGTGCTGGAACTCCACGACGGTCCACAGTTGACCGTCCAGGTTGAGCACAATGCCGTTCTTCAAGTCATTGGTAGTCGCCACGAGCAGTCACCCTATCGTCTGCAGTTCGCGTGGGAACTCAGTGAGCACCTCACACCCCGTCTGAGTCACCAAGACGGTGTCTTCGATCCGGACTCCCCCGCGCCCCGGCAAATAGATTCCCGGTTCAATCGTGATGACCATGCCAGTACGAAGTTCAGCAGGCTCGGCCGCAGTAAGGATTGGGAACTCGTGAATGTCCATGCCAACCCCATGACCCAGCCCATGCCCAAAGTTCTCGGCATATCCGGCCTGTGCAATGACGTCACGCGCGATGGCATCCAGCTCACTCGCGCGAATCCCTGGCCGAACTGCCGCTCGTGCTGATGCCGCTGCCTCATCCACAATTTCGTGGATCTCCTGCTGCCAGCCACTTGCCGAACCGAACACAAAAGTTCGGGTGCAGTCGGCGTGATAGGCATCCACCATTGCTCCGAAATCAATCTTCAATAGGTCACCGGCTTCGATAACCCGCTGTGTTGGGCTGTGATGCGGGACGGCGCTGTTGGGTCCGCTCGCCACGATCGTCTCGAAGGCTCGATCCTGCGCACCAAGGGATCCCATGAATAGTTCAAGTTGGCGAGCAATCACGACTTCGCTTGCGGTCGGATCGAATGCGCCAATCAATTGCTCCAGAGCGTCGACAGAAAGTTGGCATGCCTGACGCAGAGCATCGATTTCTGTCGGCGACTTCACAGCGCGCGCGTCCCGCAACAATCCTTCGACCTGGACGACTTCGCGATCATCCAACGCGTTGAGCGTCGCAACGTTGACGGCATCAATATCAATCGCGACCGGACCGGTCACATTGGTCAACACTTCATCGACCACGGCACGGCCCACCCGTAACTGATCGGCCGCATCTGCCTCGACTGCATCGGCGTATCGGGCATCAGTGGACAGGACGATCTGGTCACTCGTCACACATACGGCAGCGTTGCTGCTGTGTAGCCCGGTCAGCCAGGCGATATCGGACGCATTCGTCACCAACAGTGCGGCATCAAGTTCGGCAGCACGTTCTCGCGCTGCATCTGCTCGACGTGAACGGTCGCTGGCCTGGGTCACGTCGAGTCGGCATCGGCGATAGCGCGCAGAGCCAGCCGGTAGGAATCGGGTCCAAGTCCAGCAATCGTTCCGGTCGCAACCCCGGAGATCACGCTGGTGTGACGGAACTCTTCTCGGGTGTGGGGGTTACTGAGATGGACTTCGATGAGCGGCGCAGTGCGCTGCGCACAGGCATCACGTAACGAATACGAATAGTGCGTGAATGCAGCCGGGTTCAGCACGACCGGCACCCGTAGATCAGCTGCCTCGTGGATCCAACCCACCAATTCCGACTCAGAATCCGTTTGCTTTACCTGCACGTCCAGACCTAATTCACTGCCCGCAGCAGTACACAACTCCACGAGTTCGTCATATGTCGTCGCACCGTAGACATCAGGCTCACGCGTACCCAGTCGGCGAAGATTCGGGCCGTTGAGGACCCATACGGTTCGATCAGCCATCGTCACTTCCCCTCACGTGGTGAAACGCTGCTTGCAGCATTTCATCGTCTGGACCGGTCAGGATGCGCGGCGACGCCAATCCATCCAGCACCACAAAACGAAGCGTGGCACCACGAGATTTCTTATCCAACCGCATCGCAGCCAACAGTTCGTCGTACGTGGCATCCCCGTCGTAACGGGTCGGCAAGCCCACCAATTCGAGTGCGCGGGCATGTCGGGCAGCCAGTTCGTCATCGATTAGTCCTGCTTGTCGAGCCAGTTCGGCCACATAAACCAGACCCACCGATACGGCATCTCCATGTCGCCAGCGGTAGTTCTCTACCCGCTCAATGGCATGGGCAAAAGTGTGTCCATAGTTCAGTGCTTCCCGACCCACTTGCTGCAGAGCGCGTTGCACGTTCTCGCCAAAGTCATCGCCGACAACCTGTGCTTTAACCGCAACTGCCCGTTGCACTAGTTCTGCCACCACATCGCTGGTCGGATCCAATGCCGCGGACGGATCATCCTCAATCAGTTCCAGGATCACCGGGTCGCTAATGAAGCCGCATTTGATGACCTCTGCCAACCCTGCGGCATAGTCGCGCGGTGGCATCCCGGTCAAAACATCCAGATCACACACCACAACCTGCGGGGCATGGAATGCCCCGACCAAGTTCTTGCCCGCTGCGGTATTGATCCCAGTTTTACCTCCTACTGCGGCATCCACCATCGCCAACAGCGTCGTCGGAACCTGAACGATCGGCACTCCACGCAGCCAGGAGGCAGCGACAAATCCCGCCAGATCAGTAACAGCACCTCCACCCAATCCGATGACGGCATCGGTTCGAGTGAATCCTGCTGCACCCAGTTGTTCCCAGCAGTCCGTCAGCACAGTGGCCGACTTGGCAGCTTCAGCATCGGGAACTTCTATGAGCGTGGTGCGCTTACCGAGTGAGTCAACGGCGGCAGCGAGCACGGCTGCACGCTCTGCCAACGGCGGTTGGTAGATCACGGCAACACGATCAGCGGTATCTGGCACGAGATCGGGCACTGATTCGATCACGCCGTTACCGATAACGACGTCGTAGGTGGCTTCGCCAGTGACATGAACAGTGGTGGGCTCGGTCGTCATGCTGAGACTCCAAGCTCAGCAATAACCTCACGAGCAATCTGGTCAACAGGTTTTCCGTCGGTTGCCACGGTGATGGTGGCGACTTCGGCGTAGAGCGGTTCGCGCTGGGCAGCAAGTTCCCGCATTCGACCACGAACATTGCCGAGCAGCATGGGTCGAGCAGCATTGAGACCCACCCGAGATGCGGCTTCGTCGGTCTCGACGGTCAGCCACACCACGGGTAAACCGTTAAGCACTGCGCGAGTTTCGTCTGCCATGACTGCACCCCCACCCAACGCCAATACACCGGAGTGATCGCGAGCGGCTTGTGCGACGGTCTGGCGTTCATATGCACGAAAAGCGTCTTCGCCTTCGTCCACGAAGATGTCGGCCACAGTGGCCTGCCGATCTGCCTCAATCAACTGATCGGTGTCGGCGAATTCGACTCCAAGCTGATCAGCGATCTGCTTACCCACCGTTGTCTTGCCTGCCCCGGGAACACCAACCAGAACAACGATCGGGCTCACGAGATAGCCAACGAATCGAGGTAACTGGTCAAGTTGCGGGAAGTCTCGGTCACGCTGTCGCCGCCGAACTTCTCCAACACTGCGTCAGCGAGCACCAACGCCACCATCGCCTCAGCCACCACACCAGCAGCGGGAACGGCACATACGTCTGAACGTTGGTTATGCGCAGTTGCTGCTTCCCCAGTCGCGGTGTCGATCGTGCGCAGTGCCCGGGGCACCGTTGAGATCGGCTTCATCGCTGCCCGAACCCGCAATGTCTCACCGTTGCTCATCCCACCTTCAGTCCCGCCGGAATGACCACTCACCCGCTGCACACCAGACTCGGTCGGCACGATCTCGTCCTGCGCCTTGGATCCACGGGTGGCGGCAAGCTCGAAACCGTCTCCCACCTCAACGCCTTTGATGGCCTGAATCCCCATGAGGGCGGCGGCTAGGCGCGCATCTAGACGCCGATCCCAGTGCACATGAGAACCAAGACCCGGCGGCACGTTGTGCGCGACGACTTCGACTACACCACCCAAGGTGTCACCATCTTTACGAGCCGCTTCTACTTCCGCCTGCATGGCCTGACTGGCTTCGGGATTGAGGCAACGTGCCGGATCAGCATCGATGGCGGCTAAATCAGCAATGGCGGGCACTCGTGGGTCATCAACGGCTGCAGCACCTAGTCGAACAACATGGCTCAACACGTCGATATCGCCCACGGTTTTCAGAAAGGACTTTGCGACTGCTCCCAATGCCACCCGGGCGGCTGTTTCTCGGGCGCTGGCACGTTCCAAGACCGGGCGGGCATCGTCGAAGCCGTACTTCTGCATTCCCACCAGATCTGCATGTCCAGGTCGGGGACGGGTCAATGGCGCGCTGCGCGCAATCCCCGCCAACTGCTCGGGATCGACTGGGTCAGCGGACATGACCACATCCCACTTTGGCCATTCGCTGTTGGCCACCTCGATCGCGACCGGTCCACCTTGCGTCAATCCGTGACGGACACCGCCCAGTAGCTGCACAACGTCTTGTTCGAACTTCATTCGTGCACCGCGGCCCACACCCAACCGGCGACGACTCAAGTCGACTCCAACGGCTTCGGTGGTAATTGGCACACCAGCAGGAAGGCCCTCAAGGATTGCCACTAGGGCAGGGCCGTGGGATTCACCTGCAGTCAGCCAACGCAACACAATCAGCAATTCTCCCATGCGCACACCATTCGATGGCGGTGCAGGCGGTCGTGCAGACAGCGACGTTGTCGAGTCCGCAGTCCAAACGCTCAGTCCAGCGTTGCTAACGATTCGACAATCTGTGCGGCACGTTGCTCGATAGAACCCGACACGAGCAAGGCGGGCAGTTCATGGGATTCCAGTAGCTGAGCGATGAACCGATGCGCGGCCTGCCGAAAATCAATGCCATCCCGTTGGTTTCCGTCTGGCGTCCACGGCAGGTCGTCGTCACACCACACCGTCAACGATCCAGGTCGGTGCAACTGGTCAACCGCGGATGGGAGGAGGCTGTCATCGCCAAAATAGAGCTGGCTGTAGATCGCGGTCATCGCAGGTGATGGATCGCTAATGACGACACCTATGCCCTGAGTTCGAGCCTGCTCACATGAGCGTTGCTCATCCTCACTCTGCCGGGCCATGATCTGCGCCTGTTCGTCTTGCCGAGGCGCCCGGTGATGCTGCTGCACAAAAGTACGCAGGTATTCATCAACGACGATGGCGTCGAACTGTTCGGCCAAGGCCTGAGCCAGGCTCGACTTGCCCGTACATTCCCCACCCATCAAGGCGATGAGAATCGGTTGCCTGCCCACCATCACCCTCCGATCGTCAATCCGAGATACCAGTCGGCCACTGATTGACCGACAAGCAGACCGGTCCAGGAACCAGTCAGCATGTAAGGACCAAAGGGAATGTGCGAGGTCAGATCAGCTCGTTTAACGATGATGAGTGCGACTCCGACGATCGAAGCAAATACGAATGCAGCGAACGCTCCGACAAGCAGCTCCGCATATCCCGCCCATCCGAGGATCAGGCCAATACTCAGGGCAAGTTTCGCGTCTCCCACACCCATTCCTCGGGGATGGATCAGAACAAGTAACAGATAAATGCACGCCAGCACGGCGGCGCCAACCACTGCACGAATCAGGGCGCTACGCCCATCAGCGCCATTCGTAAAACCCGCCACGACGTAACAGCTCGCCATCGCTGCTGCACCGTAAAGCGTCCACCGGTTAGGCAAACGATGGTGTTCAGCATCGATCAGAAACAGCACGGTGCCGCTGACAACGAACACGACAGTTGCCGGCAAAGCAGCCAACGGAGTCGTCGTCCAGCCGATGCATAAACCGCCCACTACTCCGACAAGCACACGAATGGGCATTGCAGTGTGAATCGTTAAATCGGTCGTGCGCTGCGTGAGTGTGGGCGCATACCAACCGGTAACCGCTCCCACAGCGGCACACATCACGGCTAGTCCCCACACGAACATCAACAGTAGAGCGCTCGAATCATCCGCCGCGCCTGACCACAGGGAACATGTGGACAGGCACGAATCGGCAGGTAGCGTGGCCGTCGTGAATCGATCCGTGTGGGCAGTGGCGGCCATCGTCGGACTAGGGCTCTCCGCCTGTTCCAGTGGGAGCACGGCGACGAATACTCAGACCTCAGCTTCCGCCAGCGCAACAACAGCGTCTGCCTCCCCCAGTCCAACGGTCACTCGAGTACCGGTTGAGTGGGGGGACGGGTTGAATCCACCCGGCATGTCGCAAGGCGTGCCCAATCCCACCGGTTGGTACACCAATGCATTTGGTCCGCGCACCAAAGAGAAAGTCATCTATCTGACCTTTGACGATGGCCCCTGGCCGCCTTACACCGAACAAATCCTGAAGCTGCTGGCCCAACACAACGCCAAGGCCACCTTCTTTGTGGTGGGTCAGCAAGCACGGCAGTACCCGCAACTCATTACCGCCGAACATGACGCAGGCAATGCCATCGGCAATCACACCAACACACATCCGCAACTCACGAGTTTGTCCACTGAGCAGGTCACACACGAACTCACAGCCACCGACAAGGCCGTTGGCACAGATATGGGTGGATGTATGCGGCCGCCCTACGGTCTGGTGTCACAAAAGGTTGCCGATGCCGCCAGCAAACTCGGACTTGTGCCGGTGTTGTGGACAGCGCATGCGGACGACTGGGACCAACCGCCCGTCACCAAAATGGTTTCCGCCCTCAAACGCGGGACTGAACCCGGCGCGGTGTTCCTGCTCCACGATGGTGGCGGACCGCGTTCTCACACCGTTGAGGCCGTCAAAGAGATGCTGCCTTGGTGGAAGCAAGAGGGCTACAGCTTTGGGCTCGTGCCAGTCTGCGCACAACCGCGCGAATCCACCACGGTAAGCGCGAACTAACCCGAACCGGACCAAACGAGCCAGATAGTGGCCTCGACGTCAGCGCACTGCCGCCAGCATCGCGTCGATAGGCGCGGGGTGCCCTGTCATCAACGTGACCTGCTTGGCCGCTTGACCCACCAGCATGTCGAGCCCCGGCGCGACCTTCCCACCTGCTGCCTGCCACGCAGCAGCGAGTGGAGTCGGCCACGGGTGGTAGACCACATCCAGCAACGCTCCAGCACCGGCTGCGACCTCACTGGCCAACGGATCGGCCGCACCCGCGGGCACCGTCGACACCACGACATCAGCGCTCATCGCCGCACCTGATTCATCGAACGGCACGTGAGTCAGGGTGATCCCCCGTTCATCGGCCAGATCGCGCAGTTCATCCACGGCTTGCGAACGTCGCGCGACTACCCAGATCTCGTGAGCACCCAACCCAGCCAACGCCACGATTGCGGATCGAGCAGTCGCCCCGGCACCCACCACGGTGGCTCTGGTTGCTCGCCAGACACCAATCCGTTCTAGCGCGAATCGAATGCCATCAATATCGGTGTTGTCTCCCCGCAAACCATCGGAGGACACCGTGATGGTGTTCACCGATCGGGTCTGCATGGCAACCGCGGAAACGTCATCCAGCAACGGGATAACGGTTTCCTTCAGCGGCATGGTCAACGACAACCCTGCCCAGTCAGCATCCAGGCCGGCAATGAACCCCGGCAGAGCCTGCTGATCGACCTCGACCGCCTCGTACGACCAATCGTTCAGATCCAGCGCCGCATAGGCAGCCCGATGCAGGGTTGGCGACAGCGAGTGCGAGATCGGTGAACCGAGAACTGCCGCCCGCATCACTAGTTGCCCTGCTGCTGCTCCCGCAGCGCCGCTTGACGCTTCTGGTTCGCCGCATCGTGATCATTCTTGTTGGTGCTGAAGATATGCATGTCCAGACCAGCGTCAGAGATGAACCACAACCAGTCACCCTCATCAGGATTCAGCGCAGCCTCGATGGCGGCCTTACCCGGATTGTTGATAGGTGTAGGAGGCAAACCGGAATGCAGGTAGGTGTTGTACGGGGTATCTGCTGCCCGATCCACACCATCCAACGATGAGGTGTTGGCCGCGTAGTTCAGTGTGGAATCGAAGTCCAGCCGCCCGTTGATCCATTCCTTGTTCGGGCAGTAGGGGTCGCACGCCAAACGGTTGTAGATAACGCGGGAAACCTTGCCGAAGTCAGCGGGAGCAGCTTCCGCCTGGATCAACGATGCGATCGTCAACACCTCGTAGGGAGTCTTCTTGACCGTTGCTGCCTTGTTCTGCAGATCCAGTGAATCGGCAACCTTTACGTACTGGTCCACCATGTGCTGCAAGACCTGGGTGGGGGTCTCGTTCGGAACGACATCGTAAGTGGACGGGTAGAGGAAGCCTTCAACGTTGCCGTTGGCGTAGGCAGGCAGAACCAATTCGGATGGGTTCTTCACTACCTTGAGGTAGTCCTCAACGGGTTTACCCGTTGCCTTAGCAGCAATTGCCGCGACCTTAGTTGCACGGATTCCTTCTGGAATCGAAATCTGCCCCACCAGATTGGCGCGATTGGTCAGCGCATCAAATGCTGCTGCTCCGCTCATCTGGAAGCGCATCCGATAAGTGCCGGGCTGCATCGACTTGTCGCTGGCGGCGTTGGCGGCATTCACGAATGCGGTCACCGAAGCAACGATGTCTTTTGCCTTCAAATCGCGGCCGACCTCAGACAGAGTCACACCCTGCTTGACCGAGTAGGTGGTACTGCCGGTTCCTTCACCTGAGTAGTCCGGCGATTCGTCCTCACCCATGAAGCTGACTGCTGCCACTGCGGCGGCAGCGATCAGGGCGAGCAAGATTCCAACGATGGTGATGGTTACCCACTTGGAGCGCTTGCGTTTTCCACCCGACGATCCGCCGTCTGCGGGGGATTCGGTCTTGTCGCTCATCGTGATGCCGAGCTGGCTCATGAGGTCCTAACGATCGTGCCGGGCGAATGTCCAGTCATTCGCTCAGCGTCCAACACGTGCTGCAGCAGGATTGCTGCCGCCGCCTGATCCACAACGGATCGGGACTGCTTGGCGTTCTTTCCCGACGACTGTAAAGCACGTGTGGCCTCAACTGTTGTCAATCTCTCATCGACAACCCGAACAGGAATGTGAGGAATTGCTTCGGCGAGTCGCCTTGCAAATTCCATGGCAACTGTCGCTGATGGACCCGGTTTTCCGTTGAGCGACAAGGGCGAACCAACCACGACCTCAATCGCTTCGTATTCATCGACTAATGCCACAAGCTCGGTAACGTCATTGCGCCCACGCAACACCGTGGTAACTGGGACGCTGACCGTTCCTGCAGGGTCGCTTCGGGCGACTCCTACTCGGACCGAACCTGGGTCAATCCCAAGACGCACCCCGGTTCGAGGCGACGGGGTTCCCTCTGTGGCAGGCACGCCGATCAGCCTTCGATGATCCCGCGCACTGTGTTGGCGACGGCTTCGAATGCGGCATCGATTCCCGCCGGATTACTG
>JBDHZU010000064.1:0-10581 GCA_039812085.1 Candidatus Nanopelagicales bacterium | reverse complement strand
ACCGCCTGTAGCTGGGCAATGACCTCGTCCTTGGTCAAGTCGGTGCGCTCGCGGATCTGAAGCTCGTTGAGTCCGTCGACCCAGTGGTGGGAGTCGATCTTCTTGTTCAACGGCAAGCCGTGACGCAACTGGTGCAGGAAGACCAGTGGCGACGCTTGGGCGTCAGCCGAACCCAGGACATGCAGAGTCATCGCGCGCACATCCCAGCCAACACAGTCGGTGTCTGTCGCCCACTCGTCAGGACTCAGTGACGAGATCAAGGCGGCGAACTTCTCGAACTCAGGGGAGGCAAGTCTCCGAGCTTCAGCTCGGTCAATACGGGTGATACCGGTAGCAGTGGCAGTCTTGGTCTTCATTAGAGGCTCCGTGTCAATATGTCGTCGAGAAGGATGTCGGTCATTCGGTCCAGGTGCTGCAACCAGCGATCGCCGCCCGGGTCGTTACTGAGCTGAGCCTCGATGAGGCCAGCGGTCATCGCGACAAAGCAATCGATATCGCCGGACTCGGTCACGCCCGCCGCGTTCATCACTGCCACGATGCGTGCCAGCGCTTCCTGGGCTAATGCGTATGAATCCGTGCTCGGTTCGAAGCCCGGTATCACGCGGCGAAACAACAGCGAGTTCCTCGCTGGGTCGTCGACAGCGAAAGTGGCGAACGCGCCGAGCACGGTTTTCAATGCCACCCGTGGGTCTGCGGGCAGGTGTAGTCCGGACAGCATGCGCAGTAGCTGCCTGTTTCCATCGGCGAACATCTCGTCATACAGCGCGTTCTTGGAGTCGAAGTAGGCATATAGCGATGGCTGTCGCATTCCGACCTTCTGCGCCAGGTCCCGCAGTGAGATCAGCTGGATACCGTGTTCACGCGCCAGTTCCCATGCAGCCTCGACGATCACAGCGATCTTCGCTTCCCGTCGCAGCTCAACCTTGCTGATGATGATGCCCACCCCCATTTACCTATCACTGATAGTACTATTGCCTATCGGTGATAGGAAGTCAAATTTGGGGTGGCACCCGCCGATGGCGTGGCCTCCTACGGAGGATGGTTTGCGTAGGCCTAGCTGCAGTTGCAGGCTGTAGGCATGGGTTCACGAAAGCTGATCGGTGTTGTCGTTTGTGTGCTAGCGCTGGTGTCGGCATGTTCTTCCGGGAACCGGGATGCGTCGGCGTCTGACACGATCACGACTTTGCAGCCGGGGGTGCTCAAAGTGTGTATGTATCCCGGGTTTGCGCCGTTCGTCAGCAAACAGAACGGGGAATGGACGGGTTGGGACGTCACCTACATGCAGCAGTTTGCCCAGCAAGCGGGTCTGCAGTTCCAGCCAGTTGAGGTCAAAGAGTTCAACAACATCTGGATGGAGCCGGGCAAAGGAACGTGCGATGTTGCAGCCTCGGGAATCGCCGAGATTGAGCAGCGAGAGAAGCAGACCGGTGCGGCAGCACAGTGGTCCGATCACTACTACCGGGTTGCTCGATCTTTCGGTATCAACGAGAAGGACACCCTCGACGACATCCACCAGCTTGCTGGCAAGACCGTCATCGTCACCAAGGGTTCAACCGCAGATATTGACCTTCAGTCTCGGCTCAAGATGGCCGGGATCACCAACACGAAAGTGGAGTACACCAACGACGAAGCCCACGCAGCCCAAAGAGTCGTCGCTGGGGATGCATTTGCCTATGGCGGAGGCCTGGGTAGCGTGCAGTACTTGACGGGACAGGTCCCCGGATTGAAGTTGGCTTGGGAACATTGCCTGATGCTGTCTGACGGCCAACAGGTGCCGGAACCGTTTTCTTTTGTGGCCCGCACCGCTTCCACTGGATTAGTGGAAGCCATCAACTCCTACGTGGCTCATCCCACCCAGCCATATCAAGGTGGGGCGGGAGCTGACATCCCGTGCCCGCCTCAGTAGCTGATCAGTACGCGCGACTTTCCGCGGTTATCGTTTGATGCGGTAGGTCTTCGTGACCTTGAGCGGTCGGTACTTTGAATTGCCTGGTGCCGTATAGGTAGCAGTCAGCTTGAATGAGCACTTGCCGCTGGTGTGGATCGATAGCTTTCGGCTCTTGCCCTTCACCAAGCGGAAGCACCGTTTACTGCTACTGCCGGAGAGTTTCACCTGAGTACGGGCTGTGACAGATCGACCTTGTCTCGTCCTTCATACAAGGGTTACTGACGAACATCACTGTTGGGCATTAGGGCGCGACACAGTGCAAGATCGGTCGAGAGTCGCAAATACTCATGTGCCCAGCGCAGTGAGTTCAAGGAGATCTGTCAGATGAGTCATCGTGTTCGTCCGCTTCCCCGCTCGTTCCTTGCGGCGGCAGCATCGGTCGCCGTGGGTGCTGGCCTACTCATCGGAGCACCTCTCAACCCTGCCCAAGCGGCCTGGATGAACTGTGGCGAAGCTCCGCCGCACCCATCACCAACCACCTGCAACATCAAACCGGTGAAATCACTGAACGGACCCAAGACTCATATTGACGGGGCCGACGATGTTGCATTCGGCCCTGACGGCAACTTGTACGTATCGAACATCAGCAACAACTCAATTTCGGTATTCGATCCCCACTTCATCAACACCGCTGCTGGCGACGTCGCACCGATCAAAGTCCTCCAGGGCGACAAGACCAAGTTGTACGGCCCTGGTGGTATCGCGTGGGATTCCCACGGTCGGTTCTATGTGGCGAACACTCGAGACGCTAACCCCAAAATTGATGGCCACCACATCAACATGTACCCGGCTAATTGGCTGTCGCATACCGGCACTCACGTCAACATCGCGCCGAGTAAGAGACTGAATATGCCCTACACGGCCGGGGCCACTGTCTCTGTCAATATCCCGCGGCGTATTGCATTCAAGGGCAACTACCTCTACGTCACGGCCAGCTACTACGGAACCGTGGACACCTTCCCGACGAACTGGATTGATAAGCCTGCCAGCGGCTCAGGTGAGGTATCGATATGCCCCACTGTGAGCATGCGCAGTTGGTACAACACCAAGGGCGCTTTCGGGGTGGTGTTCGACAAGCAGGGACGAATGTTGGTGACCGGAACCACGTACTCGAAGGTCTCGGTATGGCCAGCGAATTGGAACACCCAAATATCGTCGAGCGTCAGTTGCAGAGGGGGCACGACTGGCAAGGTTGAGATTGATCCCCTCAATGTGCTTGAAGGGACATCCACTGGTTTGTCGGGGCAGGCAGTAGGACTGGCACTGGACCCGTCCGGCAATACCGTCGTCGGTGGCGGTGGCGGAAACTCAGTGCGCGTTTTCGATAAGAGCTGGATTGATGGGTCAGGCTCGACAGTAAACATTGCCCCGATCAAAGTCTTGGCCGGATCGAAGACACAACTCAATGGCGTACGCGGCATGGCCTTCGACTCGGCGAAGAACATTTACGTCGGCAACCAAGTCGGGGATTCGGTTCGTGTATTCACCGATCCACCTGGACCGACAAGCGTCAGCCCAACGACCGAATCCATCGCCGGTGGAACCAAGATCACCCTCAAGGGTGCCAACCTTTGGTACGGAGCCAAAGTCACCGTGGATGGCGTTGAAGCAGCAGATATTCACTGGATCAACCGCACGACTGTGACCTTCCGAGTGCCGGCCCTCCCTGGTCATCTCGGCCAGAAAGTCGACGTCACTGTTACGAACACCGACGCCCAGCACGGGACTCTCAAACAAGCCCTGACCATCACGAACCTCCCGTCCCCGTATAAGAAGCCACTCATCCCGCAAAAGGTGAAAGTCACCGGGGGTGGCAAGGCGAAGAAGACAACCGTTCGTTGGAAGACACCGAAGAACCCAGATGGGATTCGGCCAGCCGACTCATACCGCCTGCGGCTGAACCTGATCGGCTGCAGCAAGCAGATCATCGACAAGAAGGTCAGCAAGAACGTCTTGACATACACGTTCACCCGTAGCTTCCTGTTGAAGCACACAAAGTGCAACCGCACCCTGCGCGGCGACATCCTGTCGAACACAATCAGGTACCGCGTCCGCATTAACGCCATCAACATCAAGGGCAGCGGACCAGTCGCCTCCCAGGTTGTCAGCATCCGGAAGTAACAAGGTTCCGCTATCTGCAACTGTGTTTGCAGCGGACTACAGCATGGGTAGAACTGGACTTTCCAGAATTGATCGGAGGTGAGGACTTATTAATACTTCACCGATAGAAGGCCAATCCAGCCCCTCTTCCCTCACAGTAAGCGGTCCCACACCCGATCTGTCTTCGACGGAACCGCCCCGCAGACGATGGACAATCACTGGGTTTCTGGTGGGGACTCTGATAACTCTCGCATGGATTCCGCTCTTCTTTACCGTGCTCTGGATCGTCTTCTTAGCAACCGAGTTCAACGCTGAGAACCTCAAGTTTGCGGCTGTCATGGCAGGCATAACGCTTGCGCTCATAGGGGTAGCAACACTCATTGCTTACATCCATCGGCGTAAGACTGGGACTCCCATCAAACAGACACTTCGTCGGGGTGCTGGGGTGTTGCCGAGGACTCTCGAGTTCTTATCGCTCTCCGATATTTTTTCGTGGTGATCAAGACTTATTAGTCAGGTGTGAAACCGGCTGACGGTGGGCATCACCTACATGAGCCGTAGAAGGCCCACAAACTCAGAACTACGCAATTCATGAAGGACTTGATCGTCATGGCACTTACCGCCGCATCATTTTCGACTCTGTACATGGGCATGCCGCTGTGGGCATGGATCGCCGCTGGAGCAGCCGTTGTCGTGCTGTTCATCATGCTGATCTCTGTTGCCGTTGCGAGCCATCGCCGCAACAAGTGGGACAACGCATTCGACGTTCGCGCTGCTGATGCCCGCTGGTTCGCCGACTCCCTCGCCCTGTCGGTCGCCGACCGGACCCAAGGAACACCGGAACTAGTTCGCACCTGGACTGACGGTGTGCCGCGCATGGCCACCTTGTCGCAGCAACTGTTCGAACTGTCCAGCACCGCGCCGACTACCAAGCGCGCCAATCAGCCACGTCAACTGGCCTACGCCGTAGACAACCTTCGTCAAGCACTCGATGCCGACGTTCGGATGCGCACCCAGGGCGATGCACCCGGCCAGAACTCACTGATCGCCGAATCAGCTCTTATCGTCGGATCTCGCCGCCGCGACCTCGACGAAACCCTTCGCCAACTGCACAGCTAATACGTCACCCGACGGGCCGTCCTGCCCGTGAAACTCCCCGGCTCGTCATGAGTACGGGGAGTTTCACGTTTAGCGAGCCGAACCAAAGAGTTGCGCCGCGTTGTCATGCAGCACCGCGCGCAACCAGTCGTCGCCAAGATCGAGCCGAACAAGCGCATCAACGGCCTCGGCATACGAGTACGGGATATTGGGAAAATCCGATCCCCACAAGACATCGCCACGCAGTCCGGCTTGATACACCTGCTCACGCAGATCGTCAGGGAACACCGCTAGCCGATTCATGAAGTCGGTGAAAGCCATCGTTGTATCCAGCCGAACGTTCGGATACCGCCGAGCCAACTCCAGAAACTCCGCGTACTCCGGCGCACCCATATGCGCCACGATGAGCGCCAAGTCGGCAAACCGTTCCAGCACTTCACTGATCGGCCCCGGACCAGTGAACTCACCAGGAATTGGTCCCGATCCACAATGAACAACGACCGGCAACCCGTGCTCTTGCAGGACCTGCCACACCGGCTGTAACCGTTCATCTCGCGGATCGAAGGCACCCACCTGCAGATGGACTTTGAACAGCCGAGCACCAGCAGCAATCGTGCGTTCAACTTCATCCAACACTGCGTCTTCTGGAAAGAACGTGGCCGTTTGAATGCAGTCACTGTTTTGCGCAGCGAACGACTCCGCCCACCTGTTGAGTCCGGCTGCCATGTTCGGACGATGCGCATAGATCATCGACGAAAACTGAATCACGCCCAGCTCACGAATCGTCGATAGACGCTCCTGTGGTTCTGCCCGATATTCGATCGGCCACTCAACGCCGTAATTTCGACCAGCATCATCGAAGTACCGCCACACCGCAGCCATCACCGGCTCCGGCATGAAGTGGGAATGAACGTCGATCACGCCCGGCAACCCGAGCTGGTCAATCAACGCGAGCCGGGTCACTCCATTCCCTTGAAGTGACGTCCTGTCAGCTTGTCTGCCTCACGCTTGGACTCACGTTCAGCAATCGCATGCCGCTTGTCGTGTGCCTTACGACCGCGGGCCACCGCCAACTCAACCTTGGCTCGACCATCCTTGAAATACAGCGACAACGGGATCAGCGTGAAGCCACCCTCGCGAGTCTTGTTCTGAATCCGACGAATCTCATCTGCGTGAAGCAACAGCTTGCGGGGACGCCGCGGCTCATGATTCGTCCACGTTCCCTGGGTGTATTCGGGAATATGTACCCCGCGCAGCCACACCTCGCCGGACCGAACCTCGGCATACCCATCGACTAATGAAGCTTGCCCTGCCCGTAACGACTTGACCTCGGTTCCTTGCAGCACCAGGCCTGCCTCGTACACGGTGACGATCTCGTAATCGTGGCGCGCCTTGCGGTTGGTCGCGATCTGCTTCGTGCCTTGTTCCTTCGCCATGACCGCACCTCCCCGCTGAACTCATGCACCAAACGACAAGGCAATACCCAACCACACCGGACACCGTCCAGGTGCAGGCCGACTAGACCTTGAGGAAGCGGCGAACAGCGAACCAGGCAGAGATGCACGCCAACAGAACACCGACGATGAACACACCAATCATCGCGGTGACGACCTCGTCCCAAGTGACGGTTGCCCCGAATCGAGAAATCACTCGATCCAGCAATCCCACCTTCACAGCCGCCATCGCGCCCACCGCGATGAGACCACCGATCGCGGCAGAGATCGCTGCCTCCAACACGAACGGCGCCCGGATATACATGTTGCTGGCGCCTACCAGCTTCATGATCGCGGTCTCCCGACGACGTGCGTAGGCAGAGACGCGCATTGTGTTCAGCACCAGCAGCACCGTGACCACCAACATGGCAATGGCGACACCCAGCGCGATATTGCGCAAACCGTCGAGCAGGCTGAAGAACTTGCCCAGCAAATTGCGCTGATCTTCAACTTGTTCCACACCCGGCATGCCCGACACCTTGTTGGCGACGATCTGGTAGTCCTCCGGATTAACCAGCTTCACGCGGAAGGATTCCGGCATCGCATCAACGGTCACGTTCTGCGTGATGGGTGACCCCTTGAAGTCCTGCTGGAAGTGCTCGAACGCTTCTTGCTTGGACTCGTAGTAGACCGTCTCTACCGTGGGTTTCAACCCTTGCAACGCGGTCTGCACCGCAGTGCGTTGCGCGACCGTGGCAGGACCACTCGGGCAGGTCTTTGGATCCGAACCGGTGCCACACAGCACGACGGTGACTTCAATCTTGTCGTACCAGTAGCCCTTCATCGCCTGAACTTGCTTGCCGACGAGCACACCTGTACCCAGCAGGGTCAACGAGACAGCCACCGTCAAGATCACGGCGATGGTCATCGTGAAGTTCCGCCGCAACCCGTGAGCAGCCTCCCGGAAAACGTTCGTTAGTCGTCTCATTGGGCACCACCCGTCGCACCCACGTAAACGCCGCCGACCTCATCGCGAACGATTTTTCCGTCCGACAGTTCGATGACTCGCTTTCGCATCTCGTCCACCACGGCAGCATCGTGGGTAGCCATCAGCACCGTGGTCCCGTTGGCGTTGATCCGTTCCAACAGCCGCATGATTTCCAGTGAAGTTGCCGGATCAAGGTTGCCGGTCGGTTCGTCAGCCAGCAACATCTCCGGCTTGCTGACAATGGCTCGGGCGATGGCAACGCGCTGCTGCTCGCCACCGGACAATTCGCTCGGTCGGCGCTTGGCCATCTCTGACAAGCCCACGAGTTCAAGTGCTTCTTTGACGGCGGACTTGGCTTGGGAACGAGGAACCCCCGTCACATCCAAAGCGAATCGAACATTGGCCTTCACCGACTTATCCGGCAGGAGTCGGAAGTCTTGGAATACCGCACCCATCCGGCGACGGAACTTGGGTACTCGCCACCGACGCAACTTGGCCACGTCCACTCCATCGACGAAGACTTTGCCGCCAGTCGCCTTCTCTTCTCGCAGCAACAGTCGAATACAGGTGGACTTACCGGAACCCGACGGCCCCACCAGGAACGCGAACTCCCCTGGCGCGATTGATAGTGAGACGTCTTCCAAGGCAAGCGATGTACCACGGGAGTACCGCTTGGTGACACCATCCAGCTCGATTGCCGGTGGTGGACCGGCATCAATGGACTGATCGGTCTTCTTTTTTCTGGCCATGTTCCGCCCCGTCGGTCGACTCAGCGATCGGTGTGTACTCGAAGCGCCCGACGGGGGGAAGCGAGGAAAACTCGAAAGTTCACACTCGGCCGTGGGCGTTGCCCAGCCTATGCACTGAGCCCGCTCTGATCGTGCAGCTAAGCCTCCGGCGCGCCACGCGTCATCGGTATGAGACGGACTTTGCCGTGCCTATACCGTCACTGGCTCACATCACGCGAGCAGCTTGGCCAATCGCGGCGGCCAAGACCGTGCGCGGCAAGCCCACATCGTCGGCGATCAAGGTGGAGGCATCCCCGAATGCAGCGATCGCAGCCAACGTTCGACCGTCCACTTTGTCTGGGAGTTCTTCTGCCGACACCGTCTTGTAGACCCGGCAAATCAGCGCCTGTGCCGCGACGACCGCTGGGTCATCCAGACTAGGAACGAGATCGGTAAAAGCAGCATGCGCTGACCGGACGATGGTGGTGTCGACCAATTCACTGGCCTGTTGTTCATCCTGCGACAGGCTCAGTACCAACAACGCGACCACGTTGGACAACGCAACCGCAGTGTTGAGCACCTGCGTGGAATGAATCGGCGCTTCTAAGACAACTCGTAGGCCCGTCATAAACGGTGCGGAATTGTCCGAATCGATCAACTGTGCGAACTCTTCGCCTAGGTCGCGAACGGTCTGAGTGTCCAAAGACTCATCAGACGGTTGGGTTACCAGTGCAAACGAAGAAACAGTCACTTGACGACCCTAAGCCACGGTGTCCACCCGACGACAGGCGTCATCCAACTTGGATTCAGTCGCGGTCGCGTTTAGCCGAGGCCACGGCACGATGAGGACCGACTCGAAACGCACGGGCACTCATATGAGTGGTCTCGATAGCGATCTGAGTAACAGTCCCAGACAACTCCGCTAGCGCTTGTGCGCGAACCGCCAGACGTTGTGGACCGGCCATACGAGCAGATCCACCGATCACACCAGTCACCACTTGCCCGGAACGACGCGAGATCCGACTCGCGCGAGCCTTCACTCCGGCCAGACCACTGCGCGTCTGAGACACCACAACCGCGGGCAAGAACTCCGCTAAGACCGGACCCTCAGCGGCCAGCGATTCGACCGTCGGCAAAACACCGGAGTCGGCGGGACGATTGTCGGCCTCTTCATTCAATGCGAACAGGGTTGCGCGAGCCGGCTCGGCGATAGCGGCTGTCGAACTGGTGCTGAGATTCTTCTGGCGGACGGTGGTACCCGCGAACAGACGATCACTCATGGCGACTCACATTCCTTTCGAGTCGTCGATGGTCGGGCGTTCATGATGTTGACGTGATGCAACGGGCTGTGGTTCCCGTGCACACCAAGCTTTCCCGGTTGTTGTGACATCGCAACGTCTTGAGTGTGCGCGTCGGGTAAACAACCCCGAAACTTCTCATGATCAACAGTGGATCTTCGACGCCTCGGAGTCGATCAATTACTCCCCGGAGTGATCGGGGCGGGTGAGCGGGAACAGGACCGTGTCGCGGATGTTCCGACCAGTGAGCAACATGATCAATCGATCGACGCCCATTCCTTGCCCACCCGTCGGTGGCATCCCGTACTCCAACGCCCGCAAGAAGTCTTCGTCGATCTCCATCGCTTCGACATCGCCAGCCGCCGCCAGCAGCGACTGCGCGGTCAACCGATCACGCTGGTCGATCGGGTCGATCAGTTCGGTGTATGCCGTTCCGATTTCTGCTCCCCAACCCACCAGGTCCCAACGCTCAGCCAACCGCGGTTCAGAGGGCTTCTTACGAGTCAGTGGTGACACCTCGACCGGGAAGTCTGTGTAGAAGGTCGGGTGCGTCGTGGTGGCCTCACACAGATGTTCGTACATCTCCAAGACAACGTGCGGGGCATCCCAGGCAGGATCGCGTGGAATATCGAGTCGCTCGCAGATTCGTGCCAGCGTCTGCAAATCGGTATCCGGCGTGATGTGTTCGCCGACCTTCTCCGACACAGCATCGTGCACAGTGATGACCGGCCACTCACCAGAAATATCGACGACCTCGTGAGCATCCTCGTTGTCCTCATCGCCCGGCTTTGGCCGCCACACAACCGGCTCCCCATGTACAGCCACGGCCGCATCCAGGATGAGCTGACGAGTAAGCACACGCATGGTGTCGTAATCGCCGTACGCGTCGTACATCTCCAGGCTGGTGAACTCAGGATTATGAGTCGAGTCTGCGCCCTCGTTGCGGAAGTTGCGGTTCATCTCTAAGACCTTCTCCGCACCTCCCACG
>JBDHZU010000063.1:0-10626 GCA_039812085.1 Candidatus Nanopelagicales bacterium | reverse complement strand
ATAATGACTTGTGGCAGCGCCTTGCTGCCGATGATCGACTTGGTCTTTCTGAAGACGACCTGCGCGCACTGGCCGCCGATCCGATCGAGTTCACGGGTGCTGCTCAGGCCCAGGTGGCTGCAGTTGCTGCCCGAGTCGCCGAGATTGCGGATGTCGACCCGCAGGCAGCCGCCTATACGCCGGGAGCAATTCTGTGATGCAGGTTCCGGAACCTGACTACGAGTTGCCCGCCGGATATCAGCACATCTATTCCGGCAAGGTTCGAGACTTATGGCGAACTCCAGACGGAGAACTGCTGTTCGTTGCCTCAGATCGAATCAGTGCCTACGACCACATTCTGTCCACGCCGATTCCAGACAAAGGTCGAATCCTGACGGCTGTCTCCTTGTGGTGGTTCGACCAGTTGTCCGACTTGGTGCCCAATCACGTGGTGTCGACCGAGGTCCCGGATGCGGTGGCAGGCCGGGCGATGATCTGCCACAACCTGGAGATGGCTCCGATCGAATGTGTGGCTCGCGGGTACCTCACCGGCTCGGGAATTATCGAGTACCAACAGTCCGGATCGGTGTGTGGTGTTGAGCTTCCAGAAGGATTGATCGAAGCCTCACAACTGCCCGAAGCGATCTATACCCCAGCGACGAAAGCGGAGCTGGGCGACCACGACGAAAATATTTCGTTCGAGCGAACCGTCGACATCGTGGGTAAGGCCGATGCCGAACAACTTCGAGAACTGACCCTGTCGGTCTATACGCGGGCAGAACAGATCGCCCGAGATGCGGGATTGATTCTGGCCGATACCAAGTTCGAATTCGGTCGTCCCGCAGGAACAGCCGACGGGTTCGTGCTCGCGGATGAGGTGCTGACTCCAGATTCCTCTCGCTACTGGCCAGCCGAACAATATGAACCCGGCAAAGTACAGCCCAGCTTCGACAAGCAGTTCGTCCGCAACTGGTTGACCAGCCCAGAGTCAGGTTGGGATCGAAGCACAGATACACCACCGCCACCGTTACCCGATGTTGTCGTGGAACAGACTCGAGAGAAGTACGCCGAGGCCTACCGTCGCCTGACGGGCAAGCAGTGGGTTCGGCAGGCCGACTAGCTACTCCAAAAGGATTTTGTGACTACCGATCAAGGTCTGTGATGAACAAGCCTTGAACTCCACCATTCGCCTAAGTGGAGGAGCGCAAAATGATGCGACGGGTAATGGCTGCTTTGTCTTGTTTGACATTGGCAGCTGCTGCCCTGTTGGGCTTGTCGACAGCGGCGAATGCAGCGACCAAACAGCTTGATGTAGCGCCCAGTAGAACGCTTAATGACGGCAAACAGATGATGGATGTCGCCTATGACTTGCAGGGCAACCTCTATGTCGCTGACATGAGCGATAACGCCGTCAAAATGTGGGCGCCGGGCTGGACGTCGGGAGCGCTCCCGACTCGCATGATCACCGGTGGTGACAGCAGTGTGCGTACTCCAGTGGCATTGACTGTTGATGCGCAAGGTCGGCTCTATGTGTTGAACGCCGAAGGCGGTGTCGCTGTACAGGTGTATGCCGCGGATTGGTCGCAAGGAGCGCAACCCATCAAGACGCTATCCATTCCAGAAGGGGACTATTCGTTCGCGAATGCGGGCGGACTAGCAGTCGATTCTCACTCCAACCTCTACATCACGCATGCAAAGAATGAGACTGCCGTGTTGCGTTGGGATAACGGCTGGATGGAGAAGTCTGGGACGAACATTCCGCCGGATCGTGTTCTGGCTGGAACCTCCACCGGGTTATCTACTCCATTCGGGATCGCTTTCGACGGTGCCGACAAGATGTATGTCAGCAACATGGGTGATGAGCCGGGTGATTCAACGATCACGCAATACACAAAAGACTGGCCTGCAGGGAACACCGCACCCGTAAGAACGTTGGCTGGCCCTGCGACGACGTTTGGAGACTCATTCCTATACCGGCTGGGGGTTGATCCAGCAGGAACGACCTATGCGGCCATCGGAGAGCAGATCACTGAGTTTTCTGCGGGATGGAAGTCAGGCGATACGGCCCCCAATTTCACTTTCTCTGGTGAAGCCACGGGTTTGATTTCGCCAAAGGGGGCGGCCGTTGACCCGAAGACGGCAGGGCTTGCGGTTATCGACTGGGGCACCCAGAAGTTGAGCCTGTTCCAGGGTGCACCCATTGTGCGATCAGTGAGCCCGACGACAGGGACGACTAAAGGTGGAACGACGATCACGGTGATCGGTGCTGGGTTTTTGTCAGGTGCTGCAGTCAAGATAGGTGGAGCGAACTGCACAGGGGTAAAGATTGTTTCAGTGCAGTCGTTGACCTGTAAAACTCCGACTGGAACGTTGGGCAAGGTAGACGTCAAGGTCACAAATTCGGATTCACAGTTCGGATCCAAGAAGGAGGCTTTTGCCTTCGTGAATCCGGGACCTGCTCCGGCGCCGGTGGCGAAAACTCAGACTCCGGTTGGCGGATGTGCGGCTACTTCTGTGAAGAAGCTCAAGAAGAGTGGTTTGACGAAGTTGGCTTCTGCCAAGTGCAAGACCAATGCTGGGCAGATTGTGGGAGTCACGGTGGGCAAAGTGTCTGTTCTTGCCACACGTGGTGACGTGGTGAACTACCGGCTGGTGTGCAAAGTAGGAAAGAAATTGACCAAGCCAGCAAAGAAGTCGCAGGGCGCGTACTGCAAAAAGGGAACGTTGAATATCCAGACATCTGGTCGTGCTCAAACGTTGGCGGTTCGCTGGTCTTCCCCCAAGACCAAGACCTACAAGAAGTTCGTCAAGACCGGGATCTTCGTCATCAAGTAGGCATTGGTGGCTGGCGAATGCAGCACGTGCACATGTGCGATCCGGCTTGACCGCCAAGTCGGTGATTGGGAACGATCGGTATCCGCTCTACGATGGATAAGTGGCTCGAGTCATCGTTGATGTGGCATTGAAACCAGAAATCCTTGATCCCCAGGGGCGTGCGGTGCAGGGCGCTCTCGGTCGACTCGGTTTGACCGGTGTGACTGATGTGCGGCAAGGCAAACAGTTCGTCATCGACGTTGATGGTGACCTTGATCAAGAGCAACTGAACAAGCTGCATGAGTTGGCTGGTTCGTTACTTGCTAATCCGGTGATTGAGGACTACGAACTGCGAATCGACGAGTCGGCATGACCGCACGCATCGCAGTTGTGACCTTCCCCGGCACGCTTGATGACCGTGATGCGATGCGAGCCGTCGAACTCGGTGGTGCTCAGCCGGTGTCCTTGTGGCATGGGGAAGCCGACCTGAAGAACGTCGATGCGGTCATTCTTCCGGGCGGATTCAGCTACGGCGACTACCTGCGCTGTGGAGCCATTTCTCGGTTTGCCCCCGTCATGGACAAAGTGGTGGATGCGGCGAACGGCGGAATGCCAGTGCTGGGCATCTGTAACGGATTTCAGATTCTGTGTGAATCCCACCTGTTGCCAGGCGCGCTATTGCGCAACGAGAGTCGTCACTTCGTGTGCCGCGATCAGAAACTCCGCGTCGAGAACAATCAGACGGCATGGACGAACACGTTCGACTCCGAGCAGGAAATTCTGATTCCGTTGAAGAACGGAGAAGGCCGATATTTCGCCGACGAACACACCATCGCCGAGTTGGAAGACACCGGACGAGTTGTGTTCCGGTACCTCGACGTGAATCCCAACGGATCGCTCAATGACATTGCAGGCATCACCAACGAACGCGGCAACGTGGTGGGGTTGATGCCACACCCTGAGCACGCGGTCGAATCACTGATTGGACCGAGCTTGGACGGACTTGGGCTGATCACCAGTGCGGTGAATCAATTGACGGGAGCCTCGGCGTGAACGCGCATTCTGTGGACACGGTCGAACATGCAGCAGACACCCCAGACCGCACATTGCCGTACGCCGATCTGGGGTTGAAAGACGACGAATACCAAGCAATCGTCGACATCCTTGGCCGACGCCCCACCAGTGGTGAACTGGCGATGTACTCCGTGATGTGGAGTGAGCACTGCTCCTACAAATCCAGCAAAGTTCACTTGCGTCAGTTTGGACAGAAAGCACCCAAGACCGACGCCCTGCTCGTCGGCATCGGAGAGAACGCAGGCGTCGTCGATATCGGTGACGGGTGGGCCGTGACCTTCAAGATCGAAAGCCACAACCACCCCAGCTACGTCGAGCCTTATCAAGGTGCGGCAACCGGTGTGGGCGGAATCGTGCGCGACATCATCTCGATGGGTGCCCGTCCGTTGGCCGTGATGGACCCCCTGCGATTCGGTGAAGCGAATGCTCCCGATACCGCGCGCGTCCTGCCAGGAATCGTGGCCGGAATCGGGGGTTACGGAAACTGCCTCGGTCTACCGAACATCGGCGGAGAAATTGTCTTCGACTCCACCTACAACGGAAACCCCTTGGTCAATGCCCTGTGCGTTGGCGCGATGAAGCATGAGGACGTTCACCTCGCCTCAGCGAAAGGTGTCGGCAACAAGGTCATCCTGTACGGGGCACGTACCGGCGGTGACGGTATTGGCGGCGTGAGCGTGCTCGCCAGTGAGACCTTCGACGCGGACGGCCCAGCTAAACGTCCCAGCGTTCAGGTGGGCGATCCATTTATGGAGAAGCTGCTCATCGAATGCACGCTGGAAGTCCTGCATGCCGGACTCGTGGAAGGCATCCAGGATCTTGGGGGTGCCGGTATCTCCTGCGCCACCAGCGAACTCGCCAGCAATGGCGAGGGCGGAATGCACGTCGAATTGGACACCGTGCTGTTGCGTGACTCCACCCTCAGCCCGGAAGAAATCCTTATGTCCGAGTCGCAAGAGCGCATGTGTGCTGTCGTCGTTCCGGAAAACGTCGATGCCTTCCTGGACATCTGCAAGAAGTGGGATGTGGAAGCCGTCGTCATAGGAGAAGTGACTGACACCGGCCGACTCACTGTGGATTGGCACGGGGATCGAATTGTCGATGTGCCGCCGCGATCCGTGGCGCACGATGGTCCGGTCTACAACCGACCGATCGCTCGCCCGGATTGGCAAGACGAGCTAATCGCCAACAGCCCGGACGAGTTGGCTCGCCCCAAGTCCGGTAACGATCTGCGCGACACATTGCTCACGCTCATCAGTTCACCCAACCTGGCCGACAAGTCGTTCGTCACCGATCAATACGACCGGTATGTGCTGGGCAACACTGCTTTAGCGCAACCGGAGAACGCGGGCATCGTTCGGATCGACGAAGAAACAGGTCGCGGAGTCGCTATCTCGACTGACTGCAATGGGCGATTTGCCCAACTCGACCCGTATCGCGGTGCTCAGATCGCGTTAGCGGAGTCGTATCGAAACGTTGCCGTGACGGGAGCCGAACCGTTGGCAGTCACCGACTGCCTGAACTTCGGATCACCGGAAGATCCTGCAGTGATGTGGCAATTTGAACAAGCGGTGACGGGGCTCGCGGACGCTTGTCTGGAACTCGGCACACCGGTCACTGGCGGCAATGTCAGCTTCTACAACCAGACCGGTGATGTCGCGATCCTGCCGACTCCGGTCATCGGAGTCTTGGGTGTATTGCCAGATGTCACCAAACGGATCCCGATGGCCTGGTCAAAGCCAGGGCAACTGGTCTATCTACTAGGCGACACCAAGGATGAATTCGCCGGTTCAGAGTGGGCACACGTCGTTCATTCGCATCTCGGCGGAACTCCACCTGAGTTGAACTTGGCTGATGTCATCCGACTCAAGGATGTGTTGGTGACGGCGGCAGCCGAGGGCGTTCTGACGGCTGCTCACGACATTTCCGAAGGTGGGCTGGCCACTGTGTTGGCCGAGATGACGATGCGCTCCGGGCTTGGAGCGTCAGTCAGCTTCGGTGATCGCGATCCGTTTGTTGCACTCTTTAGCGAATCGACGAACCGGGCTGTAGTGGTCATTGATCCGCAGCAACAGGACAAGCTGCACGAACTTGCTGGTGACTTCCCCTTGAGTTTGCTGGGCATCGTTGAAGAAAGCGATGTGCTGACGATCGACCACCAGTTTGCGGTTAACGCCAACGAACTGCGTGAGGCGCACACTGCGACGCTTCCGGACCTATTCGCCTAGCCGATGGGCTACTCCTGGGACGACGACGAAAGCGTGTCGATCTGTCTAGCGGCTTATGACGCTGGTCGAACGCCGGAACGCATCAACGAAAAAGCTGCGGTGAAGTATTCGTTGGAACTGTTCGCCCAGTTGCAGCCCGGCAATAGCGTCGAAGTGCGAGTGCCACCGTACAAAGCGGTGCAGGCAATCGAAGGCCCCACCCATCGTCGGGGAACGCCACCAGCCATCGTGGAGACCGATGCGAGGACCTGGCTTCACCTAGTTGTTGGTCGCCTGACGTGGGCTGATGCCATTGCCAGTGGTTCGTTGTTTGCTTCCGGAGAGCGAAGCGACCTTTCCGAATATTTCCCGCTGGCGCAGTAGGA
The DNA here is from genome assembly GCA_039812085.1 of Candidatus Nanopelagicales bacterium. GTDB lineage: Bacteria > Actinomycetota > Actinomycetes > S36-B12 > UBA10799 > JBDHZU01. The sequence continues at coordinate 4,166 of JBDHZU010000063.1, read as the reverse complement.
CTTCTATCGGTCCAGTTCGCGTTGGATGAGCATGTGGATGTCTCGGTCGAGGTTGTCCATTCGCTTCAACATGAGATCGAACTTGGTATCCATAGCGGCGAATTTGGTGTCGATCGCATCGAACTTGGTGCCAATTGCATCGAACTTGGTGTCGATCGCGTCGAATTTCATATCGATTGCGTCGAACTTGGCACCGACAGTTTCGAATTTGGCACCGATGTAACGAACCAGGTAAGTACCGGTCACGCCGAGCAACATGCACATCAAACCGAGCACCGTCCACGTTTGCGGCTCAGTCATGAAGCTCATCCCCCTAGTGTCTACCGATCGATTCGATCACGCTAGCTGGCGATGAACCTTTCGGATCGTCGTTACCCACAAGCGTCGGGTCACGTCCTTGGCTCAAAGATCGTTACGAGGCGACGAAGGTGGGTTGTGCGACCAGCGTTGTCTGGCCAGTCGTTTGTTCGGTGAACTCGCTGAAAGCAACACCGTAGACACCGCTGAGAGTCTCGGCTGTGAGTGCGGTATCCGGTCGACCAGTGGCTGCAACTGTTCCCTGATTGAGGACGAGAACTTCGTCAGCCCATTGCCGGGTGAGCGTGAGGTCATGCATAACGACGAGGGCGGCGGCTCCACCGTCTACTCGGGAACGAACGCTGCCCATGAGCTCAATGGCATGGCGAATATCTAACGCCGCGGTTGGTTCGTCGAGCAGCATGACAGGTGTTTGCTGCGCGAGTAGGCGGGCGAAAGCGACCCGTGCCCGTTCGCCGCCAGACAGTTGTTGCACGGGCCGGGATGCGAACTCTCGGATGTCTGCTTCATCAAGTGCTGCAAGCACGATCTCGTGGTCATCGGTATCGGTTGCGTGTGATCGAGTGGCATAGCGACCCATGCGCACCACGTCGTAAACGGCGAATCCGAAGGCAACGGAATGATCCTGAGTCATGACGGCTCGTCGGCGGGCACGGTCAGCGATGGCAACGTTTGCCAGCAGTTCCCCCGCGAGGCTGACATCGCCAACAGTCACTGGTAGATCGCCAGCCAAGGCACCCACCAGACTGGACTTCCCGCTGCCGTTCGGGCCAACGACGCAGGTCAGTGTCCCAGGGGTCAGCGCAACACTGACATCCTGCAGAACAGTGTTTGATCCCCGTTGCACAGTGATGCGATTTGCGGTGAGCACGTTCGGTGAACTCATGCGAATGCTCCTGCCCGCCGATGTTCCCGCCGAAGTAGCCAGAAGAACACGGGACTACCGATCAGTGCGGTGAGCACACCGAGTGGCAGTTCACGGGGTTCGACGATGGTGCGTGCAACGAGGTCCGCCACGACGAGCAGCAATGCGCCAGCCAAAGTCGAGCAAATCAACAGCCATCGATGAGACGGTCCAATCAGCAACCGGATTGCGTGGGGGATAACCAATCCGACGAACGAGATGATTCCGGACACAGCAACGGCGGCAGCGGTCACCACGGCAATAACGGTGATCACCTGTCGCCGGAGTCGATCAACATCCACACCCAGATGACGCGCGTTCTGCTCGCCGAGAGCAAGTAGATCCAGTCGGTGAGCGAATAGCGGTGTGCAGGCAAGTCCGAGGATGGCAGCAGGCAAGATGACGAGCACTTTGGACCAGGTGGCTGTACTGACCGAACCCAAGGTCCAGAACGTGATCGAGCGCAGTTGTGCATCGTCTGCCACGGACATGACCAGTCCGATGATGGCGCCAGCGAATGCATTGACGGCAATACCCGCCAAAATCAGAGTGAGGACTTCAGTCCGACCGTTTACCCGAGCCATTGCAAAGACCCCAACGGTGACGGACAGCCCACCCAGAAATGCGGCTATAGGCAAGGACCAACTCGCAATGGCGGTTAATCCGATCAGAATGGCCACCACCGCGCCGACAGCAGCACCGGATGACACTCCAACTAAGGCAGGTTCAGCGAGGGGATTGGCAAAGATTCCCTGCATCAAAACGCCCGCACACGCCAGGCACGCGCCCACAATGAGTGCGAGAGCAAGCCGGGGCAGTCGAATCTGTTGGATCACTGTTCGCGTCGTGTCATCCACGCCCGAACCGGTCATGGCCGACCACAAATGGGAGACCGGAACGTCATACGCGCCCAAGCTGATGTTTGCGATGCATGCAACGACGAGCCCGACAGCCAGCAGGACACACAGTACGGCTGGGTTGATACGGCGATTGCGGATTGATGACTGAACGGTCAACTCATTGGTGGATTCAGTCGTCGAACGCCGAAGGTCGATCATGGCCATAAGGCATCACCCAACTTCTCCAAGGTGATGGAGGTGCGAGGCCCGAAGGACAACAGCTCGCCGTCATCGATTGCAATCACTCTCCGGTCTCGACCGGCTGGGGTGGCGGCGACTCCGGGCAGTGCGAGGAGTCCATCAATTCCGCCGACGCTTTCCAAGCCCTTGGTCATCACCAAGATGACATCCGGCTTCGACTTCACTAACGCTTCCGCAGTCAGTGGTGTGAAAGGTCCGAGACCCGCGATTGTTCCGGCATCGCGGGCACCCAAGGCTTCGACCAATGAGTCTGCTCCGCTGCCCTTGCCACCAATGAGGTAGATGGACGACGTTCCGCGCAAATAGAGGAAGGCCACTGTGAGCGGCTGCCCACTCTTCGTTCGTTCACGCACCTTCGCGATGGAGGCGGCTTGCGCTGCCAGCACTTGATCACCTGCTGATACAGATCCCACTGCGGTAGCGATCATGCGAACTCGCTTGGCGGCGCCAGCTAGATCGGTGACCTCTGGCACGATCACGACCGGAACTCCTGCCTTCCGAATGCCGGCGAGCGCCTCGGGTGGACCGCTTCGTTCATCGCCGATCACCACAGTCGGATGAGTGGACAAAACCCCTTCGACGGATGCGTCATGGGCTGTTGTGACCAGTGGGATAGAAGCTGCCTCACTCACTTCACTGGAAATGTCGCGCCCAACAATTCGATCACCAAGACCCATGGCGAACAACGTTTCGGTCACCCCACCTGCCAAAGACACGATGCGATCGGCCGATGTCACGGTGATGGTTTTGCCGGTGACGTCCGTGACCGTGGCAGGCATCGTTGGGGTGGCATGCGCTGACACTGGAATTGCGACACTGGTTGCTGACGTGAGGTTTGCAGCGCTTGATCCAGAGCATGCCGTTAATCCGGCAACGCTCACAACGATGGCAATGGCCGCGATCAATGGGGCAGACCTCGACCGGAACTGCATGATCATTTCGACAGCTCAACCTCATCGAATACTTGAGTGTTGAAGCCATAGGCAACATGGACCTCGGCGACGAGGGCGCTTTCCTGATCGGTCGTCAATCGAAGGTCGTCTAGGTGCATCCGGTAGTTGCGCTTGTAGGCACCCAATGGCCCCAGGTGGGAGCTGTCAAAGAATGCCGGGGGCAAATCAGTCGGGCATTTCAGCGCAGCAGAGACCCGAGCACCGAGAACGACGCCACCAGAAAGATCACCCAAGTGACGGGTGTAGTGGTGCGCCAGCACGAGGTGGGGTTGATCGGCAATGGCTTCGATCCGGCGCGCATAGGCATGAGCTGTCTGACCAACTGGTGGCAGAGCGTTGCTATCCGAGAAACGCGTGATGTCTTGTCGAATCGCAGCAGTGCGTTCCAGTCGCTGATCGAACAGATCCGTGTAGGCAGGGTCTGAATTGTGACGACGGCTTGACCATTCCAAGGCGGCGTACACGACTTCGAGTTGGCGCAGCATCGCGACGTAATCACGAGCGCTGACCGTGCCGGCCATGATCGCTGCCATGAGGGCAGAGTGCTCGGCTTGCCGGTGATCGGTAGCGGTTCGCTCGCGAAGTCGGGTGCTGAAGTCAGTGGCGACAGCCATGGTGTGTACTCTCCATTCTCGACATAGGTTAGGCTCCCCTAACTCAGGTCAGGCTTACCTAAGAGTAGCGAAGGAGAATCGTGAGTTCACAGGACCCCGGGACACCGGATTCCAATCAGCGGAAACTTCCGACCAGCCCGCGTCCGTGGCTGATCGTTGGCGGCATCATCGTGGCCGTCACTGCTGGCTCAGTCGCTGTCACCTCGCTGGCCAGCAATGGTGACGATGGACAACTCGTTTCCGCTGCGGAAACTGTGAGTGCCACTCCTATTCCTGA
>JBDHZU010000062.1:0-10739 GCA_039812085.1 Candidatus Nanopelagicales bacterium | reverse complement strand
CTCCTTGCCTGGCGAATGCGGTGAACGCATCGTGTCATCGAACTCGATCACGTCGCCATTCGTCAGCCCGGTGCAGTGGCTACGCCATGCTGTCGCGACGCTGAATTGCTTGGTCGGCGATGACAGCAGCCAGGACGGACAAAGCAATGAATACCGCTATCGACATCCACGGTGGAGAGGTTGCTGGATAGCCCGGGAGGTGGTTATACGGCGATAGATCGAGCATCCATCGAGGCAGATTGAGGATTTGCCCAACGAAGCCAACACCCACAATCACGGAGAACAACGTCCAGGTGATCACCCCGGCTAAACGGCCCAGAACAGCAACCGCTAACAACGCAACTGCGGCGAACAAGACAGCGGCGGTAGACAAAATCAGACCAGATGCTGCCCACCGCAAAGCTTGTTGCGCAACGCCGAGGTGTCCCGCCGAGGCGTAGGTCAGACCGAGCATGAATCCCCCAACTGTGCAGATAGCAATCGAGCCGAGTACGGCGATGCTGGCGTGCCCGCCTAGCCATTGCCGACGACTCACTGGTGCCGACAACAGGTGAGCCGCACGACCTTCTTCTTCGTCAGCCGCCAACCTCAGAATGGTTGAGATGGCGAAGCCCCCCGCGATCATTCCGATGATGCCTAGCTCAGTCAGGCCAAAAGCCTCGGCGATTTTGGTCGAGCCACCAAGTGCAGCAAGGAACTTCTCCAATTGGGGATTACCCGTGACCAGCCCTACCGAGGTTTGGATCAAGAACCCGGTCACCACTCCAAGCAGTGCAGCACTGAGCACCCAACCAATCAGCCACCCACGATCAAGACGCAGGGCAAGTGAGAAGGGGTTCTTGATCCAGGCCGCGGCTGTGGCCGAACCGGCTCGGCCAGCGGATAGCCCTGATCCAAGGTCACGTCGATTTGCCAGCCATCCAGCCACGGTTGCGAGGAGCAATCCGGTGACGAGACCAAGCAGCAGAATCGACCAGCGGTCACCCGCAAACGCTCGAGCCTGTTGCGCCCAACCAATAGGTGACGCCCATACCAACCAATGCAATCCATGACTCACGTTGCCGATTCCCGGCAAGAGAAACAGGACGGCAACCACGATGCCTGTCGCCGAGTTGGTTGCTCTGGAGGTGTGGAACAACTGCGCATTGACCGCCGCAACCCCAACGACCACGAACGCCACCATTCCGGCCGCCAACGCAAAGAGCACACTGCCATTAACAGCAAGACCAGTCGCAATCATCGAAGCGGCGGCGAGCAGCGTAAAAAGCAACGAAAGACCCCAGCCACTTGCCAACCCAGCTACAACCGGAGCTGACCGTCCAACTGCTGTGGATCCAACGAGTTCACTTACCCCAGCAGCCTCTTGCGCTCGCGTGTTGCGAGTGACCAGGAACCCCGCAGCCAAACCCAGGACCACGGTGAGCCAGGACATGACTCGCCAGGCAGTAAGTGCACCTGTCGAGAGTGGGTCAAATAGCGGACCGAGCACGGCGCTCAGTGCCGGATCAACGGCAAGCGCTGCCGCCAGTTCCAGCCGACTTTGCGCCGTGGGATACAACTCATCCCAAATCGAAGCGACCGATGCAACCATCCCTGCCGTCACTAATCCCCAGATGAGGATTCGGATCCGGTCACGACGAAGTGCGAGGCGGGCGAGCGCCGGAGCACCAGCAATGTTCACGACTGCACCGATTGTTCGCGGTAGTAGCGCAAGAACATTTGTTCCAAGCTGGGTGGACTGGCTTGGAAGTCCTCTAGGCCTGCCTCGTTGAGGACGGCGACCACGCTCGCGATGGAGTTGGTATCAGTCGCGAAAGTGACCGTGCGCTGATCGGGTTGGAGCTGGACATCGTGGACGCCAGCCAGGGATTCCCACTGCACCGGTCGTTGAGTACGTGCGGAAACAACTGTTCGACTGAGATGGCGCAGTTGTTCCAGCGGACCGGATTCCACTGTGCGTCCATCACGGATGATGGTCACGTAGTCACAGACGGCATCGACTTCGGCCAGAACATGACTGGACAACAACACGGTTCGCCCTTCGGCAGCTAACTGCCGAATAACCTCCCGGAATTGTTCGGCCATGAGCGGATCGAGTCCATCGGTCGGTTCGTCCAGGATGTAGAGGTCGACGTCACTGGCAAGCGCGGCGACTAATGCCACCTTCTGCCGATTGCCCTTGGAGTAGTCGCGAACCTTCACGGTGGGGTCCAACGCGAAACGTTCGATGAGGTCGTTGCGGCGTTGATCGGACAGCCCTCCGCGCAGGCGACCAAGAACGTCGATGGTTTCTCCACCGGTCAGATTCGGCCACAAGGCGACTTCACCCGGAACATATGCCAACCGGCGATGCGCTTGGACTGACTGCGTCCAGGGATCAAGATCGAAAATCTTGGCAGTCCCAGAAGTCGCTTTGACCAAGCCGAGAAGAATCCGGATCGTGGTGGTTTTTCCTGCCCCATTGGGACCAAGAAACCCGTGGATCTGTCCGCGTTCAAGGACGAGTTCGAGATCGACTAATGCGTGCTTTTCACCAAAGGACTTTGCTAGCTGCTCAACAAACACCAACTGTTGCGTCACTCTTGCGATTCTTCACCCGATATCGGTTCCACGGAAGAGTCGAACGGACGTGTTTTAGAGCAAGTTGACGGCCACGAAGTGGATGACGAGACCCGCCAGCGCACCAACCACCGTGCCATTGACTCGGATGAACTGCAGATCACGCCCCACTTGCAGTTCGATTCGGCGGGACGCTTCTGAGGCATCCCACCGAGCAACCTGGTCGGTGATGACGGTGACGATTTCTCCGCCGTAGCGGTTGACCACGTACGCAGCCGCCGACTCGATCCGAGCATCCATTCGACGTTGGAGTTCTTCATCGGTGGTCAGTCGTTGGGCAAAGTCACCCAATGCTTCATTTGCTCGTTGACGCAGTTCCGAATCCGGATCCTGCAAAGCTCTGATCAACAACTGTTTGGCGGCTGGCCAGACCGAAGCCAAGACTCGATGGGAATCGTCGCTGGCCAAAATGCGCTGCTTGAGCTGCTCGACGTTGGCGATCATCTCCGGGTCGTGCTGGAGTCGATCGGCAAATGTCACCAGCCACTCGTCAATGACTTTGCGGGCATCGTGGTCAGGGTCGCGATTGACGTCCTCGGCCCACTTGAGCACATCTCGCCACACCCGACGACCAACCGCTTCATGGATTGCCCGGGCAGGTGCCCAATCCTGCGCAGGTCCAATATCGGCAATGAGCTTGGTGACAGTGGCCTCGTTGGCAAGCAGCCAGTCCCGGCCGAGTCGCAGCAGTCCGTCAACCGCTGGATCGTGAGAGCGAGCTGCGAGCATCGAGTCCAACAACTCACCTAGCGGAGGCGCCCACTCGAAGTGGGACGAATGCTCCATCACCAAGTTCTTCAGCAGTGCTGCGACATCGGCGTCATCCACTGACTCCAATGCAGCCACAGCGGCGTTCGAACCTTCCGCCACGATGTATTCCCGATGATCGGGCTGCTCGAGGTATTCGCCGATCCGTTTAGCCGGGGCTGTGCTGGCAATCTTCTGCCGGATGTTTGCTTCGGTCAGAAAGTTCGTCTGTACGAACTCTCCCAGTGATTCACCAAGCTGGTCCTTCTTATTCGCAATCAAGTTGGTGTGCGGAATCGGTAGACCTAACGGTCGACGGAACAACGCCGTCACCGCAAACCAGTCGGCCAGTCCACCCACCATGCCGGCCTCAGATGCGGCCCGCACGTAACCCCAGAAGTCAGCCGAATCAGGGTCCTGTTGAACTCGCCAAGAGATCGCAAACATGACGGCAGCGAGCAGCAACAGCGATAAAGGAATGAGCTTCATCCGTCGCAACGCCTTGCGTTTGCGCTGCTCGTTGGCCAATGCCTCGTCGGCCAGATTGACAGCAAGGTCTGGCTCTGCTGCCTGCAGTTCGGTGCTCACCAGCGCCACGCTACGAGGTCTCGCCGCTAGTCGCTTGTCCACGAAAGAATTTGATCTGTGGCGCAGCCCTGCTCACACCCGTAAGGTGCTCGCCATGTCTGCGGTCACGTTGTTGATTCATGGGGGCGGCCTGGGTGCCTGGTCGTGGAAGCCGGTCATCCCCCTTCTTGCCAATGCCGGTGTCCCCACCCGCGCCTTCGATCTGCCGGGAGCAGGATCAGATCCGACACCGATTGCTCAGGTAACGCTGGCGGATGTGAGCAACCGAATCGTCGAAAGCATCGAGGATCTTGAGGCGGATGAACCGATTCGGATCGTGGCGCATTCACTCAGCGCTGTGGGATTGCCTGCCGCCATCGCCACGTGCCCTGATCAGGTCGGTGACGTTGTTCTGCTTGCCGGAGTAGCGGTTCCTTCGGGTCAGGCAGCAATCGATTGGATTCCTCAGCCACGTCGAGACCGCTACCGCGAGGAAGCTAAGCAGTCACCCGACAACGCATTGATCCCTCAATTCGAGGATGTGCGTACTCGCTTCTTCAGTGGCCTGTCCGACAGGCAGGCCAAGGCGGCGTTCAATCAACTACGGCCACAACCGTTCGCCACCTACTCCGATGTGGTCGCGGTGTCCTGGGACAAGCTCGACGTCCCGGTGCGCTACATCGCATTCGCCGATGACCAGAACTTCTCTGCCGAGGTCAGTGCAGGGTTCGCAGGTGTTCCCGGCGCCAAGGTAGAAACAATCGCCGGTGATCACTGCGGGATGTTGTCCAACCCAGAAGCTTTAGCCGCCGCTTTGAGCTAGTTTCTTGTTCGGTAGAGATAGATATATCGCCAAACTCTGATCCCCTAGAGGAATATTTCATTCCTAGCAGCGGGAATTATTGATTTATGGATACACAGACCTCAGCTAAAGCCGCGGCATTCTTCGACCTGGACGGAACATTGATCCCAGGTTCGGCCAACATTCCCTTGGCTAAGGCCGCTTTCCGCCAGGGATTCATGAGTAAGCGCGAGCTGGCGACTGACCTGCGTAATGGCATCTCATTCTTGCTCAGCGGCGCGACCGACGAACGAAGCGCTCAGGTCCGCGATCGAATCCTGCAAGCCGTTGCTGGACATCCCGCCTCTGATGTGGAAGCCCTCGGGGACTACTTCATGGATGACGTCGTGAACTCGGTTCGTCCGGTGATGAAGCAGGTTCTGGCTGACCATCAGAAAGCTGGCCGTGACCGGATCGTGCTGTCGGCATCGCCGACTGAAACGGTCTCCCGGTTTGCCAATGAACTCGGTTTGGAACTCGGCGTCGGCACGACCTCTGAACGCGACGATCAAGGTCGTTACACCGGCCGGTTGGCTGGACCCTTCTGCTACCGCGAAGGCAAGGTCGAGGTGATGAACCAACTTGCCGAGGATTACGACTACGACTTGGCAGCTTCCTACGCCTACAGCGACTCGGTCAGCGATCTGCCCATGATGGAAGCAGTTGGACATCCCGTTGCGGTGAACCCGGAACCAGAGCTGCGCGAATTGGCACATCAACGAGGCTGGCCAATCGTGGAAACCTCTCGCATTCCTCGGGTGAAGTTGTCGTCACCACGTGGCTTAGCTGCGCTCACTCGCAATTCGGTCAGGTACGGCATGGATTCAATTCGCGGACGCGCATCCCAACCGGACTCCGACGGGGTTGCTCACAGCGTCAACGGTGCCGCTGTATCGACTGGTTCATCGGCGTGACGGTCGGAAAACCCAACGCAGGCCTGCGGTGTACTCTTGTTGACCGTGCCTAGCGATAGGCATATGCGCCCGTAGCTCAATGGATAGAGCATCTCGCTACGGACGAGAAGGTTTGGGGTTCGAATCCCTACGGGCGCGCAAAGAAGGCTCCGCTTCGGCGGGGCCTTTTGCGTAGGCCGTGGGGATTCATGGGAGACAGATGTGGCTTCTTGACACATCTGGCGGGTCCCTACGGGCGCGCAAAGAAGGCTCCGCTTCGGCGGGGCCTTTTACGTGGGCCGTGGGGACCCCTTGTCTCGCTCACCCCAACGGGTGGTAACCAGGTAAGGCATACCTAACTCTTGCTATGGTCGCGAGCGGGAGGTCGTGATGGAACAAGAGTTGACGTTGTCCACGTTGGAACGCGGCGAACGCGCAGTTATTTCCTACGTCGCGGGCGACGATGCCGTCGCAACGCGGCTGGGTCATCTCGGATTTCTTCCTGGCACTGAAATCCAGACAATCCGGCGTGCACCATTCGGCGACCCAACGATCTATGCACTGCGTGGCAATCAGATGTGCCTGCGCCGAGCAGAAACTGAGCGAATCATCATCTCCCCCGCGGAGGTCGCGTGAGTTGCCACGAACCGGGGCCGCATCACACTCATAAGAACTGCAGCAGTGACACGCTGACCGGAAATCCGGACCCGCGAATTGCGCTGATCGGCAGCCCGAACGCCGGCAAGACAACTCTGTTTAACCAGCTCACTGGGCTCCGCGCTAAGACCGGCAACTACCCCGGTGTCACTGTTACTCGACGCACCGGTATTGCAAAGGCCGAGGGTCGAGAACTCGTCATCGAAGACTTGCCTGGCACCTACAGCCTGATGCCGGTAAGCCCGGACGAACAAGTTGTTTCGGACGTGCTCAACGGCAAGCTGGACGAGGATCAACCGCCCGATGCCGCCATTGTGGTGATGGACGCGACCACTGTGGAACGGTCACTGATTCTGGTCGGCCAGGTACTCGATCTAGGTCTACCCACCATCGTTGTCGTCACCATGGTGGATGAGCTCGCCGACCGCGGTGGCTACATCGATCGGGAAGCCCTGCAGTCGATTCTGGGTGTGCCCGTCGTGGAGATCGTCGGCACTAAGGGCATCGGTGTCGATGAGGTTCGGGGACTGTTACACGATCCGACGAGTTGGCCGCGTCCGGTCATCACACCCCCGACTGAGCCCACTGAGCAGGCCGCCTGGATTGATTCGGTACTGACCACGATCTTGCATGAGCCGCCGTCAGGGCACCGACGTACCGCTGCCATCGACCGCGCACTGCTTCATCCAGTAATCGGTGTGCTCATCTTTTTGCTCGTGATGCTGGGCTTCTTCCAGGTCATCTTCACCGTCGCCAAACCAATTCAAGACTGGATTGGAGCACTGTTCGATTCTGCTGGCGACTGGGTCGAAGCACATGTCACATGGGCACCACTGGCAAGCCTGATCAGCGACGGCGTGCTGGGCGGTGTCGGAACAGTGATTCAGTTCCTGCCCCAGATCCTCTTGTTGTTCTTGATGATCTCGTTCCTGGAGAACGTCGGCTATATGTCTCGCGCAGCGTTGGTCATGGACCGCGCGATGGGAACCATCGGTCTAGAGGGTCGCTGCTTCGTCTCGTTGCTGTCCTCGTACGCCTGCGCAGTGCCGGGCATCATGTCCACGCGCACCATCCCGTCATCACGCGACCGAATCGCGACCATGATGGTCGCACCGATGATGACCTGCTCGGCTCGCATTCCCGTCTACACGTTGTTCATCGCCGCCTTCGTCCCAGCCACCAAAGTCTGGGGACCGATTGGTCTGCAAGGACTGGTGCTCTTCGGGCTGTATCTGTTGGGCACAGTCAGCGCGATGATCGTGGCGGCAATCCTCAAGCGCACCTCACTACGCAGCGACAAGCTGCCGTTCTACATGGAGATGCCGCCTTACCGAGTCCCCGGTTGGCGGCTGGTGCTGACGCAGTGCTGGGACTCCTGCAAGTACTTCCTGCGCAAGGCCGGAACGATCATCCTGGGAACCTCGGTCATCTTGTGGATCCTGCTGCATATTCCAGTGGTGACCCCGCCTGCTCAACTGAACGATCAGCAAGCGGCGAGCTATCAGATGCAGCACTCCATCGCGGGAACCGTCGGTCGTGCTGTTGAGCCGGTATTCAAACCCCTGGGCTTTAACTGGGAGATCAACGTTGCCTTGATTGCCTCGCTGTCCGCCCGTGAAGTGTTCGTTGCCACGCTTGGCCAGATCACCTCTGCGCAGAGCGACAACACCAAAGACATCACCACATCGCTGCAGCAACAGACTTACCCGAATGGCGAGAAGGTCTATACCGCACCAACAGTTGCGGCGATCCTGGTGTTCTTTGTCTACGCATTGCAGTGCATGTCCACTGTGGCAGTGATGCGGCGAGAAACGAACTCTCGACGATGGCCTCTGTTCGCTTTCACCTACATGTTTGCGTTGGCTTGGATCATGGGCTGGGTCGCGCACACCATCACTACGGCGTTGACGACGTAGGAGCGATTTGATGGCTGCCATTGCAATGCATGTAGAGACGACACCCGACCCAGCGGTGTTGCGCTGGGTGGTGCGCGGCGAAGCAGTCGCTGGACCTGCCGTTATCGAAACGGTCGAGCTAGCCGACGAACTTCCAACCGCATGGATTGACGCACTGGCCACAGGTTTAATCACCCAGGTTCTGGTCGGAGACGGGGAACTGCGCGTCACCGCAACCGATCCCGGTACGTGGCGAAAATTGGCTCCACGTCTACAAACAACATTGACTGAGCACTTGTCGGCCGGGCGGACCATCCATTGCACTACCCCAGCCCGTAGCGACGAACAGCTCGCGCAGGCCGTACAGAAACTGCTCGACGGACCGCTGCGAACTTACGTTGCTTCGCACGGTGGTCGGATCGAGTTGGAGTCAGTCCAGGATGCGGTAGTGACGGTCCGACTGATCGGCGCATGTCAGGGGTGCGCAAGTGCAGGACAAACTCTGCGCGAAGGAATCGAGCAGCAGCTTCGCAGCGAGTACCCAGAGATCGTCGGAGTTCGTTCCGTGGAAGGTTCGTCGGTCACCAGCTCAGGACGGCGACTCCTCCCGTTCGTTAGCTAGCCGATTCAATTGCCTGCTTGAGAACCGGGACGTGGCTAACGGCCAAGTCTTTGGTAGCCGTGACCAAGGTCAGAGTCTGTTCGGCAGCCAGTTGTCGCAGTTCCTCCACGCCCGCTTGATAGTCGGGTCCAGCAAGGTCATGGGCGTATCGCTGACAGAATTCTTCGTATCGTTCTGGCTGATGGCCGTACCACTCACGTAGTTCGGTTGAGGGTGCGACGTCTTTACACCACTGCCCAATGCGCGGGTCGTCTTTACGAATACCTCGCGGCCACAGTCGATCCACCAAGACTCGATGGCCTTCCTCCGGAGTTTGTTCGTCATAGACCCGACCCATGCGGATATCAGGTGTGTGACTCATCGCGTTCATCTTCATTGTCTTGTGCAGCGGCAACTCCAGGCCGGGTCATGTTGATGGGCACGACCACCTGATCGAAGGTCTGTTCACTGACTCCATTCGCCAGTGCTGCCTCGCGCAAGGTCAGGTCATTGTCGACCGCGTGATGGGCGATGACGGATGCCTCGTCATAACCGATAACAGGTGCCAGTGCAGTGACCATCATGACCGAGCGTTCGATGTTGTCCGTGAGCTTTTTCTCGTCGAGTTCAGCTCCTTCAATCATGAACTCACGGAAGCGATCACACGAGTCCGCCAGAATCCGGGCAGAGTGCAGGAAGTTATCAATGACGATGGGGCGCATGACGTTAAGTTGGAAGTTTCCTTCTGCGCCTGCCATCGACATTGCGGCATCGGCACCGATGACATGGATGCACACCATGAGCATCGCCTCTGCCTGAGTCGGATTGACTTTTCCAGGCATGATCGACGAACCAGGCTCGTTACTGGGCAACACAAGTTCGTGCAGACCGGTCCTCGGACCGGAACCTAACCAGCGCACATCGTTGGCGAACTTGTAGAGCGTGACAGCCAAGTTCTTCAATGCGGAATGCGCTCGAACCATGGCGTCCAAGGTTCCTTGGGCCGCGAACTTGTTGGGTGCGGTGACGTAGGGATCGCCGGTGAGCTCAGCTAGCTGGTCGGCAAACTTTTCAGCGAATCCTTCTGGGGCATTGATTCCGGTACCGACGGCTGTTCCTCCCATGGCGAGCTTCAACAAGCCGTCGGTTGCGTGTTCAACATCGGCAATCGCGTCGTCGAGGGCGGCAGCAAAACCAGACCATTCTTGTCCGACAGTCAACGGAGTCGCATCCTGTAAATGCGTGCGACCAATCTTCACGACATCTGCCCACTGTTCTGCTTTTGCTGCAGCAGCGTCTCGTAGTGCAATCGCTGCGGGCAGGGTCTGCTGGTGGACGAGTCGGTAGCCGGCCACATGCATGGCAGTGGGAAAGGAGTCGTTGCTGGATTGACTCATATTGACGTCATCGTTGGGATGGATCGGATCGTGCGTGCCCAGCGTTCCGCCGACAAGTTGGATGCATCGGTTGCTGACGACTTCGTTGACATTCATGTTCGACTGCGTGCCCGAACCGGTCTGCCAGACATAGAGCGGAAAATGGTCGTCGAGGTCGCCCGCAATGACCTCGTCACACACTTGTTCGATGAGCGCGCCCTTCCATTCGGGTAGGCGCCCGAGCTGCACGTTCACCATTGCCGCAGCTTTCTTGACGTAGCCGTACGCGTGGTAGACCTCCATCGGCATCCGGTCATTGCCGATGTTGAAGTGGTGCAGACTGCGCTCGGTCTGGGCGCCCCAATACCGATCAGCCGCAACGCTCACGGTTCCGAGACTGTCGCCTTCTTCTCGGGTACCGGTGGCATCGAGTCCGACCGGAAGGTCGAGGATCTCCGGTGCATCGTCTTGGTCAGCCATGTCTTCTCCACTGTTCGCAGCGAATAGTTCGAGGCTACTGAGATTTCCTGGCTGACCCTCGAC
>JBDHZU010000061.1:0-11079 GCA_039812085.1 Candidatus Nanopelagicales bacterium | reverse complement strand
CCGCTGCGTCGGGCGTTGGTCGCCGCACCTGGTTGGGCCGATGTGCCAACAGACCTCACGCAGCAGCTCACTGAGGAACTCAACGTGCTGGATACCGAGACTCTGGATGGCGCAGACACGTCACTCGTCGAAGTTTCGGTTAAAGCGAACTATCGACAACTGGGCAAAAGGTTCGCCAAGCAGACTCCACAAATCGCTGCATTAATCGAGGCGACCGATCCCGCTGCCATCGCCTTACAACTGCGAACAGAAAATCAGCTCGTGCTTGAGCATGAGGGTGAAGCCATCACGTTGTCCAGCGAGGACGTGCTCATCACGGAAACCCCCCGCGAAGGGTGGGCGGTTGCCACTGATCTGGGGGAAACTCTGGCCCTAGATCTGGCGTTGGACGACGAACTCCGAGCGCTCGGTACCGCCCGAGATGTCGTTCGCGAGATTCAGGAAGCGCGCAAGCAGTCCGGTTTTGATGTCACCGATCGAATCACCGTGACCTGGAGCTCAAGTGATCCCGCGATCATTGCGGCGGTGAACGAACATGCCGACGTGATTGCGGCGGAAGTCCTCGCAACCAGTTTTGCCGAAGCGCCGGCTGAGCATTCCCATGTCAGTGACTCCATCGACCTTGCATTCAGTCTGGAGACTCAAGCAGCACGGTGAAATCGCCGAGCCGGACGTGGCGCTATGTCAGGTTGGGTTCTTGTCACAGTAGTGACGATGGTCTGAATTCACCCAAGCAATCTGCCCTCTTACCGCTTGCGGACCACTGCGATCAGTGCCTCGATTGCGGTGATGAGAGTTGCCCTATGCTGTCGCATCTCAGCACGGCCCAGTCTTTGAGTCTCGAATCGGGCCCCGTCGTCCTGAACAATGCATGTCAAAAGCAATCCGCCCCACTCGAACATTGAGTGGGGCGGATTGATAGCCGTGTGAGTCGCTAGCGCCAGCTACAACCGGCTGGCCAGCGCGATCGCTACCTGCAGGACGATGAGCAAAACCAGGAAGCTCAGGTCCAAGGCAACTTGCCCGAGGCGCAGCGGCGGGATCACTTTCCGAAGAGCCTTCAGCGGTGGATCAGTCACCGTGAAGATTGCTTCGCAGATCACCAACATGACGCCGGTTGGTTGCCACTTACGCGACAACGCCTGCAACAAGTCGATGACGAACCGGGCGATGAGCAGGATCAGGTAGATCCACAGCACGGTGACGATGATCGAACCGATCGTGTGGCTCATATCGTCAGTCGTACTCCCGTCTCGTTACGTGGCAAGTGGTGGCGTCAGCGACGACCAGCGTCTTGCTGGATCCGTGCTCGCGCTGCATCAGCGCTCAACTGAACGTTGGCGGGGGTCAGCATGAAGACCTTGTTCGCGATGCGTTCGATGGAGCCCTTCAGCCCGAAAATGAGACCTGCTGCAAAGTCGACCAAACGCTTGGCGTCGGCATCGTCCAGTTCCGACAGGTTCATGATGACCGGCGAACCTGCACGGAATTCTTCACCGATGCGGCGAGCATCGGTGTAGCTGCGGGGGTGCAGGGTCGTGATGGTCAAGTCAGAGGTGGGACGTGCACTCTGACGTGACGGTGCATCGGGACGACGAGTCCCTGCCGGGTGAACCTCGGCGCCAGCACCGCTCACCGGCTCCAACAGCACGGTCTCGGTTCGCCAGTCACGGGCAGGACGATCGGAACTGATTCGCTGCCGGGTGTCATCGGAGCGCTCGGACACCGTCACCGCGTTGCGATCGCGTACGGGCATATCGGCACGCTCGTCACGGCGGGGACGATCATTCGCCTGGCTCCGCGTGTCTTGTTCGTATCCGTAGTCGTCGTCGTATTGGTCGTCCTCGGTGAATCCGAGAAACACCGCCATCTTCTTCATTGCGCCGGCCATCTGATCTCTCCTCGTTCAGTGCATCGCATTCGCTGGTGCGTGCACGCCTTAGTGGTTGCTGCTGACATCGAATGGTTCTCCTGGCGAACTATTCGATCGTGTTGAGTTGTGTCGAACTGCAACCGACGGCGTGGGGAACGCGCTGCCGGTTTCAAAAACTACCTGACGTCAGGACGTTGCCCTAGCAATGCGGTGCCCAACCTGACGTGTGTTGCTCCACAAGCAATCGCTTGCGGAAAATCGTGAGACATCCCCGCAGAGATGTCGGTGGCCGAAGGCTCGATTGCGCGCACGAGCTCGGCGGATTTTGCGAGCTGCTCGAAGGCGGGTTCTGGTTGTCCACCCAGTGGTGCCACGCCCATGACACCACCTAGCTGTAGGTGCGCACTGGCAGCGATGTATTCGGCTAAAACACCGACCTGTGTCGGGGCCACTCCCCCTCGGCCTATGGTCTGTGGTTCATCGAGACTGACTTGAATCAGACACCGGACCTGGCGTCCCGCCTGTTGCGCACCGCGTTCTAGCGCATCAACGAGTTTGACTCGATCGACCGACTCCACAACATCGGCGTAACTCGCGACCGAATTGGCTTTCTTGGTCTGCAGTTGTCCGACGAAGTGCCAGACCAACGACAAACCAGCGCATTCGGCGGCTTTGGGTTCCGCTTCCTGGTCACGACTCTCCCCCACATGTCGCACACCCAGTTCGGCAAGCAGTTGCACATCGCTGGCAGGCCACTTCTTAGTCACTGCGATCAAGGTGATCTCATCCGGACGCCGCCCGGCAGAAACGGCCGCTTGCGCAAGCTGATCATTGACTGCAGCGAGATTGGCGGCCAACTCAGCGCGTCGATCAGTCATGGTTTCCCACTGACCGCAGTGCGATGGCTGCCGCATGCCGTCCAGTACGCCCATCACGTCGATAGGAGAACCAACGGTCATCTTCGAACGTGCAGTGCGGGTTTGCGACTGCCGATACCGAACGGCGAGCCAGTTGTTCGCACACTCCCGCGGGAACGCTGATCCCGACCTGTCCATCACGGGCACGAGTGAGCGCCGCTGGTGTGTACCCACCGACTTCGTGTGCGCGTGCATCGGGAACTCCGTAACACTGCCCGCAGATTGCGGGTCCTAATTGAACGTCTACTGCTTCAGGTTCTGCACCGAGGTCAACCATCGCCTCGAGGGTGTTGGTGACGATGCCGGCGACTAGTCCTCGCCAGCCACAGTGCATTGCGGCAATGACTCCGTTGCGTCGGTCGAACATCGTTGCGGTCACGCAATCTGCTCCGAGTGCGACCAGACCGATTCCCGTTTGGTTGGTGACCACCGCATCCGCTTGCACGGTCTGTGGAATGTCTTGGTCATCCGTACCCACCACGGCGACGTGACCACCGTGCTGAGCCGATAACCACACCAATCGGTCAACCCCGAGTTGTTGCCCTAAACGCTGGCGATTGACTACGACATCCGCTGGATCGTCCCCCACATGTTCGGCCAGGTTGGCCGAATTGAAAGGCGGGCGACTTACTCCGCCGGATCGGTCGGTGAACAGCACCTGGGCTGCCCACCGACCGATCTCGTGCGTTGTCACCGTTTGGTTGTCACCGTCGATCGACTGCGACTTACTTCAGGAAGTCGGGAACGTCGATGTCGGAATCAGCCGAACCGCTGGGCTCGTCGAACGCGATGGTGCGCGAAGTCGGAGCAAGTTGCCGACCAAGGTCGGAGTCCTTGCGGTCACTGGTGGCATCGGTGTTCACCGGCACGGTCGAGGTGGTGCGCTCACGCGCGGCCAGATCGATCGTGGACGGGGCGGAGCTGGTCACGCTGCTGGCAACCGGCTGACGCTCAGGGACGTACGGAGAAGCCATGGAACGGGCTCCCACGCCTGCATCCACCTTGCGAGGCTGCGGCTGACCACCATCGAACCCAGCGGCGATAACGGTCACGCGGACCTCGTCACCCAAGGTGTCATCGATGACAGTTCCAAAGATGATGTTGGCTTCGGGGTGCACCGCTTCGCTCACCAGTTGGGCAGCATCGTTGATCTCGAACAGACCGAGATCTTGTCCACCAGCGATGGACAGCAGCACACCGTGTGCGCCGTCAATGCTGGCTTCCAACAGCGGGCTTTCGACAGCCATCCGGGCCGCACCCAGCGCACGATCTTCACCGCGAGCAGAGCCGATACCCATCAGAGCCGAACCAGCGCCGGACATGACCGTCTTGACGTCGGCAAAGTCAACGTTGATCAGACCAGGGGTGGTGATCAGGTCGGTGATACCGGAGACACCCTGCAACAAGACGTGGTCGGCCTGACGGAAGGCATCAACGATGCTGATGTTCTTGTCCGCCAGCGACAGCAGTCGCTCGTTCGGGATGACGATGAGGGTGTCGACCTCTTCGCGCAGTGCCTCGATACCGGCTTCAGCCTGGGTGGCACGACGGCGACCCTCGAAACCGAATGGACGAGTCACCACACCGATCGTCAACGCACCCAGCGTCTTGGCGATCTTGGCAACGACGGGAGCGCCACCGGTACCGGTGCCACCACCTTCGCCAGCAGTAACGAAGACCATGTCAGCACCACGCAGTGCTTCTTCGATCTCATCTTGGTGATCCTCGGCTGCCTTACGGCCAACCTCGGGGTTTGCACCGGCGCCCAGGCCACGGGTGGCCTCGCGTCCGATGTCCAGCTTGACATCTGCGTCGCTCATGAGCAGCGCCTGTGCGTCGGTGTTGACGGCGATGAACTCGACGCCCTTCAGTCCGACATCGATCATGCGGTTGACGGCATTCACGCCGCCGCCGCCGATGCCGACGACCTTGATGACGGCGAGGTAATTCTGTGGAGATGCCACGACGGTGGTCCTCTCAGTGACGGTGAAACTCGGAAACGGTTATTTGAGGTGACTTCGCACCTGCACCATCCGACTCAGCCCGGAAACAACCGGTCATCGTCGACGTGATGACAAGAGCACGACTACTACGGCGGGGAAGGCCGCAAATAGGGTGAACCCTCAACCTCAACTTCAGATTAACTGTGAGAGATGAGGGTCAAACTCTCTGCAACTGGTGACGACAGTAGGCAGGCCACAGGGTCCGTGCAAGGAACTTCCACAAATTGGTCCGGCGAGTCGAGAAACTCATCCGAAAGATCGTGCTAAAGCCGGGCATCCCTCTAGTTCATGTTGAGGTTTAGGTTTCCCAAAGCGCTCACTGGCTCCTCGTTCTGCTCCCCTAAACCTAGGGTCGGTCGGGTTGCTCAGGTAGCTCAGCAACGTGTTCAACGGGGATTGGCGGTTTACGCCAGGCCCACAGCCCCATGCCGATACTCAGACACAACATGGCAGCACCAGTCCACAAATCAATGTTGATTCCCGCAGCCTGGTCAATCGTGGCTTCCGAAGCAGTGAGACCCAGGATGGTCACCACCACTCCAAAGATTGCGAAGAGCGCACAGATCCACGACCTCAGGTCGAGCATCCTGGCTTGCCGCATCGTCATCGCAGGAGCGGTAGCGGGTGCGGTGTGCTCGCTATTTTCGGTCATCAAAACCTCACAGGAATGGGATGTACATCGCTAAGGCCAGGCCAATGGCACCAGCGCCCAGGACGACCGGTTGTTTGAACCACGGGATGTGCTCTTCGTCGTTCGGATCGGAAATCTCCATACCCTTGACCAGCCCCTCCAACTCCTCGATGGGCTTGGGAGTGGTGACCATACTGACCAGGATTGATACCACTAAGTCGGCGGCACCAGCGATGATGCCCATCCACATCGCCTGCTGGAAGCTCGACCGGAACAACTCCTCATTGGTTGCTCCTGCGATCCATACGCCAGCGGCGGCCACGATGCCAGCGATGAGGCCGAAGAATCCCGCCCATGCCGTCATGCGTTTCCAGAACATGCCCAAGATGAACGTCACGAACACGGGGGCCTGGAAGAACGAGAACAAGGTCTGTAGGTACTCGTTGATGTTGTTGTAACCGGCTGCGATGTACGCGGTACCGATACCGATGAGCACTCCAAGCACCGTGATGATGCGACCAAAGTTGAGGTAGTACCGATCTGGTCGATCTGGCTTGATGTAGGTCTGCCAGATGTCGTAGGTGAAGACGGCATTGAAGCTCGAGACGTTGGCCGCCATACCGGCCATGAAAGCCGCCACCAGACCCGTTACCGCAACGCCGAGCACACCGGTGGGAAGCAGTTTCTCCATCAACAGCGGGATCGCATTGGTGTAGGTCATCGAAGTATCGGCCGGGTTCTTGCCGATCTCTGGGATCAGGAACGCGGCGCACATACCGGGAAGGATGACCAAGAAGGGGATGAAGACCTTGGGAAACGCTCCGATGATGGGGGCACGACGGGCTGAGTTGAGGTTCTTGGCCGACAGTGCGCGCTGCACTTCGGCGAAGTTGGTCGTCCAGTAACCGAAAGACAGAATGAATGCCTGGCCCATGATGATGCCGATCCAGTCACCGATCGGGTTCCCTCCCCCGACCTGAGTTCCTGACCACGGATGCATCCAATAGGCGGGAACGTGTGACAACCGCTCCACGATCCCGCTAGGCCCACCGGCTGCATGAACGGCAACGATTGCCAGCGGAATCAGTCCGGCGATGATGACGAAGAACTGCATGACTTCGTTGTAGATGGCACCCGTCAGACCACCGGCTACCACGTAGAAGAGGACCAAGACGGCGGCCACAAAGATGGCGACGTGTAACGACCAGCCCAGTAGCGCTCTCAGCACAATGGCCAATGAGTAGAGGTTGACGCCAGCGATCAGCACGCTGCTTAACGCGAAGGTGCTGGCATTCACCATGTGGGTGGGTCGGTTGAAGCGCAAACGCAGGTATTCCGGGACGCTACGCACCTTGGAGCCGTAATAGAACGGCATCATGACGATTCCGAGGAACACCATCGCGGGAATCGCGCCGATCCAGTAGTAATGCACGCTCGCCATGCCGTACTGCGCGCCATTGGCGGCGAATCCCAGGATCTCGATGGCACCTAGGTTCGCTGAGATGAATGCCAACCCAGCGATCCACGCCGGGATCGAACGACCCGAAAGGAAGAAGTCGAGGCTGGAGTTCACCGACCGTCGGACCACGAACCCAATCGCTAGGACAAAGCAGAAGTAGACGATCAACAAGGCATAGTCGACCGGCTTCATGTCCAGCCGCACATCGGCGACCAGCATCAGTGGGGACACGGCCGAATCATTCCGGGTTCAGCGCAGTGATCGCGCGTTGAGCGCAACCCGGGTCACATCGGTGTTATTTAAGGAGCAGGGACGAGGTGCCCTGTGCTACCTGAGCTGCTGGTCGGTGTGGGCGACGACTGGTTGTCCCCCGACAAGCTGTATTGCGGATCTGGCACCGGCGTAGCCGTCGCCGTCGAGGAGCCCGCAGCATCCGTTGCGCTGGCCGTTGGGGATGGGGTGGCAGTTGGAGCAGGCTGCGGTGACGACTGCGCCGAGGTCGGTGCCATCGGGAATCGGACATCGATCCATTTATCTTCGGTCTTTGCCATCAGGATCGTCGCGACTTGGGCCTTAAGCGCCGCCTCGTTGACGTCTCCCCACAGGATGGTTGTTCCATCCTTCAATCCCAAGCTGACGTTATTGGCTGCATCAGCAGCAACGACCTTCACTCGTTTACGCAGCGACTGCGGCAAACCAGCAACCACCGTGATCGCGGCTTGAGCTACTGGACCTTGTGGAGCACTCAGGGCAGGGACACCTTTGGGCAGCGACTTCTTGGTCTCAAAGGCAACACCGGTCGCGTCCAGGATCGCGTAGCTGCCGTCCGGATTCTCCAGACCAACCGTCCGCTGGCGTTCAGCGACCGTAATCACCATGGTGTGTGGCCATTGCCGACTCACGGTGGCGGACGACAAAGCCGGAATGTCCTCCACTCGGGAACTCACTGACGCAGCATCGATCTCTAACAAGGGAGAGCCCATCGGCAATTGGGCTTTGTCCAAGATGTCGGCGGTCTTCACTCGCGAGTTACCCACCACGGTGACGTGTTCCAGCGCAGTCACAGATGAGAACCGCAGCACCCACATCGCCACTCCCGCAAGTACTGCCAGCACGATGATCAGGCTGACAATGACTCGCTTGCTGGGGCGTCGGGAGGGACGCGCCGAACTCCGGTCGGAGGTCTGATTCCGACTGGTTCGAGGTGGGGTGAGAGTGCTGGTCATTAATGGCTACCGATCGTTGCCCGCGCTCGTTGGTTCAACAGGTCCACGATCTCAGGCCCCATCATGGAAATGTCACCGGCGCCCAGCGTCATGATGATGTCACCAGCAGATGCCCGGGCAACCAGTTCTGCCGGAACCGCTGACCAGGATGGCTGGAACACCACGTGCTCTGCTTCCAACGGAACGTTCGCCGCCATGGTCTGCCCGGAGGCTCCTGGAATGGGGTCTTCCCCTGGAGCGAAAACTTCCAGCACCACCACATCGTCGGCCAAGCCAAGGGCCTCACCGAATTCCTTGCTGAACAGCGCAGTGCGGTAGTAGTGGTGAGCCTGGAAGGCGACCACCACTCGACCGGTTCCGACCACATCACGTGCCGCCTTCAACGTGGCGCCAATCTCGGTTGGGTGGTGGGCATAGTCGTCGTACACCCGAACTCCGTCGGCCTCACCGCGGAACTCAAAGCGTCGACGAGTGCCGCTGAATGACTGCAGACCTGCACGCAGGGCAGCCAGATCCTGGCCGAGCCCCAACCCACACACCAGGGCAGCCGTTGCGTTAAGCACGTTGTGGCGACCCGGCACAGCTAGCTCGATTTCTGGCGAGCGAACACCTCGAACCGTCACGGTGAACGACCAGCCACTGGAACCGTGACTGTGAATCTCTACCCGGTGATCAGCGTTTTCCCCGGTGCCGTAGGTGCGTACATCGACTCCACTAGCGGTGGCCCGCTCGGCCAACGCGGTACCACCTGGGTCATCCACGCAGATGACGACGAAACCGCCACGGTCACGGATACCCATGGTGAATTCGTCGAATGCCGCCTCAACCGCATCAAAAGATCCCCAATGATCCAGATGGTCGGGCTCGACGTTGGTCACGATGCCGGCAACAGCTCCTAGTTCTAGGAAGGACCCATCGCTCTCGTCGGCTTCCACCACGAACAGATCCCCCGAACCCAGGTGTGCGTTGGATCCTGACTCGTTGAGTTCACTGCCGATGACGAAACTGGGATCAACCCCGCAGTGCTGTAGCGCAACGGTCAGCATCGACGTCGTCGTGGTCTTGCCGTGCGTTCCAGCAACGGCTACCCCGCGTGTACCCCGCATGATCTCGGCAAGCGCACGGGCTCGAGTGAGGATAACGAGTCCTCGATCGACGGCAGCGAGCATCTCGGGGTTGTCCTCTTTGATCGCGGTGGAGGCCACCACGATGTCGGCGTCACCAAGGTGTTCAGCTGAATGCCCAATTTCAACGCGCGCTCCCAAAGATCGCAGCGCTGCCACTCGACGACTGTCCTTTGCGTCACTACCGCTGACTGGGAAACCTCGACTGAGCAAGATGCGCGCGATACCGCTCATGCCAGCGCCACCGATACCGATCACATGAACGCGGGGACGAATTCCCTCGTTGCCAGAAAAATCAACGCTCACTGTGGTCACCGCTTCCCGCTGGTGTACCAGCAGCTTGTTCAATCAAGTCCACCAACACCTCGGCAGCATCAGCACGTCCGACCTGCGCGGCGGCCTGCCCCATCCGCTGCAGTCCAGGTTCGTCGGTCAGTAGGTCAATCACGGTTTCCGCGAGCACCTCCGGCGTCAACTGGTCATCGGGAACGATGACGGCCCCATTCGCATCGACAGTGGGCATCGCATTGAGTCGTTGCTCGCCGTTTCCGTGCGGCAGTGGGACGTACACCGCAGGCAGCCCCACCACGGCCAACTCTGCACAGGTCATAGCGCCCGCTCGACATACGGCAAGGTCAGCGGCGGCATAGGCGAGATCCATGCGGGAAACGTATTCCACTGGGTGGTACCCAGACTCGCTGGAGCCGGTGGCGATTTGGTCACTGTTCTTACCACCCACGACGTGAATGACTTCGATCCCGGCAGCTAACAGTTGAGGCAGGGCCCCATCCGTCGCCTGGTTGATGCTGCGGGCACCCAAGGAACCACCGAACACAAGCAGACACTGTGCGTCGGGTGCCACCGAAAAGTATTCCCGCGCCTGCTGGCGCATCGCCGCACGATCTAGGGACGTAATCGTGGAGCGCAGCGGGATTCCGATCGTCCGGCTATGCGGAAGGTTGGTATCGACCGCTTGCGCCACGTACGGCGTCAACCGCGCGCCGACTCGGTTGGCCAAGCCCGGTTTGGCGTTGGCCTCATGCACGATGAAAGGAACCTTGGCTCGACGTGCGGCCAGATATGCCGGCGTACTGACATATCCCCCAAACCCCACCACCACATCGATGTCGTTGTCCTCGATGATGGCTCGGGCTTGGCGAACTGTTCCCGCCAAACGACCTGGTGCTTTGAGCAGATCGAGACCAAGCGTGCGAGGCAAGGGAACAGCCGGGATCAATTCCAACTGGTACCCACGTTCGGGGACCAAACGCGTCTCCAGGCCAGCCGCCGTTCCCAATGCCAGAACTTCTGCCTCGGGATGTCGTTCACGCAGCGCATCGGCGGTATTTAATGCCGGTTCCACATGTCCAGCGGTACCTCCACCGCAGACCAGCACCTTCACTGGTCCCCCTCGGTGAGGTCCACCTGATCAGACTTTCCGCGACGACGCCACGACCGTGAGGAGGTCGATGTCGAGACGGTTGCCTTCTGCCGATCTGACTCACGTCGAGATCGACGCGACCGGGAACTACGACGTGAACCGCTGCGCTGCGAACCACGTGGGGAATCGGTCACATCAACCGAACTCGGCACCGCTGCTTCGGTTGGGCGACGACGGATTCTGCGACGTTTAACGTCTGCTCGCTCAGCCTGACGGTTGGCGATGTATTCCGCAGCAACTGGTTCTTGTCGAGCAAAGGCCAACACCATGCCCATTGCCAACAGGATGATGAGCAGAGATGAGCCACCGTAGGAGATCAACGGCAACGGCAGACCGGTAATCGGAAACACGCCAACTACGGCACCAACGTTGATGATCGCCTGCGCCACCACCCAAACAGCCACG
>JBDHZU010000060.1:0-11223 GCA_039812085.1 Candidatus Nanopelagicales bacterium | reverse complement strand
CCGCAGCGTCTTGGCCCCCGCTGGTTTACCGGCAGCGCCGACGCGATCTACCAAAGCCTCAACCTGATCAACGACGAACGTCCCGACATCGTCTTGGTTTTTGGCGCGGACAACATCTATCGGATGGACCCCCGCCAGATGGTGCAACAGCATCTGGAAAGTAAGGCCGGGGTGACGGTTGCCGGTATTCGGATGCCGCGGGCAGAAGCCAGTGCATTCGGAATCATCGAGACAGAAGACGGCAAGAAGATCCGTGCCTTCCATGAGAAGCCCGCTGATCCGCCTGCCATCCCTGGCTCTCCGGATGAGTCCTACGTATCGATGGGAAACTACTGCTTCGATACCGACGTCCTGATTGAAACGCTGCGGGCAGATGCCGAAGATGACAATTCAGTACACGACATGGGCGGCAACATCATCCCCACGTTGACCGAACAAGGCCGCGCCTTCGTCTACGACTTTGACTCCAATATCGTCCCCGGCGCGCACGAACGCGACCGTGGCTACTGGCGCGATGTGGGAACGATCGACGCGTACCACGATGCGCATATGGACCTGGTCAACGTGTCTCCGGTCTTCAACCTCTACAACAAGAAATGGCCGATCCTGACTCACCTTCCCCCCTTGCCGCCAGCCAAGTTTGTGCTGTCCGGCAATGCGCACGAATCCATGGTGGGTGCCGGATCGATCATTGCCGGGGCGCATGTGCGCGATTCGGTGTTGAGCTTCGACGTTCGGATTGATGAAGGCAGTTACGTCGAGAACTCGGTCATCCTGCCCGGTACTCGAATTGGTCGCGGATGCGTCATCCGCAACGCGATCATCGACAAATACTGCGACATTCCCGATGGTGCTCAGATCGGTGTTGATCTGGAAGCCGACCGGCAACGATTCACAGTGAGTGAAGGTGGAGTTGTTGTGATCGGTAAGGGAACCAAGCTCTAACTCGCGTCTTCGATCACAGCTGGTGGACGGTTAAGAAGTCATCCAGTCCACGGAAGTCGTCGCCGTTATGAGTGAAGAGTTCAGCGCCATGTGCGGCCGCAGTGGCAGCGATCATGAGATCCATCGAGCGACGTTGAGCCGTCCGCTTGTTTGCGGCAAGAACTGCTGCCATCGAACCGTGGATACGGGCAACATTCGCAGTAATGGGCAGTGCGGAAAACTGGCGCTCGATAGCGCTTAGTCGCCGCAGTCTCCGTTGCTGTTCGCCCGGGGACTTGGCGCGCAGCACGCCAAAGTGAAGTTCTGAGATAGAGACAACGCTAATCGCGTATTCGTCGGCTCCGGTAGGAATGACATCGGCGATCAGCACGCTGGTGTCGAGTAGTGCCTTTACGGGGTTTGCCACGGGTCGCGCACATCCTCAGCAAGTTCGAGGCGGTCGCGACCACCCCAGGCGGGAAGTTCAGCAAAGAGTAGGGCGAGTTCGTGGCTGGGAACCCACGCTTGCATTTCGATTGGGGATAAGCGGGCTGCTGCGCGTCCAGACACGGTGACCAGGAACTCTTCGCCCGATTCGACGTCCCGAACGATCTCGCTGGCACGTTGGCGAAGATCGGCTAGGCCGACCTCTCGCTGACTATTCCCCTTGCTCCGGTTACTCCGGTTGCTTCCGTGAGGCGCGCCCATAGAACAAGAGTAGCATTTATGCTACTTCTGGTTTTATGTCGTTCATGCGGCAAGATCGGGGCTATGACTGAATCGTGGTTGCACGTAGCCGACGTGCTGGCTCAGTCAACGCCGACTCCGTCGCCGACCACGTCCGCAGAATTGCATCGGGTATTGGCTCAGGGTCGAGCAGATGACCAGATCGACTTCGTCCTGATCTACGTCTGTATTGCCGGTGGTTTGGCCTTTCTCTGGTACTTCTTCCGCGGATGGTCAGCTCGAGGAAACTCATTTGCTCGTCGGTGGGTGTTGAAGCTTGCGCCGTACGTTGCTGCTGGGGCCGCATGGGTTCGCTCCGCCCCGGCCACTTTCGTCTACATGGCGTGCTGGACTGCCACCACCATCCTGATCCAGGGAACCCCGCAAGACTTGGTCGAAATCTTGACCCGGTTCAACTCGACGAACATCTTCGGGATCCTGGTCGATCCTGTCCGAGTGCTGGTGTCCTCAGCGCTGCTCGTTGCCGATTCCGGGGCAGGATTCCTCGGCTACGTGCTGGTCTATGTCCTCATCGTTGCCCGGCTAGAGCACCGGCTCGGGAGTGCTCGCGTGATTATGGTCTGGATCGCCTCGCACGTACTTGGCTCATTGGCCACGGTCCTCACCGAAGTCATCTTGATCAAGATGCACTACGCCGAACATCGGCTGGCGGTCACAGCCGATGTGGGAGTCAGTTACGTGATGGTCGGTTCGATGGGGGCCTATCTGTTCTTGGTATCCAAACCGTGGCGCTGGTGGTACTACGCCGCTGTCTTTGCCGGTGTGGGGTTACCGGTCATCTTTGTGGGCGACCTCTGGTCCTTCGGCCACCTCAACGCAACCCTTCTTGGGATCGTTGCCTTCCTCGTCGTGCGACGGTTTGCTCCGTTGCGTGAACGACTGGACTTCTCTGACTACGTTGCCGATGCGCGAGAGAACCCATCGTTTGTGGTGACCCGCCTGCAGTGACTACAGGTCGCTGGAATCCACCACAGCACGGCCAGCCAGTCGAGGCCGCAACCATGCCAACAGTTCTTGATGAACAGGGTGCTCTTGATAGCCGCGTAAACCGGCGGCATCGGCGTGCTCGCTGATCAGTGCGATGTGTGACGCAGCCGGATTATCTGTCGTATCCGTGCCCACCCGCAGACTCAGTAACTCAGGAATCTGACCGTCGAGCGCGCGTAGCCGTTCGATCGCTTCTGCGGTATCGGACGGATCAGACAGGGTGAACAACACAACGTGAGTGAGCATAAGAACGAAACCTCCTTGGTCGCGGTGCGACTATAGGTGGCATGAGTTCCGAGGCCGTCGAGATCGTCGAAGTCTCTGCCCGAGACGGTTTGCAGAATGATCCTGCTCTGCTAACCACTGAGCAGAAGGTGCAGTTGGTCCGCACATGTATTGACGCCGGAGTCCGACGAATCGAAGTGGCTTCGTTCGTGAATCCCAAGCGAGTCCCACAGATGGCCGATGCCGAAGCGGTGTTGGCGGGGCTACCAGCCAAGGACTCTGCAGATCGTGCTGGTGCGTCGCTGATTGGACTTGTACTGAACGAACGTGGGTTCACTCGCGCGCAGCCCACACAGGTTGACGAGGTCAACTTGGTCGTCATGGTGACGGATACGTTCTCGCAAAAGAATCAAGCGATGGATACCGAGCAGGCCATCGCCACAGTGGAACGGGTTATCCCGCTTGCACAAGAAGCGAACCTGCGGACCAGCGTCACGATGTCTGCCTCATTTGGGTGCCCGTACGAGGGCGAAGTTCCTATCGAGCGAGTGGTGTCCGTGGCCGAACGACTTGTTGCCACGGGAACGGACGAAATCGCAATTGCCGACACCATCGGCGTTGCTGTTCCGCGCGATGTGATCCGCCGAGTTGAGGCTGTCTCGAAGGTGGTGACCGGACCGACGTTGCGCGCCCATTTTCACAACACCAGAAACACCGGTTATGCGAATGCGCTAGCGGCCTACGAGGCAGGGATTCGAGTGTTGGATTCCAGTCTTGGAGGGATCGGCGGATGCCCATTCGCACCTCGCGCCACGGGAAACATCGCCACCGAAGACCTCGTCTATGCGCTGGAACGTTCCGGGATTGATACCGGACTTGACCTTGACGCCCTGATCGCAGCTAGCGCGTGGCTTGGCGAACAACTCGGACGTCCAACGCCTTCGCTGGTTGCCAAAGCGGGCGGTTTCCCGGCTTGATTTCTGGCCGGAGCCGCTACACACCTTGCGGAATCCGCGTGTGACCTGGAAAACCTCGTCCACATGAGCGTCGGTGTCTGTTTGCCGTTCGTTCACCGACAGGGTGGTTGTAAGCCCCGAGTTCACCGTCTGTTTCCCGTTGAACAGTTGGGTGTTTACCGCTGACTCTTAGCGTCAATTCCCGTTAGTCACACAGATTGCCTGATGTGAAACCGATGGGAAGGACCCACGTGAAACTCAACCAGACGGTGGCAGCAGCTTCGGTTGCTGCTCTCGCAACCGCAGCACTCGCAGCATGTGGTTCAAGTTCAAATTCGAATAGCGCATCCGTAGAAAACTGCGCATCCGGAAGCATCAAGGCCTCCGGTTCCTCCGCCCAAAAGAACGCTATGGCGGACTGGATCAACTCCTACCAAAGCTCTTGCTCATCCGCCACGATCGACTACCAGGCCAACGGCTCCGGGGCAGGTGTGCAGGACTTCATCAACGCACAGACTGCATTCGCTGGAACTGACTCAGCGGCTAAGGACGACGATCTGGATAAGGCAACGGCCCGTTGCGCAAGCGGACCAGCCATCAACATTCCCATGCTGGGTGGCGCAATCACTGCGGCCTACAACGTGTCCGGGGTAGACAAGCTCACCCTGACTCCGAAGGTGCTGGCAGGGATTTTCTCTAACAAGATCACGAAGTGGAACGATCCGGCGATCACCGCGATCAACTCCGGAGTCAACCTTCCGGATGCCACGATCGTGAGCTACCACCGCTCAGATTCCTCCGGCACCACGGACAACTTCACCAAGTTCCTCACGGCAACTGCCGCGAGTGACTGGACGGCCGCCGGTGGCAAGGACTGGACGGCTCCAGGTGGACAAGGCGCCAAGGGCAACGACGGTGTTTCGTCAGCGATCAAGAGCACCCAGAATTCGATTGGCTACGTCGAACTGTCCTTCGCGCAGACACAGCAATTGAATGTGGCCAGCCTGGACAACGGTGGTGGCGCAGTTGCTCCGAATGCCGACACCGGATCTGCCGCATTGGCTGATGCGACCGTCGTCGGGCAGGGAAACAACTTGGCGCTGGATATCAACTACAAGAACCAGAATCCCAACGCCTATCCGCTCGTGCTGGTGACGTACGAACTCACCTGCCAGAAGGGTCTGCCAAGCGACCAAGCTGCACTGGTCAAGTCGTTCCTCACCTTCACCAGCAGCTCAGCTGAACAGCAAAAGCTGGGAGACAGCGGCTACGTGCCGATCCCATCCACGCTGCTGAGCAAGGTCAATACCGCCGTTAGCGCAATCAGTTAGGACCGACCGTGCCAGATGTAGTCACTGCCGTTGCGTTGCCTAGTGAATTGAGGCGACGCAACGGCGTGATTGCACCGGTCACTACGGGAGACACCCCATGACTCTGCGAGACCCCATGCCACACGATCCGTTGTCCGCCCCCGAGCGCTTCTTGCGTCCGGCCCGAATCCCGGAAGGCGAGTTGGACTCGATCGTGGCTCCAGATACCGTCCCAGCCGAGTTCCACGAACCGCTGGGAATCGAAGGTCAAGCCGTCCGTCGTGGTGACCGAGTATTTGCTGCCATCTCCAAAGGCGCGGGTATCTTCATCCTGGTCCTGACCGGTGCAATCGGCCTGTTCCTGGCATGGAAAGCCATCCCCGCGCTGCAGTCCAATAGCGTCAATTTCTTCACCACCACAGAGTGGTTGCCGGACTCCACCCCGCCGGTCTTCGGGATCGCGGCATTGGCATTCGGCACAGTGATGACGTCGATCATCGCAATGGGTCTGGCATTCCCCATTGGCACCGGTATCGCACTGTTCATCGCGTTCTATTCCAATCGCCGGTTGTCGTCTGCATTGGCATTCGTCGTCGATTTGCTGGCTGCTGTTCCATCGATCATCTTCGGTCTGTGGGGACTGCAATTCCTCATGCCACGACTAGAAGGTCCGATCAGTTGGTTGAGCCACTGGTTCGGATGGATTCCACTGTTCTCGAATCCGCAAAACATCTACACCCGCAGCATTCTGATCGCCGGGATCGTGCTGGCAATCATGATCCTGCCGACGATCTCTGCAGTGAGCCGTGAAGTCTTTCTGCAAGTTCCCCAGGGTCATCGGGAAGCGGCGCTGGCACTTGGCGCAACCAAGTGGGAAGTCGTTCGCACTGCTGTGCTGCCGTTCAGTAAGCCGGGAATGATTTCGGCAGCCATGCTCGGTCTGGGTCGTGCCTTGGGAGAGACCATTGCGGTCGCTCTGATCCTGTCCGCTGTATTCGAGATCAACTGGAACATCACCGCGCCGGGTGGAAACACCTTCGCCGCAAACATCGCACTGAAGTGGAACGAAGCCGGTTCCAACGGCCTGTCGGCGCTGATCGCGTCAGGTCTCGTGCTGTTCGTCATCACCCTGGCCGTCAACATGGTCGCCCGCCTGATTGTGGCTCGTCGCCGGGAGTTCTCAGGAGCTAACTCATGACCACGCCTGTACTCACCACAGCCGATGTCAGTTTGGCCAGCGAACTACGTGGCCGACGACTCCCACGATGGGCTCCGGCAGCAGTTGCTGCTGCATCGCTAGCGGTTGCTGGCGTCCTGCTGGGAATTGGAGTGATTGACGGACTCGTTGCGTTCGCAGTGATTTCGGCACTGGGCTTCGCGCTCGGACAGTCGGTGTACAGCTTCGTTGTAGAAGGTCGTCGGCATGCGGTCGATCGTTTGATGACTACCGCGATCTACGCGGCCTTCGTTTTCGCACTTGCACCGTTAGTCGCAATCCTGACAACGGTCCTCGTCCGAGGGCTGCAGGTCGTCAACGCCGAGTTCTTCGGCAGCACCATGCGCAATGTCAGCCCGATCCGACCCGGTGGCGGCATTGAACACGCGCTCGTGGGCACCATTGAGCAAGTCCTGGCCGCCACCCTCATCGCCGTTCCGGTAGGAGTCTTGGTCGCGGTCTACTTGGTCGAGTACGGCACCGGACGACTATCGCGCGCAGTCAGCTTCTTCGTCGATGTGATGACGGGTGTCCCGTCGATCGTTGCCGGTTTGTTCATCTACACCGGGTTGGTGCTCACCTTCGGGATGCAACGCTCCGGGTTCGCTGCCTCACTCGCATTGTTGATCCTCATGTTGCCCGTGGTTGTTCGCACCACTGAGGAGATGCTCAAGCTGGTTCCCAACGATCTACGGGAAGCCTCCTATGCCTTGGGAATCCCCAAGTGGGTCACGATCTTGAAGATCGTCATTCCCACTGCACTATCCGGAATCATCACCGGCGTCATGCTGGCTGTGGCTCGTGTTGCAGGAGAAACCGCACCTCTGTTGCTGACGACCTTCCTGACACAAAGCATGAACTGGAATTTGTTCAACGGACCACAAGCCTCACTACCCACTTTTGTGTGGGATCAGATCAGCAGCGGCACTCCTGCCTCCGTTGACCGCGCATGGGGCGGGGCATTGGTTCTCATCCTGTTCGTTGCTGTCCTCTACATCGCAGCTCGCCTACTCGCCCGTGCCTACGCACCTAAGACCCGTTAACTCCTACTCACCAGAAAGCATCGACATGGCTAAGCAGATCGACATCACCGATCTCAATGTGTATTACGGCGACTTCCTCGCTGTCTCCGACGTGAACTTGAAAATTGCTCCCCGCTCTGTCACCGCACTGATCGGACCGTCCGGCTGTGGCAAATCGACGGTGCTTCGCACCCTCAACCGGATGCATGAGGTGGTGCCCGGTGCACGAGTCGACGGACAAGTTCTGCTGGATGGTGAAGACATCTACGGCGACGACGTTGATCCGGTGAACGTGCGACGACTCATCGGGATGGTCTTTCAGCGGCCCAACCCGTTCCCCACGATGTCCATCTACGAGAACGTCATCGCTGGACTCAAATTAGAAAAGGGTCGTCGGATCAAGAAGAGCGAGACCGACGATGTGGTCGAACGATCGTTAAAGTCCGCCAACCTGTGGGAAGAGGTCAAGGATCGACTCGACCGACCAGGATCTGGCCTGTCGGGTGGTCAGCAGCAGCGACTATGCATCGCCCGTGCTGTGGCGGTGCAGCCGCGGGTTCTGTTGATGGACGA
The DNA here is from genome assembly GCA_039812085.1 of Candidatus Nanopelagicales bacterium. GTDB lineage: Bacteria > Actinomycetota > Actinomycetes > S36-B12 > UBA10799 > JBDHZU01. Next base: position 3,263 of record JBDHZU010000060.1, on the reverse strand, counting down.
ACCGTGCTCTGCGCTTGATCCCATCTCCACCCTGGCGATTGAAGACCTCATCTCCCAGTTATGCCGGGAGTACACGATCGTGATCGTGACTCACAACATGCAACAAGCTGCTCGCGTTTCGGACACGACTGCTTTCTTCAACCTGGCCGGGGTCGGTAAGCCCGGGCAACTTGTGGAAGTGGGCCAGACACAGAAGATCTTCACCAACCCGGAGAAGCAGGCAACGGAGGACTACATCTCTGGTCGATTCGGCTAACCGAGCTGGCTCAGGGATTGTGCCGTTCGATCGCCACGATGCGCATACCGCGCTTCTTGTCGAACGTTCGGTGCAACACGATGAACCCGCCGGGGACGAGTTTGGGGTCGAGATGTTGGTCCTCTTGAATCCCCTGCTTGCGAACGACGTGTTCCACCAAATCTGGCAGTACCGGTCGATGTGTGCACAACACCAATGGGGTGGAGTCCTGCAGTAGGCGGTCGAGTCGTTTCAGCGACTTCTTGGACTCAAAACCTTCCTCGCTGAACAGATGTTCCAGGCTGATTGATGCCTTCTTACTACTGGCGAACGGTTTGAGTGTTTCGGTGCAGCGCGCAGAGTCAGACGAATAGAGATCAACGATTCCGAACGCTTCAAGCAGAGCAGTCAGCTTCTTGGCGTACCGCTTGCCTTCCGGTGCCAGCGGGCGCTGGCTGTCTTCGCCATCCCAATCGACCCGACGAGTTGCTTTGGCATGGCGCAAGATGATCAGCGGCGAGGTGTCCTCAGAGTTGACTGCTGCCCGCATCATTTGGGCATCGCGGGGGTAGCTCAGTCGTCGGGCGGCCCGATCCGGGCTGAGCCATTCCAGTTCGTCGATCTCTTTGTTGCGGGTGAATCCTGGTCCGCCTTCACGTAAACGTCCCACCCAGTAACGCACTGACTTTGGTCGTCCATCAACGCGATAGTGCTGAGTCATCAGTGGGATTCCGAGAGTGACGTCCTCTCCGGTCTCTTCCAAGGTTTCCCGGCGTGCGGCAGCCGCCACATGTTCACCACGATCCAATTTTCCCTTCGGTAGGGACCAGTCCTTGCGTCGTGGACGATGGACCACGGCAACCTCGATGCGTTTGCCGGTCTTACGCAGGAGGACGACGCCGGCAGCGCGAACTTCGCTCGGAGTGTGGGCCATGGTGGAAGTCAAACCAGTTTCGTGCGCTTATGGCAACGCTGGACGCCCGGCCATACCCGCTGAAACTCCAGCCGGTAGTGGATTTCCTCTTCAAACTCGTGCTCATGCAGCAGACCTAAGGCAAATCCGGTCTGCCCGTCTATCCCTTCCGTTGATGCCAGTTCCCGCAGCACGTCTTGTGCGACACAGGCGTCTTGATGTTCACCGAGGACTTCGGTGACTTCTGAGATTGCGTTCGCTAATCGGCTGGCAGGTGCACCGAACACACCCGATACTGCTTCGGCCGAGTAGCGGGCACGTTTGGCGGTGATACGTGCCTCGTGCCAATCGTCGGCCGGGCCTTCCAAACGCAGTCGCTTTACTTGGCGATCCAGTCGCCGGAAGGAGCGATCGACCAATTCGGGGAACACGTCTTTGCAGCGTTGGTCAGCCAAGTTCGTCAGCCGAGGATTATTGGCCCCGTCCACCAAGGCATCCAGCAACGCGAGATGGCGCTGCGTGTTCAACGATTCCAGCGCATCCTCGCGTGCATCTGCCAAACGTGAGTTCAACTGCGGATCGATGACTGCTTGAACTGCTGCGGCGTCTTTGGAGCCCAGGTCTCGCGCACCCTTGTCCAGACGTTCCAACAGAACTTCGGTATCGCGGGCGGCCCCCAACTGACCGGCTGCCCATCCCAGTTCGGTGCGCAGCGCACTTGCCCATTGCTTGTCGATAACCGGGCCAAACGCTTTGAGGCCACTTCGTAGGCGACGGGCAGCTACCCGCATTTGGTGGACAGCGTCCGGCAGATCCCGACGAACACGAACGTCTTGAATGATGAATGCGCGGACGTACTTGCGCATGAAGGCAGTGATCGCGTCGGCTGCAGGATCGCGTGGCCCAACCTCGACCGGCGGGGGAACATCGGGTGGTGCAGTGGCTGCTGGACCAAACGCTGCACCCGCCTTGCTGGACGTTGATGGCACTGCGCCAAGTGTGGTCAGGGCATCCACGATCGGTGCCAGATCAGCCCCTTCGACCATCGCTTCAATCTCGATTTCGCGGAAGCTGTCGATGACCTGTCCATCGGAGTAGATCGAGACCGAATCGTCCACGAGTTCCGCGAACTCAACTCCCTGCTCATCGAACAAGGAGAAGGGGATTCGTTCGGTACGCAGTTCAGCGACGTGAACCAGTGGAGCGCCTCGCGTAAAAGGAACGACGATGGAACTCAATGCCTGCGGGACGTTGCCGGGCTCACCGGCATCCAGCGGAACATGAAGTTCGTCTCGCGCACCCATCATGTCGCCATCAACCACCGGCAGCTTTGCGTGCCAACCGGCGTCAGGCCCACCTTCTCGGCGACGCAAGGTGACACCCCAGCGATACAACCGGAAGTCGTCGGTGTCGTAGTAGTTCGCATGCAACTTGCGAGTGACCTGCTGCTTAGCGCGGGCGATACCGGTCTTCTTGCCCACCAAGTTGGGCAGCACAAACTTGGCGGGTACTCGCAGTTTCGATTCGACTTCGCGGGAGGTGGTGGGTTGTTCGCTCATCGACTTCCGTCCGGACGACGACGCGAATACACATCAATGAGGTAGTTCTGCAGGTCACGCAAAGCAGTGCCGTCAGCAGCGTGATGGATGCCTTCCCATTCGCCATCGGCTTGTAAGTGCCACGACGAGGTTTCGTCTGACATGGAAAGATCGATCATCGATGAGATTTGTTGGGTGTGTGGTTCGCCCACCACCCGAACCAGGGTTTCCACTCGCCGATCCAAGTTGCGGTGCATCAAGTCAGCCGAACCGATCCACACTTCTGGATCTCCACCGTTGTCGAACTCGTACACACGAGAGTGCTCCAGGAATCGACCCAGAATGCTGCGGATTCGGATGGTCTCGGACAACCCAGGAACACCTGGTCGAACAGCACAGATGCCGCGAACCACGATGTCCACGGGAACACCTGCCTGGGACGCTCGGTACAGCGCGTCGATGACCTGCTCGTCCACGATCGAGTTGCACTTGAATCGAATCCGCGCAGGGCGACCAGCTTTCTGGTGTTCCACTTCGCGCTCGATCCGTTCGATTAATCCCGAGCGCACAGAATGTG
>JBDHZU010000059.1:0-11276 GCA_039812085.1 Candidatus Nanopelagicales bacterium | reverse complement strand
ACTGCAACGTCAATGCCACGATGGCGGGGAATGACAACTACAACTCCGTGAGTGGTCAGGTCACGATTGCGGTTGGTAAGGCGGATCAGGCGGCACTGACTGTCTCGGCAGACCCGACAAGCATTGTTTTCGGTGGCAACTCGACGGTGTCCGCGACGGGCGGGTCGAGTGACGGTGATGTCACGTACGCGGTTGATGACGCCTCGACGAATGTTTGTTCGCTCAGCGGTTCCACGGTGACGGCGACGGGTGTTGGTGATTGCAAGGTCAATGCCACTCGTGCCGGTGATGCTCACTACAACCCGGTGTCTGGTTCGGTGACGATTACTGTTGGTAAGGCGGATCAGGCTGCGTTGGATGTGTCTGCTGATCCGAGCAGCATTGTTTTTGGTGGGACTTCAACAGTGTCTGCAACGGGTGGATCGAGTGACGGCGACGTCACGTATGCGGTGGATGAGTCATCGAACAGTGTGTGCTCAATCTCGAGCACGACGGTTACTGCGACGGGCGTTGGTGATTGCAAAATCACCGCGTCGAAGCCGGGTAATGACGATTACAACTCGGTGTCTGGTTCGGTGACGATCAGCGTTGGTAAGGCGGATCAGGCGGCGTTGGATGTGTCGGCTGATCCGACATCCATTGTTTTCGGTGGCAACTCGACGGTGTCTGCGACCGGTGGTTCGACTGATGGTGATGTCACGTACGCGGTCGATGATGGGTCCACGTCGATCTGTTCGCTCAGCGGAACGACTGTTACTGCGACGGGCGTTGGGGATTGCAAGGTCAATGCCACGATGGCGGGGAATGACAACTACAACTCGGTGTCGGGTTCGGTGACGATCACGGTTGGTAAGGCGAACCAGGCGGCACTGACTGTCTCGGCAGACCCGACAAGCATTGTTTTCGGTGGCAACTCGACGGTGTCTGCAACGGGTGGGTCGACTGATGGTGATGTCACCTACACGGTTGATGACGCGTCCTTGTTGGTCTGTTGGATCCACGACACTACCGTCAATGGAAACGGCGTTGGTGATTGCAAAATCAACGCGACGATGGCGGGTAATGACGATTACAACCCGGTGTCGGGTTCGGTGACGATTGCTGTTGGTAAGGCGGATCAGGCTGCGTTGGATGTGTCGGCTGATCCTTCGTCTATTGCTTTTGGTGGTCATTCGACGGTGTCGGCAACGGGTGGTTCGAGTGACGGTGATGTCACGTATGCGGTCGATGAGTCGTCCTCTGCGGTCTGTTCAATTGATGGCACTTCGGTGACGGCGACCGGTGTTGGGGATTGCAAAATCACCGCGTCGAAGCCGGGTAATGACAACTACAACCCGGTGTCCGGTTCGGTGACCATTGCGGTTGGCAAAGCTAATCAAGCCGCGTTGGACGTGTCGGCTGATCCGACATCCATTGCGTTTGGTGGTCATTCGACGGTGTCGGCCACAGGGGGCTCGACTGACGGCGACGTCACTTATGCAGTGGATGAGTCATCGAACAGTGTGTGCTCAATCTCGAGCACGACGGTTACTGCGACGGGCGTTGGCGATTGCAAGATCAACGCGACGATGGCGGGTAATGATGATTACAACCCGGTGTCGGGTTCGGTGACGATCACGGTTGGGAAAGCTGATCAGGCTGCGTTGGATGTGTCTGCTGATCCGAGCAGCATTGTTTTTGGTGGGACTTCAACAGTGTCCGCAACAGGCGGGTCGACTGATGGGGCTGTTGTCTTTGATGTCGATAGTTCATCGCTGGTGACGTGTTCGATTTCTGGCACGACGGTGACTGCCACGGGCGTGGGTGATTGCAAAATCAACGCGTCGAAACCTGGCAACGATGACTACAACTCGGTCGTCAGTTCGGTGACGATCGCTGTCGGTAAGGCCGATCAAGCAGCGTTGGATGTTTCCGCCGATCCAACAGCCATTGTGTTTGGTGGGCACTCGACGGTGTCTGCGACCGGTGGTTCGACTGATGGCGACATCACGTACACGGTTGATGACACCTCGACGAATGTTTGTTCGCTCAGCGGTTCCATGGTGACGGCGACTGGTGTTGGTGATTGCAAGGTCAACGCCACTCGTGCCGGTGATGCTCACTACAACTCGGTGTCAGGTTCGGTGACGATTGCTGTTGGGAAAGCTGATCAAGCTGCGTTAGACGTGTCGGCTGATCCTTCGTCTATTGCTTTTGGTGGGCATTCGACGGTGTCTGCGACTGGTGGTTCGAGTGACGGTGATGTCACGTATGCAGTTGATGAGTCATCCTCTGCTGTCTGTTCAATTGACGGCACTTCGGTCTCTGCGACGGGTGTTGGTGACTGCAAGGTCAACGCGACGATGGCGGGTAATGACAACTACAACCCGGTGTCTGGTTCGCTGACGATCAGCGTTGGTAAGGCGGATCAGGCGGAATTGCATGTTGCGGCCGATCCAACGTCGATTGCAGTAGGCCAAACCAGTGCGTTGTCAGTAACGGGTGGTTCTGGAACCGGTGAGGTGTCGTATTCGCCAGATCCGGATTCTCGGTCAGTGTGTTCGGTATCTGGCTCCACAGTGACGGCAGTGTCGGTGGGTGACTGCGTGGTCTGGGCAGCAAAGACAGGCGATGATGACTACAACTCGACCAGTGGCAACGTCACCATCGCTGTCGGTAAAGCTGACCAAACAGCGTTGGAAGTTTCCGCCGATCCAACCGCCATTGTGTTCGGTGGGCACTCGACGGTCTCTGCGACCGGTGGTTCGACTGATGGTGATGTGACCTACGCGGTTGATGACGCTTCGACGTCGGTGTGTTCACTGAGCGGAACGACTGTTACTGCGACGGGCGTTGGTGATTGCAAGGTCAACGCGACCAAGGCTGGTAATGCCATCTACAACTCGGTGAGCGGCCAGGTCACTGTCACTATTGGCAAAGCCGATCAGGACACATTCACCGTTACCGCAGATCCCGGAAGCATTGCGTTTGGTGCGCACTCCAGCCTGTCCAGCTCGGGTGGGTCCGGCTCAGGCGACGTCAGCTACACGGTCGATCACGACTCCCGCTCGGTCTGCTCGATCTCCGAGACAACGGTCACGGCGACAGGTGTTGGTGATTGCACAATCAACGCGACCAAAGCGGGTGATGCTCACTACAACTCGGCTGCTGCGTCCGTCACGATCACAGTGACCAAAGCAGATCAGGCCAACTTCACTGCACATGCGGCAGATAGCAGCATCGCTGATGGCAGCACTACCACCGTGTCGACCACCGGCGGTTCTGGAACCGGTGACGTCACCTACGCAGTAGACGATGCTTCTAGCGGAATCTGCACAATCTCTGGAACAACAGTGACGGGAACTGACTCCGGTGACTGCATCATCAATGCCACCAAAGCCGGTGATGAGAACTACAACCCCGCCCAAGACTCGGTCACTATCGCAATCGGCAAGAACGACCAAGCCGAACTCATCGTGACGGCAACCCCCGGCACTATCGCTTACCTGGGTACTACCGCACTGTCGACGACAGGTGGATCAGGAACCGGCGCTGTCAGCTATTCCATCGACCATGGCGACTGCACAGTGTCCGGAGACAGCGTCACCGGACGTGGCATCGGGGATTGCGCCGTCACTGCGACAAAAGCTGGTGACAGCCATTACAACTCTGCCCACGCTGAAGTGACCATTCACGTGGTCAAAGCCAATCAATCTGCCCTTGCTGCCAACCCGGCAAGCAACGCGATCATCATCAAGACCAGTACGCGCATCGTCACCACCGGAGGTACCGGTGTCGGGGCTGTCAGTGCAGCCATCAATCCGGCCACGGCAAAAATCTGCCGTGCCAGCGGCACCACCATCACGGGAATCGCTGTCGGTAAATGCAGCATTCGTGTCACCAAAGCTGGCGACGCTCACTACAACCCGATCACTACCGACACCACGCTGACCGTCAGCAGTAACGTGCAAAAACAAGCCAGTGGCACTAACCCGCCAAAGAAGCTGCTCAACAAGGGCACCACCTTGTTGCTATCCGCGCACAGCAAGACCAACACGGGTGCACCCATCACCGTGCACGTCAAAGCACAGCTACGAACCCGCAGCGATGTGCGCTACTACAAACTCATTCATAAGAATGGCAAGACCTACATCCGTACCTACGGCAAGCCATTGACGATCACGGTCAATTACACCGCCCCTGCGCGCAACGGCTACATGCCTTACAAGCACACGGTCGTCTACCGAACCAAGTGACAATTGGCTTGGATCAGCCAGTGGAAAGCATGCAGATACGAGTCCACTTCGCGAGGTCTGTGGCCTGTTCCTGGCGTACGACTTCCGTCAACTCTGGACCGAGTTGGGAATCGGGGACATCGATGAACCCAAAGGTTCGGTAGTACGCGGCGTTCCAGGGCACGTCGACGAACGTCGTCAACGTGCAGGGCAACTGCCTGTTCTCGCGCGCCCATTCGACCATCGTGAGCAAGATGTGTCTGCCGATCCCATGCCCGGCAAATTCTGGATCGATCGAAGCCTGTTCTGCATGCAGATGGTTGTCCACGATGCAGCCAAGTCCATAACCAACGACCACATCATCAACCTCTGCGACCCATAACAGGCGTGCATCCAATGCTTCCCGGTAGACCTCAATCGGCGGCGGTGGATCGTCGGCAATCTCTGGCATATCGAAATCGCGAAACAGTTGACCGGCGGCGACTTCAATCTCTGGCAGTCGCGGGAGGTCTTCTTCACTAGCCATGCGAATCATGGACTTAAGGCCAGGCACGGGATAAGTGTGACAGTCGTGTGTTGGTCGCAAAATGGATCAGAGTGGTGAGTTGCCCTGCACCACTCGATCTCGCGAACCATCTCGGATGAGCCGCAGTTTGTCCCATGCTTTGATTTGATGGGTTGATGCAACCGGCAGCCAATACGGAACACGGCCCTTACATCAGCCATCAAACGGTTGCGATTTCCTCTCAACTCACGGGGACGGCGGGTGTGCTCGAGGTGTGTCACACCGTCGGACGATTCCTGCTTGGTCGACTCGTTGAGGTATGTCAGGAGCATGATCTTTCGTTCCACCTTGGTGGAGGAACCTTGCTGGGGGCATGCCGTGATGGGAAGTTCATTGCGTGGGATGACGACATCGACATCTCGATGCCGCGAGCATCGTTTGATCGACTGTGTGACCTAGCGGCGACCCATCCAGATTTGTTTGGACCGGAGATTGGATTTGATTCGGGCGCATCAACGACTGAGATCGGACGAATCTTTCTGCTCGATAGCGGGGGAGTAGCCGGGCCAGTTCGGATCGATGTCCTCGTTATTGATCCGGTGCCTTCCCGCAAATGGGCACAACGACTTGTTGCTCGAACGGCATGGGTGAGTCGGATCGGAGTCACCTTGGCGACAACTCCCAGCGGGGAGTCAGGCCGGCTCGGATCTATCGCTCGCTTAATTGTTCGGATCGTTGGCGAGAAGCGTGTGCGATGGATGTATCGCCGCGCTGTTGATGCTGGAGCCCGATTCGGAGACGGGCACACCAGTAACTGCCTGAATGGTTCACGGCCGATGGGACGTGAACGTCCAACCGCCTGGTACCAAGGTGACCGTCGAGAACAATTCGAGGGGCTGTTGCTCCCTGTGCCAGAACAGGCCGAATCGATCCTCACCATGATTTACGGACCTGACTGGAAAACCCCACCGCCAATGGATCAGCAGCACCCGCTGCACTTCCGGCCTCCCATGTGGGCACAACTGGGCGATCACCGATGGGATGTCTCGTGACTGAGCTCGATGTCGTCGTCTTGGCCGCTGGAATGGGGTCACGCTTCTCGGCCGATCAACACAAAGCTCTCGCCCCGGTCACTAGTGACGACAAAGGAACTCTGGACTTACTACTTGACTCGTTGACGAACTATCCGGTGAACAACGTGACCGTTGTGACCGGTAACCATCACGAGGCAGTCGAGGCAAGAGTTCGCCACCATTCGTTACAGGTTCGCCTCGTCCATCACGAACACTTCGCAACCCGCGGACCTATTCACAGCGTTGCCTGTGCATTCGCTACGGACCAGCACAATCCGGTCTGGGTTCTACACGCAGACACTATCTACGAATCATCGTTTCTTGACGTGATCGTGTTCGATGAGCCAGACAGCACAGCCATCACCGTTCACACCCCGCCGCGCCCGGATCATCGACACCTCACGGATGCAGAGTTACCCGTGACCGTTGTTGCCGGCAAGGTGGAACGAATCGGTCCTGGAGCAGACCGGAACTACGAAATGGCTCCCGCAGTTCGATGGACGCCGCACGACCAGAAATTTCTGTTGGATTCGCTTACTCCTGACGATGACAAGCAGTGGCACCTGTTGAATGTCCTTACTCAGTCGCAACACCCAGGCATTCGTGCGCTCGAAGTGCCGTGGGCAGCCAGCTATGACGTGGATACCCCGTTGGATCTACAGACAGCGCAAAGGAGGATCCGTTGTCACACGTGATCCTTCCGCGTACCCCGTTGGACTACTTCCAGAGTGACCTGAGTAAAGACCAGCATCGACCTGGTTATGCGACCGCTGACGGTTTCGTCAAAACCTGCAGTAACAGCACTGCGGCCGCCCGAGAGTTCGAAGTGTTGTGTGCGCTGGATGCTGTCCCTGGTCAGTCGCTTGTTCCCGCGCCAGTGTCGTACGACGGCACCACAATCACCATGGAACTTGTCGATGGAATCCGCGTCTATGACGTGTTGCGGTTATTGAACGACTGGTCCGTCAGCGATCCCGCTGGCCCCGCACATCAGACTGCGCTGGCTTTGATGAATCGGCTTAGCCAACGGTTGACGACGATTCAAGCCGCATTGAGCAACCTGGCCAACCCTCTGGATTCGTATTCGTTCGACGCGAAGGTCACGCAACTACTGCGATTCCTCGAACAAGTGTTGGGCATCCAGGCACCATCAGCAGAAGCTATTCACGAGCAACAAAGGCTGAGTGCGCTTTGGTCGGAATCGGTCACGATTCCCTTCCGTGATGCGACGACGAAGAACATGATCATTGTTGATCCGCGACTAAGTGTTCGGGTCGATGATGACCGGCAGACCACTTTGCGACAGATTGTCTCGGTCGAACCAGAGTGGGTGTCTAGTTGCCGGATTGCGGACGTGGACTTCTCATCGACCACGGCATTAACCACTCCCGAAGATGACTGGATCTCACTGCATCTTCACCAGATTCCTGCGGCGTATTCCAACGGAATGTTCGACGTGAACACCTGGCCCACACCGGCCAACCTTGCACTGAGTTTGCTGGTCCGATTCCTTCGTTTTGGTGGTCGAAAGATGGCCTATCAACTCATCTATCCAAGTGCAGCACGCATCCGATTCGAGTTCGATGACGCGAGCTATTACTTCCGGACACTGCCGAAATTGATTGATTCGACTGATCCAAAATTTGCCGAGCAGTACCCACACACCATGAACCGAATTGCCCAACTCTGCGTCCGTTACGACGCGGCTGCCTCGATAAAACGAAGCGATCTGGTGGAACACCGCTGGCCTCTCTGGCAGGAGAGTCCACTTGCTCCGGCATCAGAACCTAGGCATCGGGAAGTCGTCAGTTCGTGAATCTGCAGGCCCCCACCCATCCACAGGTAAGTGCCGCACTGAACACGATGCTTAGCCGTCCAACAGCATCGTGTTCAGATGTCCCTGAAGTGGACCAGCTTTGCCAGCGAATCACCTCAGGTAAATGGAGGCGCAGCACCGTCGATGCCGAGACATCGACGGATATTCGCCAGAAGGTTCAGCGGCAATTCGTCGATGGGCAGCCCATCGAATTCAGCCTGCCATTCGGTGGTTACAAGTCATGGCGGCAGTCATCCTTTCCCCATCTCAACTGGGCGGACGTTATGTGGGCAGCACACATTCGCCGCTATGCCGCACACATTGCTCAGGGGTATCCCGGTGGGGTAGTGGTCTCATTCACCTACTACTCAGCCGCATTGGACATCGTGAACAACCTTCGGCTAAGCGACCAAACTGTCTATATCGACGAACTCGATGCGTTGCTGACAGACCTGAGCACGTCCGGCGTTCACCTGCGATTGGTCGACCTCGTCTCTCAGCACAAGGATGTCGAAACCTTTCGGGCAGAATTGCTTGCCCGTCGAGATGAACTCATCGATTCCAGATACCAGCCAACCAGCGAGCAGTCGGCGAGCGCACTGCGGAACTTGGTGCTCTCAGGCGAGCGGGATCTACGCCAACTCACACCTGACGAACTACTGGAAGAAGCTGAATCCTCTGCCGTGAGTTGCCTGGCAATGGAGTCACTACCGCAACGCCGGGACTTCAATAAATTCAGTCACCGAATCCAACTCGGACATATTCGCGGCCCGGCGCTCACTGTGCACCTAGGCAGTACGCGAGTGTCCACCCTCCAGCCGTGGGTCGGTGTTGGCTACCTAGCCCGTCATTCCAAACAGCCCTACATCGAAACAATCGCCAGCTCTTTACCAGCAACGGAAGCCATCGAGGTCGTCGGAATACCTGCGGCGTGGGGTCCGGCTCTCACCACAATTCCGGTCGAACCTGCCGAGCAACAAATACCGGTTGACATTGACGCTACGTAAGCCTTTAGCGTCGTGTGTATGCAGGAGTGGTCAATCCAGCAGATTGCGCGGATCGCCGGGACGACGAGCCGAACCCTGCGTCACTACGACGACATTGGGTTGTTGCCACCGAGTCGCATCGGTAGCAATGGCTACCGGTATTACGACGAGCAATCACTGGTGCGATTACAGCGAATCTTGTTGTTGCGTGAGCTCGGCCTTGGTCTGTCCCAGATCGAAGACGTGCTGACTCACCAGCAAGACGAGCAGGCGGCACTGACGACCCACCTGACGTTGTTGAAAGACGAGCAGCAGCGACTTGCTCGACAAGTTGCTGCTGTCGAGCACACCATCGAGGTACTAGCAGGAAGGACTCAGCTCATGGCTGACGAGATGTTTGACGGGTTCGATCACACCGAACACAAGGATGAAGTTGAACAACGGTGGGGCAAGGATGCCTACCAGCAATCCGACAATTGGTGGAAGGACATGAGCGACGACGAACGTCGTTCGTGGATGAAGGACGTGCAGCAGCTCCAAACCGATTGGGTTGCAGCGGCAAAGAGTGGGGAAGCGACTGATTCACCCGTGGCACAAGGGCTTGCCGAACGACATGTTGCGTGGCTCTCCAGTATTCCGGGTACGCCTTCGGCGCAGTCGCAAGACAACGTGAAGCCTTATGTGCGTGCGTTGGCGCAGATGTATGTCGAGGATGAACGGTTCGCCGCGAACTACGGTGGAACGCAAGAGGCAACCTTCGTTCGAGATGCGCTCTTGCACTATCTGGCCGACTGAGTCGTCTACTGCTGACCATTTCGTCACGCGCTAACTGGCCAGTGATTGTCGTCAGGTTCGCAGGACAGAAAAGAACAGCACCAGACAGGCAGCGGCAACGAGCATGAGGCTCAGCGCCACATTGCTCGCTGGCTTCTTCCAAATGACGTAGCCGACCAACAGAATCGCCATCAGTAAGAAGATCAGAGCCATGTGTGCTCACCTCGTCGCGATTGTTGGATCGATTGACGACCTGTCTACCGCAGATCGGCCAACTTCTGTCTCCGACACGTTCGGCGGGTCGGCCACACAGTTGCTGGCTGTCCGTTAGCGTGGGTCCGCACATGTGTCGGCTGAGGGGAATCCATGAAGCGCGTCATCCTCATCATCATCGGTCTGATCTTGATCGTTCTCGGACTCGGTTCGCTCGTCGCGGGATCGGGAATCGCAGCAACGATCGGGTCTGATGGCAAGTACACCGCGACTGCGGGAACTGTTAAGACTTCTGGCTACGCCTTGGTCTTCAACGATTTCACCGTCGATACCGGTGGCGGCAAAGACGCGGTGGCCAAGGTCGCCGAGTTCACCGCTGGTGCTAGCGCACCCGGCGGTAAGCCGTTGTTCATCGGAGTGGGTCCAGCAGCCAAGGTGGCGAAATACCTCGATGGCGTGCCACGAGACATCGTGTCGGACGTGACCGAGGCGCATTCTCATTTGGTGCCGATTCCCGGTACTCAGCAGCCGAGTGCTCCCGCTGATCAGACTTTCTGGACGGCGCAGGGCACTGGGGTGAGTCCCACGGTGAAACTGCCTACTTCGGAAAACCAGTCATTGGTGATCATGAACCAGGACGCCAGTCAGCCGGTTAATGCCACGCTTCGGGTGGGCGTCACCAGTAGCAAGATTTTCCCCCTGGGCATTGCATTAGCGATCCTCGGACTGCTTGCCACGATCCTTGGCATCTGGTTGCTCGTCCGGGCTCGTAAGTCACGGAAGAAGGTTGATGCTGCACCTGGAAACGTGGCCTACTCGCAGGAACCGCCACAGGCTCCTTTGCAGCCGGGCACAGGTCCGGGTGCACCACAGTCAGCGACTTCCGCGCCAGAGGCAGCAGTTGCCGCCGGTGCAGGCGCTGCAGCGGCAACGAGTGAAGCTGCAGCCTCGTCTGCCGATCAAGCGACGAGTACATCCACTCCAGCCGACACGTCGGTGTGGGACAAGCCAGATGAGGCGGCGTCCGTAGCAAGCGAAACCGTTTCGGAGGCAGCTTCGTCGTCTGAGTCGACGGCAGCCGCAGACTCAGGTTCTACCGAAGCTGCAACTCCGCCCCCTCCGTCTAGTGAAGAGATCGCGGCGGCCGCGAAAGAGGCCACCTCGAATGACGGTGACTCCACGAGTCCCAGTTCCTGAACTGGCGAGACGACTGACTCGATCTGGTGGAAGTACAAGAGACTGAGGTTCAAACGGATCGGGTACTCACCGTTCCCAACCTGCTGAGCTTTCTCCGTCTACTCGGAGTACCGCTTTTTCTCTGGCTCATCTTGGTGCCGAAGGCCGATGGTTGGGCTGTCGTCCTGCTGGCTTTTGCGGGGATTAGTGACTACCTCGACGGCAAAATCGCCCGCCGATGGAACCAGATCAGTCGGGTGGGGCAGTTACTGGATCCATTGGCGGATCGCCTGTATATCTTCGCCACGCTCATTGGTCTGCTGATCCGCGGAATCATTCCCTGGTGGCTGGTCGCGATCCTGGTTGGCCGTGATGTTGTGCTTGGCATCGTGCTGTTCGTCTTGAAGCGAACCCGCGGAATCACTGGCCTTCCCGTGCACTTCATCGGCAAAGCCGCAACCTTCTGCCTGCTGTACGCATTCCCTCTGATCCTGCTCGGCGCTGGAGACGGCACTTTTG
>JBDHZU010000058.1:0-11288 GCA_039812085.1 Candidatus Nanopelagicales bacterium | reverse complement strand
GTCGGAGGACGACCGGGGTGGTGACCAGGGTGTCCACTTCGTGTTCGTCGATGAGCGACAGCAACCGTTCCGCCTCCGGGTGGCGCACCAAGACATGCGTACTGTCCAGCAAGGTCGCCAACCGATGATGCATCCAACCCCACGAATGGAACATGGGAGCAGCGAACAAAGTCGTCCCATTCATATGAACCGGGAACGCATCCAGAATCGCGGCAGCAGCACTGAGGGGGATGGACGAGCGACTCGCTCCCTTTGCGTCGCCGCTGGTCGTACCGGAAGTGAGGATCACGTGGTGGCTGTGTCGCTTGAGGTTAGGCAGTTCGCCCTTGTTGGGCAGGCTGGCCAGCAGCGGCAGCCCCGACTTGTCATCGATGGCAATCGAGGGAATGCCGGTAGGGACAAGGTCAGCGAATTCTTGATCTCGCAGGATGAGTTCTAGTCGCTGCCCGTACGCAATTGTTGAGATCTGATCGGCTGAGGATGCCGGATTGAGGAAGACGACATCGGCTCCGGTTCGACTGACGCCCACCATCGCTTCCAGGAAGCCGCGAGAGTTGCGACCCAGCACGCCAACTTGAGAGCCAGGGCCAATTCCGCGATCCAGCAGACTCAAGGCCAGGGTGTCGCACCGGTGATCGATGTCTACGAAGCTGACTGCGCGCAAAGTGTCGTCGTCGGTATCAATAACCGCGATGGAATCGGGATGTCGCGCGCTACCCAGGGAGAAGCCGACGGCTGGGCTGGTTCCCCAACGACGAACGCCATTGGTCAAACGGAAGGTTGCGCTGGGTCGTAGTGGCCGGACTAATCCCGACTTCGCTGCACCACGGGCAGTTGCGCCCAGCACGCTCGCAGAATCGGCGACGCGGTAGAGGCGCAGGTGACCAGACACTGGAACATTCTGGTGGGAGCGATTTGAGCCGGGTGAACCGGGGGAGGTCCGAGCATTAGCAAACTTGCGTATATGTGTATAGTTATCTCTTATGACGTGGTCGGTAGGAGTAGCAGGGGCGTCCGGTTATGCCGGAGCAGCGCTGCTTGCGTTGATCGAACACCACCCGGACCTGCAACTGACGGTTGCTGCTGCCGGTGGGCAAGCCGGTGAACCGATTACTTCTGTCCATCCACAACTTGCGGGTCTAGCGGGGCAGGCCTTCGCTGATACCGACCCACAAACATTGAGCCAATGCGACTTGGTCTTCTTAGCCCTTCCGCATGGCACCTCGGCGGCCCTGGCCGACCAACTGTCCGACGACACTTTGGTGGTCGATCTCGGGGCTGATCATCGTCTGCAGAGCGAGGCTGCCTGGACGACGTACTACGGCGGGGATTACGCCGAGCCGTGGACGTACGCGATCCCTGAGTTGCCCAATCGCCGGGAAGTCATTGCATCCAGTTCCCGAGTTGCTTGCGGCGGGTGTTACGCGACAGCGATCGAACTGTCCTTAGCCCCGTTACTGGCTGCTGGACTGGTTGAGTCGACAGACATCGTGGTGGTGGCCGCATCGGGAACCAGCGGAGCCGGACGCAAAGCCAGCATCCCGCTGATCGGTAGTGAAGTCATGGGATCCATGTCGCCCTACAAAGTGGGGGGACTGCACCAGCACACGGCCGAGGTTGAGCAAGAGCTGAGCATCGCTGCAGGAAGTCCGGCGACGATCTCTTTCACTCCCACTCTGGCTCCAATGCCACGGGGAATCTTGAGTACGAGTACGGCCAAGCTGGCCGCAGAGGCTGATCCCCAGGCAATCGAAGAAGCGCTGGTAAAGGCGTATTCCGATAGCGAGTTCGTCCAGGTGCTACCCACGGGTCAATGGCCAACGACGGCTGCCGTTGCTGGGTCGAATCGAGTCGACCTACAAGTTGCAGTAGACCAGCATGCTGGTCGAGTTGTCGTGAGTGCAGCCATCGACAACCTGGTGAAGGGCGCAGCAGGGCAAGCCGTGCAATGCGCCAACCTCATGCTCGGATTACCAGAAACCACCGGTCTGTCAGTCAACGGAGTGGCGCCATGAGCATCACCGATCCTGCGGGATTTCGGGCGGCGGGAGTTGCTGCCGGATTGAAGAGCACGGGTAAGCCGGATGTTGCGCTGGTGGTCAATGACGGTCCTCAGCACGTAGCTGCTGGGGTTTTCACATCGAACCAAGTCAAAGCTGCTCCGGTGCTGTGGAGCGAACAAGTGCTCAAATCGCAGGAACTGCATGCCGTCGTGCTCAACTCCGGTGGTGCCAATGCATGTACCGGTCCGGACGGATTCGCGGACACTCACCACACCGCAGAGCATGTGGCACAGGCGTTGGACTGTGGAGCCGGTGAGGTTGCGGTGTGCTCTACCGGCTTGATCGGAGTTCGACTAGATCTGCCGAAACTTCTTGCGGGCGTGGACCACGCTGTCGGTGAATTGTCAGCAGACGGTGGTGGGGCTGCGGCAGAAGCCATCATGACGACAGACACCGTGTCGAAGTCCGCCCAGGCTGTCGGTGATGGATATGTGGTGGCCGGGATGGCCAAGGGTGCGGGAATGCTTGCACCCGGTTTAGCGACGATGTTGGTCGTCCTCACCACCGATGCTCAGGTCACTGCGGAGACTGCGGATAACGCATTGCGGCAGGCAGTGCGGACGACCTTCGACCGTCTTGATTCTGACGGCTGTATGTCCACCAATGACACCGTGTTGCTGTTGGCAAGCGGTGCATCAACAGTCGAACCAGTCGCTGATGAGTTCGCTGACTTAATCACTCAGGTGTGCCTCGACTTGGCGATGCAACTGCTTGCTGATGCCGAAGGGGCAAGTAAACACATCACGGTCAACGTCAATGGCGCAGCAACTGAGGCCGATGCGGTGACGGTAGGTCGGGGAATCTGTCGATCGAACCTGTTCAAGGCCGCCATGTTTGGGGAAGATCCCAATTGGGGTCGCATCATTTCGGCGGCTGGAGCAACCGAAGTCACGTTCGATGCGAATCGGATCGCAGTGTCGATCAATGGAGTTCAGGTGTGCGTTGACGGTGGAGTCGGACAACCACGCGAAGACGTCGACATGGCCTCTCCTGAGGTGCTGGTGGAGGTCAACCTCAACGCTGGACCGGAAAGTGCCACGTTGTGGACCAACGACCTCACCCATGCCTACGTCCACGAAAACTCGGCGTATTCGTCATGAGTAGTCAACCGGATGCCGTCGCATCGTTAAATGCCGAGCACAAGGCCGAAGTACTCATCCAAGCGTTGCCTTGGCTGCGCGAATTCGCCGGTGAAATCGTCGTCGTCAAGTACGGCGGCAACGCCATGATTGACGACACCTTGAAGTCGTCCTTCGCCCAAGACATTGTCTTCCTACACAGCGTGGGTCTACGGCCTGTTGTCGTCCACGGTGGCGGGCCTCAGATTTCGGCCATGTTGGAGCGGCTCGATATTCCTAGTGAGTTCAATGCTGGTGTCCGGGTCACGTCACCGGAAGTCGCCGAGGTTGTGCGGATGGTGCTGACTGGTCAGGTGCAGCGTGAACTGGTCAACCTCATCAATGCTCATGGCCCCCTAGCTGTCGGTGTCTCGGGCGAGGACGCCTCCATGTTCGACGTCAGTCGTCACGAACCAGTTGTGGATGGTGAATCCATTGATGTTGGGCAGGTCGGCCAGGTCAATGACGTTCGCACTGAATTAGTCGATGCCTTGCTAGCCGATGGATTGATTCCGGTTGTATCGAGCATCGCTGCTGATGCTGATGGGGTTGTCTACAACGTCAACGCTGACACGGCAGCAGGTGCACTCGCGCAAGCACTCGCCGCACGCAAACTGGTCGTGATGACCGATGTCGCCGGAGTCATGCCGGGCTGGCCAGAAGACCAGACCGTCGCCAGCGAATTGACGGTGGCCGAACTCGACGAACTCCTACCCACCCTGTCTGGGGGAATGATCCCCAAGCTGCAAGCCTGTCGAGCCGCAGTTGCTGGGGGAGTTCAACAAGCACACGTGATCGACGGTCGGATGCTGCACAGCATGCTGCTTGAAGTTTTCACAGACACCGGAATCGGCACGATGATCATTCCTTCGCCAGGGAGTTCATCATGAGTGACTGGCAGCAGACATGGTCGGATGTCATGGCCAACAATTACGGAACGCCGCCGATTCAGATCGTGTCCGGTTCCGGTTGTCGGGTCACCGATTCACAGGGAAAGGTCTACCTCGATCTATTGGCAGGGATCGCGACTAGCAGCCTCGGACATGCCCACCCGGCCATTGTTGAGGCGGTTACCCAACAGGTCGCAACGTTGTCGCACACGAGCAACCTGTACGCCCATCCGACCGGCTTGCAACTGGCCTCGCGTTTGACCGAACTTGTTGGTCAACCTGCCCGGGTGTTCTTCTGCCAAGACGGAGCAACGGCTAATGAAGCGGCATTGAAAATCGCTCGCCGACATGGTCGGGCAAAGAATCCGGAGCAGCCTCGTACCCAGGTCATTTCCACTCATGGGTCTTTCCATGGGCGGACGATGGGTGCGCTCGCGGTAACCGGAAGTCCTGGTAAGCGGGAGCCGTTCGAGCCGTTGGTTCCCGATGTCTGTTTCGTTGAGTTCGGTGATGTGGATGCCTTGGCCAAGACCGTGAATGAACGCACGGAAGCGGTCATTGTTGAGCCTATCCAGGGTGAGAACGGTGTGGTCGTTCCCGATGAAGGATGGCTATCCGGTGTGCGAGAAATCTGCACGAACTCCGGTGCGCTCATGATCGTGGACGAGGTTCAGTCGGGCATTGGTCGAACGGGTCAATGGCTTGCCAGCATCGGCAGTGGCGTGCGCCCCGATGTCATCACGGTGGCCAAGGGATTGGCTGGCGGATTGCCGCTGGGTGCGTGCATCGCGCTGGATGACGCAGCGGACTTGTTGCAGCCTGGTGATCACGGTTCCACCTTCGGTGGCAATCCGGTGTCCTGCGCAGCAGCTCTCGCGGTCTTAGACACCATCGAGTCCGATGAACTGCTCACTCACGTGGTCGAAGTGGGAAACCACTTACAGCACCGGGTCGAAGCACTGCAGCATCCATTGCTTGCCGGACAACGTGGTGTGGGCTTGTGGCGAGGGTTGCTACTGACCGAGCCTGTGGGAGTTCGGGTGCAGACGCAGGCTCGACAAGCCGGTTTCTTGATCAATGCCGCTGCCAGCGACGTGATTCGGTTGGCGCCGCCCCTCATCGTGACCACTGCCGATATTGACGAGTTCTTCGATGCGCTACCGGCCATCTTGGACGCGGTTGCTGAGCAGTCAGCCGGTGATGCCGTATGACGAATCCACCAGCAGTGCCACGCCGGATTGCGACCAAAGTGGCTCGACATCATCTGATAGCTGAGACCTTGGAAAGTAATGACGTGCTGTCTCAGCACCAACTGCTCGACTTGTTGTCTCAACAGGGCATCGCCGTTACCCAAGCGACTCTGTCACGGGATCTCGATGAACTTCGTGCCTACAAGTCGGACAATGGCGATGGTCTGGCCGTCTACGTTCTCCCACGAGATGGGGGAGACCCGACCCCGTTGCGAGGTGCCGGAACAGGTCTCGCACGACTGGAACGTTTGCTCGGTGAACTGCTGTCCAGCGTTGATCATTCCGGCAACATCGTGGTGTTGCGTACCCCGCCCGGTGCGGCGCAATACCTCGCCTCCACAATCGACCACGGAATCCTGCCGGACGTCGTCGGCACCGTGGCGGGAGATGACACTGTGCTCGTTGTCTCCCGTGATCCAAACGGCGGCAAAGAACTTGCTCAAACATTTGCGGACATGGCCGCACGAACAGGAAAGAACTAGGGGGAAGTAATGGCGGACAAAGTGGTGCTGGCCTACTCAGGCGGACTGGACACCTCTGTTGCCATCGGCTGGATTGCCAAGGAGACCGGCGCAGAGGTGATCGCGGTTGCGGTCGATGTCGGTCAAGGCGGAGAAGACCTAGAGGTCATTCGTCAACGGGCCTTGGATTGCGGTGCCGTGGATGCCTACGTGGCCGATGCCCGCGAGGAGTTCGCGGACGAATACTGCGCGCCCGCCCTGAAGGCTGATGCCCTGTACATGGACACCTACCCGTTGGTGTCAGCGCTCAGCCGTCCGGTCATCGTCAAGCACCTGGTCAATGCGGCACGCCAGCACGACGCCACGATCGTCGCGCACGGCTGCACCGGTAAGGGCAACGACCAGGTTCGGTTTGAAGTGGGGATCGGTGCACTTGCCCCTGACCTTCGCTGCATTGCGCCTGTGCGCGACTACGCCATGACCCGCGACAAGGCGATTGAGTTCGCTGAGCAGGCTGGTCTGCCGATCGACGTCAACAAGAAGTCCCCGTACTCCATCGACCAGAACGTGTGGGGTCGAGCAGTGGAGACCGGCTTCCTGGAAGACATCTGGAATGCCCCGATCGAAGACGTGTACGACTACACCAGCGATCCATCAGTTGCTCGGGACGCCGACGAACTGGTCATCACTTTCAACCAAGGTGTGCCGGTTGCTATCGATGGGCAGCCAGTATCGATGCTGCAAGCCATCGAACAACTCAACCAGCGGGCCGGTGCTCAGGGCGTTGGACGACTGGACATCGTTGAAGACCGCCTCGTGGGAATCAAGAGTCGCGAGGTCTACGAAGCGCCAGGCGCGATGGCATTGATCGCCGCGCATAGCGAACTGCTCAACGTCACCGTGGAACGTGACTTTGCGCGATTCGCTCGCGGCGTCCGCCAGCGGTGGTCGGAACTGGTCTACGACGGCCTGTGGTTCTCTCCACTGAAGAGTGCGTTGGACGGCTTCATCGACGAACTGAATGCATCGGCCAGTGGCGAGATTCGTCTCAACCTGCACGCAGGCAAGGCAGTCGTCACCGGTCGTCGCAGTGAGGAGTCGTTGTACGACTACAACCTGGCTACGTATGACACCGGCGATACTTTCGATCAAGCTGCTGCCAAGGGCTTCATCGACCTGTTCGGGATGCCCACCAAACTGGCAGCCCAACGTGATCAGCGTGCCTAACCAATAAGCGAGGAAATGCGTCCATGAACGCAAACCAAGACTCCAGCGAATCCTCTGGCGGACTGTGGGGAGGTCGCTTTGCTAGTGGCCCATCCCCGCAGTTGGCTGCGCTCTCGCGGTCAGTGCAGTTTGACTGGCGATTGGCTCCCTACGACCTTCAACAGACGGCTGCTCACGCCCTGGTTCTGCATGAGGCGCAGTTGCTGACGACTGTCGAATCGCAGCAGGTACAAGAGGCCATTGAACAGTTGCGCGCTGATGTTTTGGCCGGTTCTGTGGGTGCCGCTGAGGACGACGAGGATGTGCACTCTGCACTCGAACGCATCCTGGTCGATCGTTTGGGTTCACTGGGAGGAAAGCTGCGGGCAGGTCGAAGCCGCAACGACCAGATCGCAACCGATCTGCGCTTGTATCTGCGTGATCAGGCAGCAGCAATCACTGAAGCTGTCACGCAACTGCAGAGTGCGTTGCTGGAGCAAGCGCGTCGTCACGTGGATTCCAGCGCGCCGGGATACACGCACTTGCAACGGGCGCAACCGGTGTCATTTGGGCATGAGCTGGCCAAACACATCCATGCCTTCGAACGGGATCTGGGCCGTATGGCCGACTGGGACGAACGCACCAACGAGAGCCCCTTGGGCTCCGGTGCGTTGTCCGGTTCTGCCTTGGATCTGAATCCAGCAGCGGTGGCAGCGACTCTTGGATTCGATCGAGTGTCAGCCAACTCAATCGATGCGGTGAGCGACCGCGACTTCGTCGCTGAGTTCTTGTTCGTGACCGCGATGATCGGAGTGCATCTCTCGCGACTTGGTGAAGAAACCTGTTTGTGGGTGAGTAAGGAGTTCGGGTTCGCCTCGTTGCACGACTCTTGGTCCACGGGGTCATCGATCATGCCGCAGAAAAAGAACCCTGACATCGCTGAACTTGCCCGTGGCAAGGCAGGCCGATTAATCGGGGACTTGGTTGCTCTGTTGACCACACTCAAGGGTTTGCCGTTTGCATACAACCGGGATCTACAAGAAGACAAAGAACCTGCCTTCGACGCGGTGGACACTTTGCTGGTGGTGCTGCCGGCGATGACCGGCATGATCGCCACGCTCACCTTCCATCCAGAAGCAATGTCCAAAGTGGCAGCCGGTGGGCATGCATTGGCGACTGAGATCGCTGACTGGTTGGTTCGGCAGGGTGTTCCGTTCCGGACCGCACATGAAGTCTCTGGCGCGTGCGTGAAGCAGGCCGACGAGCTGGGCGTGCAGTTGTGGGAACTCACCGATGACCAATTGCAGGTCATTAGCCCAGATCTCACTCCCCAGGTGCGAGAGGTGCTGAGTGTTTCTGGTGCGCTTGCATCGCGGAAGACCTCGGGAGGAACCGGACCGGATCAGGTTCGTGCCCAACTCGATGCTGCCGAACAGGTCATCGGCGATCGACAGCAACGGTTATCTCGCGACCAGTGATACAGAAACCACCAGTTCTGGATCTGGCGGAACTACTCCAGCAACCCGTACTGCAGGTTGCCGAACAGCTCTTGGGCTGTGTGATTACGAGTCGGTTCGATGATCAGACAGTATCCATTCGACTGACGGAAGTTGAGGCATACGACGGCGATCGAGACCCGGGTTCGCACGCGTATCGCGGACAGACGCCGAGGAACTCCTCGATGTTCTTGTCTGGTGGCCACTTGTACGTCTACCGCTCGTATGGGATCCACTGGTGCGCCAACGTTGTCTGTGGTCCAGCGGGCAAAGCCGGTGGACTGCTCATGCGGGCAGGGGAAGTCGTCAGCGGTATCGAGGTGGCACGGAAACGCAGACAAGCCACAGGTGTGCTCCGCAGTGATCGAGACCTTGCTCGTGGCCCTGGACGCCTCGGTGCTGCGTTAGGTATGAGCGATGCTGTCAACGGCACCTGGCTGTTGGACGGGGGCGTGGTGAGTCTGCATGCCCCGACACAGCCAGGTGGTTTGGTGGGAATCTCCACCAGGACGGGTGTCGCCGGAACCGGTGCTCCGCTGCCGTACCGCTACTACTTGGCGGACGACCCAACAGTGAGTTCACACCGTCCACACGCCGACGCCAGCAGGTGAGGCAGAGGTCTGGGCCACGAATCCGATGGTGATACGCCAAGATGTCTCTGTGTCCGTGAACAGTTCCGTGGAGTCTGGCTCTTTCCTCGACGACCTCAAGTGGCGTGGTTTGGTGGCGCAAACCACCGACGAAGCTGCACTTGAGCGTGATCTGTCGGAAGGCTCCCTCACCCTGTATTGCGGGTTTGATCCGACCGCCGCGAGTTTGCACATCGGCAACTTGGTTCCGCTGCTCTTGTTACGTCGATTCCAAGCCGCCGGTCATCATCCGATCGCATTGGTGGGCGGTGCCACCGGTCTTGTTGGTGACCCCTCTGGTCGCTCGACCGAACGAACGTTGAACTCCGACGAGGTTGTAAGCGGCTGGGTGGAACGCATCCGCAACCAGGTCAGTGCCTTCGTGGAGTTGGACGGTCCGACCGCCGCGAGCGTTGTGTCCAATCTGGACTGGACTGCTCCGTTGTCCGCCATCGACTTCTTGCGCGACATCGGTAAGCACTTCAGCGTCAACGTGATGTTGTCGCGGGACTCGGTTCGAGCACGCCTCGATGGCGATGGGATGAGCTACACCGAGTTCAGCTACATGTTGCTGCAGGCCAACGACTATCTCGAGCTATACCAACGCCACGGATGCCGATTGCAAGTGGGCGGCTCGGATCAGTGGGGCAACATCGTCGCCGGTCTCGATCTGATTCGTCGGGTGGTTGGTGTTGATGCTGAACCTGCCCACGCTCTGACGGTTCCACTGGTGACCAAAGCCGACGGGAACAAGTTCGGTAAGACCGCAGGTGGAGGAACGATCTGGTTGGATCCAGAGCTGACCTCGCCGTACGAGTTTCATCAGTTCTGGTTGAACGCCGATGATCGCGATGCCGTCAACTTCTTGAAGTACTTCAGCCTGCAACCCCGGGAACAGTTGGAAGCCGTCATCGCTGAACAGGAAGCACATCCAGCCAGCCGTGCTGCACAACGCTTCCTCGCCGATGAACTCACGGCTCTGGTTCATTCCCCACATGCGCAAGAACAGGCCACTGCTGCGGCCGCTGCACTATTCGGCAAGGGCGACTTGGCGGCAGTGGAACCAGACGTTGTTGCTGCTGCTTTGGCAACTGCACCCAATGGACAGTTGGAGCAGTTCGATGAATCAGTGCCAGTGGTTGACCTGCTGTTGTTGGCTGGACTGGTCAAGAGCAAGGGAGAGGCTCGCCGCACGATCAATGAAGGCGGGGCCTACCTCAACGATATGCGGGTGTCCGACGAACAGGCTGTCGCAACCATTGACGATGCCGTCCACGGACGATGGTTTGTGCTGCGTAGAGGCAAGCGGAAGATTGGCAGTGTGGCGCTTCCGGAGGCCGATTAACCGCCAGTCTGTGCTCACTGTCCGTGTGTTGATCAACGCACAAAGCTCCGTGAGCCAGGACACAAGAAAGCAGTGTTGACGCGGCCTCCTCAGAGGCGTAATGTTCTTCTTCGGCCCAGAAAGATTGGGTGGAGGCGGAACTGGAGTTCCGAACCCCACGCAAGACATATTTCTAGCCGCACTTGCTTCACAGCCTTCGGGCAGAAAGAAGCACGGTGACCCCGAGTTAATCGCCCGGAAAGTCACCACGTAAGGTAACAACGTTGCCCCGAAAACCCTGGCCCACAAGGCCATGTAATCGGTGCGCGCCCGTTCCTTGAGAACTCAACAGTGTGCCAAAAGTCGATGCCGAATCCCGTCCTCGATATTGAACGGCTTAGCCGTTCGGTTGAAGAGGCGAGATTCCTTTGAGGCAAAAGACAGAAAGCAAAGCTATTTACGCAAAGCGATCTGTCCATTTGTCAGTTTCAACACTCATTCATTTATGGAGAGTTTGATCCTGGCTCAGGACGAACGCTGGCGGCGTGCTTAACACATGCAAGTCGAACGAGAAACCGATCTTCGGATCGGCGGACAGTGGCGAACGGGTGAGTAACACGTGGGTAACCTGCCCCAGACTCTGGGACAACTCCGGGAAACCGGAGCTAATACCGGATATGACAACTTCGGGCATCCGATGGTTGTGGAAAGTTTTTCGGTTTGGGATGGACCCGCGGCCTATCAGCTTGTTGGTGGGGTAATGGCCTACCAAGGCGACGACGGGTAGCCGGCCTGAGAGGGCGACCGGCCACACTGGGACTGAGACACGGCCCAGACTCCTACGGGAGGCA
>JBDHZU010000057.1:0-11404 GCA_039812085.1 Candidatus Nanopelagicales bacterium | reverse complement strand
CCAACCCGCAGAACGCACTGGCGTGGCTGTTGGTTGGTCTGGCAATCCCGTACGCGATTCTCGGCATCATCACCCAACTGGTACAGCCAGGACCGGGTTGGCAGATGAACTGGATCCAACGCGGCGTAGGAATTGCCGTGTTCGTCCTTGCCGCTGCTGCGCTCACCTTCATCTAAGTGAGTCTGCGGTCTTGAGCTGAGACTCGACGGACCCTTGGTAACGCAGTTATCGACGCGAGATAAGCCTCGGTCCTGTGAATGCGTTTCTTCGGGTTATTCCTCGTCGGCCAGCGTGACATCAACGGTGATCTCCGTTGATTCTGCTGGCGTCAAGGTCAGATCGTTCACTCGACCTGCAGCGCACAAGTCCGTCTTGCCGGACTCAATGCGTTCCAAGGTGACGGCAGGGCCAGTAATCACCAGGTTCTCCACCTCGGCGCGCATTGAACGTTTTGCTTCGCTCTTCGCTTTGCGAACTGCGGTCAATGCGGTTGCGGTATCGGCCAGAACTGCCGGGTCGCCATCCGCGGTGAACTCGTCAGTTGTCGGCCACGACTGGCGATGTACTAAGCCGGACTGCCACCACGACCAGACCTCCTCGGTCACGAATGGCAGGAACGGCGCGAATAGACGCAACTGGACAGACAGTGCCGTTGCAAGTGCGGCCTTTGCCGATTCCGCACCCGCCTCGCCATGTGCGCCGTGCGCGCGTTCCTTCACCAATTCGATGTAGTCGTCGCAGAAGCTCCAGAAGAAGGTTTCCGTCACTTCCAGGGCCTTGGCGTAGTTGTAGGCCTCAAAGGCATCTGTTGCTTGCTTCACCGTTGTGGCCAGTTCGGTCAGCATCGCCTTGTCAATTGGTTCCGTCACCGTGGCGGCATCGGGTTGCGCGCCAAGCATCAGCGCGAACTTGCTGGCATTCAGGATTTTGATAGCCAGGCGACGACCGATCTTCATCTGCTGCGGCTCGTAGGCAGTATCTGTGCCCGGACGCCCGGAGGCTGCCCAGTACCGCACCGCATCGGAACCGAATTCGACGAGCAAGTCGTTGGGCGTCACCACGTTGCCCTTGCTCTTACTCATCTTCTTGCGGTCGGGGTCCAAGATCCAGCCGCTGATTGCGGTATCGCTGAATGGCAAACGGTCGTCTTCTAGGTGAGACCGCACCACCGTGGAGAACAACCAGGTTCGGATGATCTCGTGTGCTTGTGGCCGAAGATCCATAGGAGCCACGCGCTGCCACAGATCCTCGTCGGTGGCCCAGCCACCTGCGATCTGCGGAGTCAGCGACGAAGTCGCCCAGGTATCCATGATGTCCGGGTCGCCGACAAAGCCACCAGGCTCACCGCGCTGGGACTCATCGAATCCAGCAGGCGCTTCGGCCGAAGGATCGACCGGTAGAGCGGATTCTTCAGGAACGATGGGAGAGTCGTACTGGGGCTGCCCATCGGCATCCACCGGGTACCAGACTGGAATCGGAACACCAAAGAATCGCTGCCGCGATACCAGCCAGTCAGAGTTCAAACCCTCGACCCAGGTCGAATAACGCACCCGCATATGTGAGGGATGCCAATTCAGTTCTTCGCCCCGAGCAAGCAGTTCGTCGCGCAGCTTGAGATCTCGTCCACCGTTGCTCAAGTACCACTGGCGAGTGGTCACGATCTCGAGTGGCTTATCGCCCTTCTCGTAGAACTTGACCGGGTGAGTGATGGGCCGCGGTTCGCCCACCATGCCACCGGATTCGGTGAGCAACTCCACCATGTTCTTCTTCGCAGTGAACACCGTGGTTCCGGCGATTGCCTCGTAGGCGGTCTTGCCGGAATCTGTGGTGATCCAGTCGGGCGTGGTCCGGATGATGCGCCCGTCCCAACCCAAGATCGGACGAGTATCCAGTTGCAGATCACGCCACCAGACCACGTCGGTCACATCGCCGAACGTACAAATCATGGCGATACCGGAGCCCTTTTCTGGGTCCGCAAGCTGATGGGCGACCACTGGCACCTGAACTCCGAAGACTGGCGAGGTCACCGTGGAGCCAAATAGTGGCTGGTAACGCTCATCGTCGGGGTGGGCCACCAGTGCCACGCACGCGGCCAATAGCTCTGGCCGAGTGGTCTCAATAAAGACCGGCTCGCCATCTGGGCGGGTGAAGCCCAAACGGTGGTAGGCCGATGCCTGTTCTCGATCCTCAAGTTCTGCCTGCGCAACGGCGGTGCGGAACGTGACATCCCACAAGGTGGGTGCTTCGGCCTGATATGCCTCACCGCGAGCCAGATTGCGCAAGAACGCTCGTTGTGAGGTGGCACGGGCGTTGGAGTCGATGGTTTGGTACGTCATCGTCCAGTCGACGGACAACCCCAGTCGTCGCCATAGCTGCTCGAAGACCTTCTCGTCTTCAGCGGTGAGCTGCTCACACAGTTCGATGAAGTTGCGCCGAGAGATGGCCTCTTGGTTCTTACCCGGCTTCTCTGGCGGGGTGAAGTCCGGGTCGTACGGCAGGCTCGGATCGCAGCGCACGCCGAAGTAGTTCTGCACTCGGCGTTCCGTCGGCAGGCCGTTGTCATCCCACCCCATCGGGTAGAACACCTCACGTCCACGCATGCGCTGGTAGCGCGCGATGCAGTCGGTATGGGTGTAGCTGAAGACGTGACCGACGTGTAGCGAGCCGGACACGGTGGGTGGGGGTGTGTCGATGGAGTAGATCTGGTCACGGGTCTTGCTGCGGTCAAATCGGTAGGTCCGCTCGGATTCCCATACTCCTGACCATTTGTCCTCCAGCCCCTCTAAAGAGGGCTTGTCGGGCATGCGCGAGTCAGCGGAAGGAGCGTGGGTCATGCATTCCATCGTAAGGACTGCCATTGGGTTCGTAGACTCCCGACATGGACTTCTCTGTCGTCGAGGGCGCTTTGTTGCAACGGTGGCCGGAATCCAAGATCGCCCCGGACCTTAGTCGGATCCAATTCATGTTGGAAGTTATGGGTTCCCCGCAGACTGCAGCACCGGTGATTCACCTCGCGGGGACCAATGGCAAGACCAGCACCGCGCGGATGATCGAAGCGATTATGCGCAGCTTCGGATTGACCACCGGATTGGCGACCAGCCCGTCGCTTCATTCCATGACCGAACGCATCCAACTCAATGGCCGCCCGATCAGTGAACGTCGATTCTCTGCAGCATTCCTGGACATTGCTCCTGCTTTGGCGATGGCTGACGATCGGTCGCAGGCCGAGGGTGGGCCAAAGTGCACGATGTTCGAAGCAGTCACCGCGATGGCGTTTGCCGCATTTGCTGACGCCCCGGTGGACGTGATGATCATCGAATGCGGAATGGGTGGCCGCTGGGATGCCACCAACGTCGTCGATGCCGCCGTTAACGTGATCACGCCGATTGCATTGGATCACCAGGCATGGTTGGGCGACACGGTGGAACAGATCGCGGCAGAGAAGGCCGGAATCATCCGGTCGAATGCGCCGGTCGTCATTGGCCACCAGGTTCCCGAGGCGCAAGAGGTGCTGCTTCGCAGTGCGGCCGCCCATGACGCCCCGGTCTATCAACAAGGGGACGACTTTGAGGTCCGTGAGCGCCGGCTCGCCGTGGGTGGGCAAGTGCTGGACCTGCGTGGCCTGCGCGGCGATTACGACGACATTGCGTTGCCGCTATTTGGTGCTCACCAAGGCGACAATGCCGCGATGGCACTGGCCGCAGTCGAGGCATTCTTTGGGGGCGTAGTTCCGTCAGACGCCGGCGATGCGCTGCCGCTGGAACTGGTTGCCGACGGTTTCGCAGCAGTGACCTCTCCCGGTCGCCTGGAACTGGCAGATTCTCAGCCCACTGTCGTGCTGGACTCAGCACATAATCCGCATGGCATGAACGCTGCCCTGTCAGCAATCGAAGAAAGCTTCGGGATTGCTGCTCCGGTTGTGGTCCTTGGCGTATTGGCAGACAAAGATGTCCAGGGCATTGTCGAGGTTGCTGCCAACACTGCATCGATAGTGGTGGCGACTCAGAACAGTTCCCCACGAGCGATGCCTGCCCATGAGGTTGCTGCGCTGCTATCAGCACACTTGCCGCCGGAACGGATCGTGCTTCGGGATTCCCTGACCGAGGCGTTGCAGGTCGCGCGCGAACGCGCTGAGGCCCAGGCCTCCGGTGTGGTCGTCTTGGGCTCTGTGGTGACCGCAGCCGATGCACGTGCCGCGCTGGGCGTCACCGATGGATGGGCCCAAGCATTGGATGACGATCAGGATGATGAAGGCGATGACGATTCCGACGACGAGTCGATGGATGAATCCTTCACCGACCCAGACGGGATATTTGCCGACCTCAGAGATGAGGATGCAGACGATGAGGGAGACTGGGAGCAATGAAGGCTCTCTGCGCGATGACGTTGACGTTTGAAGCCATCGTTGTGCTACTCGCGATTCCGATGGCGATCGTCGTTTATGACGCGTCGGCTGCGATTGCGATACCTGTCGGCGTGCTCCTGTTTTTGGCATGTTTGGTGCTGGCTGGAATGTTCCGTCGAGTCGATTGGGCAGTCCCTGCAGGATGGGTGTTGCAAGTGCTCATCGTGCTGACCGGATTTGTGGTTCCGGCGATGTTCTTCCTCGGGCTGCTGTTCATGGTGCTCTGGTACTACGCGATCCGGGTAGGCCGTCGGACTGACGAGATCAAGGCCCAGCGTCAACAGGTCATTTCCGGCACGTAGCCTTGAACCCATGACTGAACGCACCCTCATTCTGGTTAAGCCAGATGGCGTCGAGCGTGGCCTGATCGGCGAGGTTGTCTCTCGCATCGAGAAGCGGGGTTACCGAATCGTTGCCTTGGAACTGCGCACTATCGATCGGAAGACCGCTGAATCCCACTACGGCGAGCATGAAGGCAAACCGTTCTTTGACGGATTGGTTGACTTCATCACCTCCGGGCCACTAGTGGCAGGCGTGGTCGAAGGTCCGGGTGTGATCGCCGCTTGGCGTTCGATGATGGGAGCGACGGACCCTGTCGCAGCGGCACCAGGCACTATTCGTGGTGACCTGGCTACAGAAATGAGTCGGAACGTGAGCCACGGCTCAGACTCACCCGAAAGTGCTGCCCGGGAGATCGGCCTGTTCTTCCCGAATTTGCAGTAACTCGACGTATGGTGATCGGACCGATCCCAAGCCACCAGATGTCTGCAAGAAGGTCCGTTCGTCATGAGGCCCCAGCGCAACTCCTCGCCAGAGGAAATTGACCTGCGCGATGCCGCCGACACCCCTCGTTCGTCCAAGGGTGCGCGTTCGTCGTGGGCGACTGCTGTTGCCGGTTTGCTCTCGGTCGACAACGCTTTGGGCGCGATTGGTCGGGATATGGCGATTGATCTCGGTACCGCCAACACCTTGGTTTATGTGCGCGGTCGCGGAATCGTGCTAGACGAACCCAGCGTGGTGGCCGTTGATCATCGGACGGGTGCGATTGTCTCGGTTGGTAATGCCGCCAAGCAGATGTTGGGACGAACCCCTGACGGCATCACAGCAATCCGTCCGCTCAAGGACGGTGTGGTCGCTGACTTCGATACCACCGAGCGCATGCTGCGTTACTTCATCCAGAAGGTTCATCCCAAGCGGATGTTGACCAAGCCTCGCTTGGTCATCTGCGTCCCCAGTGGGATTACCGCTGTGGAGCAACGTGCAGTCAAGGACGCGGGTTACGCGGCTGGCGCTCGCCGGGTCTACGTGGTGGAAGAGCCGATGGCCGCCGCGATCGGTGCGCGACTGCCAGTGCATGACGCCAACGGGACGATGGTCGTGGACATCGGTGGAGGAACCACTGAAGTTGCGGTGATCAGTCTGGGTGGGATCGTCACCAGCGTCTCTGCCCGAGTCGGGGGTGACCGGCTAGACGAGGCATTGATCCAGTACGTCAAGAAGGAATACTCCGTCCTGCTGGGCGAGCGGACCGCAGAAGACGTCAAGGCCAAGATCGGATCAGCCTTCCCCACGGTTGACGAACCGCAGGCCCGAGTCCGTGGACGAGACCTCATCACCGGACTGCCACGCACGGTTGTGTTGACCAGCGATGAGGTTCGACGCGCCTTTGATGAACCGCTGCGTGCCATCGTCGATTCTGTTCGAACCACGCTGGACCGCACTCCACCGGAATTGGCGGGCGACGTCATGGACACCGGCATCGTGTTGACCGGCGGTGGCGCGTTGCTGCGTGGACTCGATGAACTACTGCGACATGAGACCGGAATCGAGGTGCGGGTAGCTCCGCATCCCATGGACTGCGTGGCCTTGGGGACAGGCCAATGCGTCGAGGCATTCGAGGACTTGAAGCCGGTACTTCTGGCGGAGTCCAGATACTGACGGCGCTGCACGGCAATACGTAAGAGGGGGAGGGGGAACGTCGAACATGCGAGACATCGTGAGAGCACGCGCATTGCTCGGCATCTTGCTGCTCGTTTCCCTCACCTTGGTCCTCGTGGACGTACGTGGCAGTGGTGCAGTGGCCGGTCTGCGAGGGATCACGGCTGCGGTGGTCGGACCGATCGAGCGTGCCGTAACGGCGGCAACGGCGCCATTTACCGCAGCCGTGCGTTCGATGACGACGTTTGGTGACCAGAGCGATCGAACCGCAGCAGTCACCCAAGATGTCCAACAGTTACACGATGGTTCAGCCAATCAAAACCAGATCGCCAGTCAGGCAAATCAACTGCAGTCGATGCTGAAACTTGCCGGTATTGGTGGCTATCGAGTCGTGCCTGCTCGGGTGGTTGGTTACGGCAGCTTCGTCACTTTCACCGGATCGGTCACGCTCGATATCGGTAGTCGTGACGGCATCGAGAAAGACATGTCCGTGATTACCGGAGACGGACTTGTCGGCAAGACGATTTCGGTGTCTCCCACCACGGCAACAGTCCAACTCATGACGGACAGCAAAGTCGTTGTGGGCGCGCGGTTGGAAGGCAACGGCCAGGTGGGTGCGCTGCAAGGTGCGGGTAAGCCAAACGAAGCGCAACTGCGAATGCTGGACCCCACCGTGGATCTCTCTGTCGGACAGAAGCTGGTCAGCTTCGGTTCCCCGGACGGTCGTCCGTATGCCCCCGGTCTTCCCTTGGGAACGATCACCGCATTGCATGGCACGGCTGGACAAGTTGATCGATCGGCAACCGTGGTCCCCGCAGCGAATCTGAACTCCCTGGATATCGTGGGTGTGGTTGTGGTGCCAGTGCGTACGGAGGCGCGTGAGTCGGTGTTACCTACTCCTGCACCCAGCAGCTCCGGATCAGCTTCGCCGACACCCTCGGCGACAGAGGTGACTCCATGAGAGCTCCTTCTGCCCGCACAGTGCTTGCGTTTGCCGCTGTTTTCACTGCGCTCGTCCTGCAAGTTTCGGTGCTTTCTCGCCTTGGCCTACCAGCGGCAACTCCTCCGTTGTTGCTTGTCGTCGTGGTGGCAATCGCGATTGCGGCTGGACCCACAACGGGGGTGATCGTCGGATTCAGTGCTGGACTGCTGTTGGAACTTGTCCCACCGGCGGTTGGTTCTTTGGGGCAGGTCGCTGCTGTATTTGCTGTGGTGGGTTTCATTGCGGGCCACTATCCGGTGCGTTCGGAGCGTCCCACTGTGGCGACATGTGCGTTGACTGCTGGACTAGCTGGTGGATCGACCATCGTGCTCGCTGTATTGGCATCGATCTTTGGGTCCGCCGTCGTGACGTGGTCGGTGCTTCCGGTCTACGTCGTGACATCTGCGCTCTACGCTGGAGTGCTTGCTATTGCCGTGATCCCCGCCGTGAGTTTGCTGTACAAGGGTGCGACTGACAGCCCGAATCCATCGAGGCACTGGGCATGAAGGCGGTCTCGGGGGCGCGCCGTCGGGATGCGCGACTGATCGTGTTGCAGGTACTAGTGGTCAGCCTGGTCGCCACCTTGTTCATGCGGTTGGCCTGGATGCAAACCGCTAATGGCGCGACCTACCGGCAAGCAGCTTCGACCGGAACCGTTCGAGAGGTCGTTGTCCCGGCTCAACGTGGGCTGATTCTTGACCAGGTCGGTCGACCATTGGTCGCGAACAAGTCGTCGATCGTGGTCTCGGTTGATCGCGATGTACTCAATCGGCAGCGTGATGGCGGCAAAGCCATGTTGGCGCGATTGGCGACAGAGTTGGGCACTACTGCTGATGCGTTGACCGCACGTATGCGGCCATGTGGAACCAAGAACGCGTTACCTCAACCGCTGTGCTGGAACGGCCCGGCCACCCAACCGGTCGTGGTTGCGGAGAACGTGGATACCTCAGTCGGTCTGCAACTTATGGAACAGACGGATGAACTCAAAGGTGTCCACACCCAACTACAGGCCGTTCGCTCTTACCCCAAAACCTATGGCGCCAGCTTGACCCACGTGGCCGGTTATCTCGGCCCGATGACTCAAGACGAAATCAAGAAGTCTGGCCATGACCTTGTCGGGATCGACGAACAAGTTGGGCGGGCCGGTTTGGAGGCGCAGTACAACTCTGTGCTGGCCGGGCATGCCGGAGTTCAGAAGGTGGCACTTACTCGGGCAGGTGGAGTCTCGACGGTGTTGTCGGATACGCCGGCTGTGGTCGGGAGCAACTTGGTCACCAGCATCGATGCTCGTTTGCAGGGTGTTGTGGAACAGCAGCTACAGCAGGCGATTACCCGATCGAAGAAGGCTGGGAACAAAGCTGATTCCGGTTCGATCATTGTGATGGAGCCGTCCACCGGTCGAATTCTGGCGATGGCGTCCTGGCCAACTTACGATCCGCAAATCTGGGTAGGTGGTATCAGCTCCCACGACTACAAGGCGTTGACCGACCCCAAGCAAGGAACGCCGCTGCTCAACCGGGCGATCCAGGGTCTGTACGCACCGGCATCGACATTCAAGGCGATCACCACCGCTGCTGCGGTTCGGGCCGGGTACTCAACGAGTGGCTCATATGAATGTCCGAGCACGTACAACGTTGGTGGACAGATCTTCAATAACTACGAGTCCGAAGCGTTCGGGTCGATCTCGTTAGCTAAAGCCTTGGCTGTGTCCTGCGACACCGTGTTTTACAAACTCGCGCACCAGATGTGGCTCAAAGATGGCGGTCTGAATCCAAAGGGCGAGCCCAACGAGTTCGTCGTCAACGAAGCCAAATCGTTTGGTTTAGGTCAGGAAACTGGAATTGATCTGCCGGACGAAAGCAAAGGCAAGGTCGTCAGTCGGGCGACTAAGCAGACGGACTATGCCGAACTCAAAGATGTGTACTGCAAGCGGGCCAAGGATGGATACCCCGAACTTGCTGACCAAGAACGAGCAAAACTGCTGCAGTCATATGCCTCGGATTACTGCGCCGAAGGTGCGTCCTACCGGGCAGGCGATGCGCTCAATACCGCGATTGGGCAGGGCGATACGCAAGTCACACCGCTGCAGATGCTGACTGCTTACTCGGCCATCGCGAACGGTGGATCGTTAATGCAACCGCAGATTGCCAAAGCAGTGGTATCCGCTGACGGCACTGTCACCCGCGAGTTCGACCCGGTAAAGAACGGTGAGGTCAAGGCATCTGCTGCCACCTTGGACTACTTACGTTCCGCCTTGTCAGACACCGTCGTATCAGGTACTGCGCACAATGCATTCCTGGGCTTTCCCCACTCCGAAGTATCGGTTGCGTTGAAGACGGGTACTGCTGAGGTCGTGGGTAAAGGCTCGACGGCATGGATCGAATCGTTTGCTCCGAGTCAGAATGCCAAGTTCGCGGTTGGGTGCACCATTAGCCAAGGTGGGACAGGTGCCGAAGCCTGCGGTCCGAGCGTGCGTGCGATCTATGAGGCACTGTTTGGGGTAAAGGACGGCCACGCTTCCAGCGACCGCAGCATCTTGTCCGGTGGCGACGTCAGTTCCAAGATTCCTACCGAGACGGTGGGACAGAACTGATGGCTGTCACTCGTCGGCGTCATGCGCCGCTTGATCATCAATCCGCTCCAGCCGCTGCTCCACAGGTGGTGGTGATTGATCGACGGCCACAAGCTACGGCGCGCACGGTCGCCTTGTTCGCGCAAGTGCGACGCAGTTCGGATCGGTTGGCGCGGTTGGATTTGGTGCTCTTCGGAGCTGCCCTGTTGTTGTCGTTGATAGGCGCACTGCTGGTGTGGTCGGCGACTAGAGGCCGTTTGATTGCCGATGGTGATGATCCGCAGCACTTCCTGGTCAAACACCTCATCAACCTCATCCTGGGTTTGGCGTTGGCGGCTGTGGTGGTCAAGGTCGATTACCGCGTGCTCCGGGCGTATACGCCGGTTGTCTATGGACTGGTCATTACGTCGTTGCTGGTGGTGCTTACCCCAGTGGGGACAACCATCAACGGTGCCCACGCCTGGATCTCCCTTCCGGGCGGGTTCACTTTGCAGCCTGGCGAGTTCGCCAAGGTCGCCGTCATCTTGTCGATGGCGATGGTGTTGTCCGAGCGAGACCTCGGTCGGGAAGTTCCCGATGCGCGGGATGTGAAGTTCGCGCTGGCCTGGGCGGCTGGACCAATGGCTTTGATCATGTTGCAGCCCGACCTGGGAACTGTGCTGGTGATCGGTTCGATCGTGATCGGGTTGTTGGTTGCCTCCAACGTTCCTGCCCGCTGGGTGCTGGCATTGGTTGCCGGGGTGATCGCGGCAGCTGGGCTGGCAATTCTCGTGGGGGTACTCGACCAGTACCAACTTGATCGGCTGCTGACGTTCTTGCATCCCGATACTGACCCACGGGGTATCGGTTACAACGTGGCGCAGGCGCGGATCGCAATTGGCGGCGGCGGCTTGTTCGGGCAAGGCTTGTTCCACGGCAATCAGACCCAAGGCGCATTCGTGCCCTATCAGCAGACTGACTTCGTCTTTTCGGTCGCCGGAGAAGAACTTGGCCTGCTCGGTGCGGGCTTCGTCATTTTGCTGGTCGGAGTCATCATCTGGCGAGGAATGCAGATCGCGCGCACTGCCCGCGACTCGTTCGGTCGCTTGGTCGCCATTGGAGTGGTCTGCTGGTTCGCCTTCCAAGCATTCGAGAACATCGGGATGAACCTCGGGATCATGCCGGTGACCGGTGTTCCGCTGCCGTTCGTCTCCTACGGCGGTACCTCGATGTTTGCCGGCTGGGTCGGCATTGCTTTGTTGGAAAGCGTTCACCTTCGTTCCCGGGAATAACGTTCGACTCATTCGGACCTGGTTGGGTCTCCGACGTGTCACGTACCCTTGATTTGTGGATAACCAGTCGCGGCAGCGGGGCGACAGCGTCTTTGCCCAGTTGGAACGGCTGCTCCCCAAGGTCAAAAAGCCGGTGCAATACGTCGGCGGCGAACTAAACGCAGTCAACAAAGACTGGTCAGCAGCACATGTGCACTGGGCGCTGATGTATCCCGATGCGTATGAGATCGGGCTGC
>JBDHZU010000056.1:0-11462 GCA_039812085.1 Candidatus Nanopelagicales bacterium | reverse complement strand
TGCGTTGGCAAGCGTTGGCCGGTCATCACAAGCCGCTCATCGTGTTCACCCCCAAGTCGATGCTGCGTAACAAGGCAGCCGCGAGCACTCGAGAAGACTTCACCACGGGTCAGTTCAATGCGGTCATTGCGGACAAGGGCGTGGACACATCCAAGGTCAAGACCGTCATCCTGTGTTCTGGCAAAGTCACCTGGGATTTGGTTGCCAAGCGCGAAGAACTTTCTCGCGACGATGTCGCCATCGTGCGGGTCGAGCGACTCTTCCCACTACCAGTTGAGGAGCTGAAGGAAGCCTTAGCCCTCTACCCAGATGATGCTCATCTGAGGTGGGTACAAGAGGAACCGGAAAATCAAGGTGCATGGCCGTACATGCTGCTCAATCTGGTCAAGCACCTCGACCGCACCTTGCAGGCCGTCACTCGCCCGGCATCCGCTTCACCTGCTACCGGCATCCACTCCTACTCCGAGGCCGAGCAAGCCGAACTGCTCAACGAGGCATTGCGCGACTAGATGTATTCCACTGATCGAGGGATTGAGGAACTGCTCGCACGGCGCGGCGATCAGGAATGGTCGGTTGCCTACCTGGCAGATCGGTTGCAGGTGTTCGTCGATCTGTACCCCGAGTTCGAAGATGCCGTCGAGCGCATGGCCACCTGGCTTGCCCGCGACGACTCCGATGAAGACGAATAACCACCCGGCGACGCTGCTCGGGCAATTCTTCCTACGCCGCTAGCATCGACTGCATGCTCGCCGCCTACTGCGCTTCGCAAGACCCTGCCGATCCACTCTCCGGATTAGTCGTTGACGAGATCGACCCGCCCGACGTTCCCGATGACTGGGCGATCATCTCCATGCGAGCAGCCAGCCTGAATCATCACGACCTATGGAGCCTGCGCGGCGTGGGCCTGCCTGCCGAGCGACTTCCGATGATTCTGGGTTGTGATGCCGCTGGCGTGGATAGCGACGGCAACGACGTCATCATTTATCCCATCGTGGGAGATGACCCTTCTGGTGACGAGACCATGTCCACCTCGCGCAGCATCTTGTCCGAGAAGTACCCCGGCACCTTTGCCGAACAAGTGGCTGTTCCGCGCCGCAATCTGATTGCTAAGCCCGCCGGATGGTCGTGGGCACAGATTGCCTGTCTGCCCACCGCCTGGCTCACCGCGTACCGAATGCTGGCGGTTCGTTCAGGACTTCGTCCAGGTCAGACCGTGCTTGTGCAGGGGGCTGGTGGAGGTGTCGCTACAGCCTGCATCGAGTTGGGTCGAGCAATGGGATTCCAGGTATGGGCCACTAGCCGCGATCCTGAGAAACGGCAACGTGCCCTCGACCTGGGAGCACACGCGGTCTTCGAACCAGGTGCTCGACTGCCCCAACGTGTGCATGCCGTGATGGAAACGGTGGGCGAAGCCACCTGGAGTCATAGCGTGAAGTCCCTACGACCGGGCGGAACCATCGTCGTCTCCGGCGCAACTAGCGGACCTAATCCGCCTGCCGACCTTGCCCGAGTGTTCTTCACCCAACTTTCCGTGGTGGGTTCCACGATGGGAACAAAAGAGGAACTGGTTGACCTGATCAATCTGTGCGATATCGCTGGCATCCGACCCGTCGTGGCAGCGGAATATCCACTTGCACAGGCCCGGGATGCTTTCGCTCAACTCGCCAGCGGGGATGTCTTCGGGAAGATCGTTATCACCAATAACCCGACCGATAACTGATATCGATGAGTAGCTTCGGCGCCACACTGGGGCTTTGCGCTTACCTGGGATGGGGGTTGGCAACCAGCCCACTACCCGTGGTGGCTCTGGGAGCGATGCTGCTCAACAAGAAGCCCGGCCGGGCAGCGGCTGTCTTCACCGCTGGGTGGTTCATCTTCAACCTGCTGGCGCTGGCGATCATCGCCCCAATCATCGATTCCGCAATATCGGCAATTGATCCCGCCGCCCATAAACACACGATCGGGATCATCGGCTGCGCGCTGGGAACAGTGCTGATCGTGGCCGCCATCGTGACGTGGCAGCGCAGCCGGCATAGCGATCACAGCAATAATGCGAACAAAACCAAAGCCATGATCGAACGTGCAGCCAACGCTGATGTCCGATCTGCCGCCTGGCTGGCGTTCATCTTCTCGATTCTCAATGTCACGAACTACGGCTACTGGGCAGGAATCGGCCTGTTCTTACATCGTTCGGGACTTCCCACCGATCAACGCATCGAGATCGCACTGATCAGTGCAGCCGTCGCAACGAGCACATTCCTTGCAGTCACGTTATTGGTGCTGGCTTTTCCTGAACGGATCAAACCGTGGTTGGCCAAGGGTCGTCACTATGTGGAGACTCACAGCGGTTCGATGATTCCGGGAATCCTGTTAACTGCCGGAATCGTGCTGGCTCTGGTGGGAACCAAAGACCTTGGCCTGTGGTGACGCGATCGCCAACTAGGGCCGCGAGTGAGCGACTCGGGCCACTCCATCAGCACGAGCGGCCTGCTCAACCGCATTGGCAACATTCGCTGCAACGAGATCGTTGAACGCACTGGGCACGATGTGAGTGCGGGACAGTTTGTCTTCCGTCACCGTCTCCGCCAGCGCATGAGCTGCTGCCAACTTCATTCCGTCGGTGATACGTGACGCCCGGACGTTGAGCGCACCACGGAAGATCCCAGGGAATGCCAACACGTTGTTGATCTGGTTCGGGAAGTCCGAGCGACCAGTCGCGATGACAGCGGCGTAACGATTCGCGACCTCGGGGTCAACTTCCGGATCGGGGTTCGCCAGAGCAAACACGATGCAACCAGGGGCCATTGAGGCGATTGCTGCTTCCGGCACATGCCCGGCCGATACTCCGATGAATACATCGGCATCAATCAATGCACGTTCGATCGGTCCGGTGAACCCTGAAGCATTGGTGATCTCTGCCAGAGCCCGCTTCTCTCCCACCAGATCGTCGCGGCTGGTGTGGATCATTCCCTTGGAGTCAGCTACCCCCAGTTCGCCCACGCCGGCCTCAACCAGCATGCGTGAGACCGCGATACCGGCAGCTCCGGCACCAGAGACGACAACGCGCAGATCAGCCAACTTTCGACCAGTGACCTTGGCTGCATTGATCAAAGCAGCGAGCACCACGATGGCGGTGCCGTGCTGATCGTCATGGAAGACGGGAATGTCGAGGCGCTCCTGCAGACGCTTCTCGATCTCGAAGCAACGCGGCGCAGAGATGTCTTCGAGGTTGATTCCTCCAAATGCCGGTGCCAGTCGGGCAACGGTCTCCACGATGTCGTCGGAGTCAGAACAGTCCAAACAGATCGGCACCGCATCCACGCCAGCGAACTCTTTGAACAGCAGCGCCTTGCCTTCCATCACCGGCAGCGCAGCGGTCGGCCCAATGTCGCCCAACCCCAGCACGGCGGTTCCATCAGTGACCACGGCCACCGTGTTGGCTTTCCAGGTGTATTCGTAGGCCAGATCCGCATCCTCGGCTAGTGCTTGGGATACCCGTGCGACGCCTGGTGTGTAGGCCAGCGCAAGTCCCTCTGCGTCTCGGATACGGACCGCGGGACGAACCTCGATCTTGCCGCCTCGGTGAAGCGGAAATGCAGGATCCAGCGATGGGTCGAATTGTTCCTGGCGATCCGGAGCCACAGGGGCACCTTCCTGATGTCTAGCTGAGACTTGGCCGTTCAGTTACTGGAATCCATCGGTGAAGAAACCGGTGCCCGAGCAACTTGCTCGATTCTCCCATACGGTCTGATCCAGACCTGAGCCCAGCGGGAGGTGAGTGTGGTGCAGGCAACGCTTCACCGAATCCGACCCCATGTGCGGCTCTGCTCACTTATTGCCGCCATTACTTGCGTCGCGCTTACTGGATGCTCGACCGAACTGGAGTCACGATCAACCAGTTTCTTCACGCAACCGCTCTCCGGTGTGACCGTCGATGATGGGTTACGCGCCGAAGTCCCCCTACCTATTCGTTCAGCGGGAATGCTCACCATTGCTACTGACGAGCCGTATGCGCCCATGGAGTTCGTTGCTGATGGCCGACTGCAGGGTGCCGATGTCGAGCTCGGATCAGCAATCGCACAAACCCTGGGAATGGCCGCGAGTTTCCGCCAAGTCGACTACACCTCGATCACCGCCAACGTGGCCACCGACCAAAGTCATTTGGGAATCTCCTCGATTTGGACCGATGAGCCAACGGCCCGATTGGCCAACATGGTGTCCTACTACCAAGCGAATCTCGGGTTGGTGGTCAATCGCGCTGTCAAGAACGCACCCACCAGTCTGGAAACCTTGTGTGGTCACTCCATCGCAGTGGAAGAAGGCACCGACTACATCGATCTCATGGTCGATTACTCAAGTCAGTGTGAACGCGATGGCAAGAAACCCATCTCCATCAAGGCAACTGACGTTCAGCCTCAGGCCACAGATGACGTGTTGAAGGGTCGGGTCGATGTCATGGCGGCAGACTCCACGGTGACGAACTTCCAAGTGGCCCTGAATCCCGAACTCATTTCTTCGATTCCCAGCGGAACTCCGTTACGCAATTACGGGATTGCGGTGGGGCCGCACTATGGCGCGCAATGGGCTGAGTTGATTCAACGGGTGGTGCAACACCTGATCGACAACGGCACCTATGCCTCGATCATGCAGCGCTGGCACATTCCACAAGGAATGGTTGACCATGCGCAGGTCCAAGCGGCCCGCCCCATTTCAGCTAGTAAGTAACCAGCTAGTCCGCGCGCTTGGCAACCTCACGCAGCTCATCCCCACTGAGTAGATAGGTGGTCCACTCCGACTTGGGGTGAGCATTGAGACTGTCGTAGAAAGCCACCGCGCCAGTATTGGCGTTGTCCACCTCCCACATCAGGCGGGCATAACCGCGCTCAACGCATTCTGCGGCCAACGAGGCAAGCAACCGAACGCCGTAGCGGTGCCCACGGACTTGTTCGCGGACGTAGAGGTCCTCCAGGAAGATTCCGTGAGTTCCTCGCCAGGTGGAGAAGTTCAGGTACCAAAGCGCCATTCCGCCCAGGCGTTGCCCATCGGGACCGTCATGTTCGACCACGGTGCACCACACCGTTGGCGAACCGGTGGGTGTATTCGGACTGCCGAACATGATGGTGGTGAGGTCGTCGGCGGTGACGTCGACTTCATCACCGGATTCCATGTGATCGGCCAATGCCTGGATCAGTTCAACCAGTTCTGGCACGTCATCAACAGTCGCGAGCCGAATGTGTCCGTCCACCATGCTTCAAAACCTTAGGGGCCGATACGGTCAGAGCGCTGCCTAGAGCCTGCGGAGGGGTGACTGATGAGCCAGTCGGACATCATTCTCACGATGCCTGCCACCAGCCAACATCTGGTGCTTGCTCGTGCCGCTGTGGCCAGCGTGTGCGCCAGTCTGGATTTTGGGATCGACCGAATCGAAGATGTGAAGCTGGCCGTTGACGAGGCCTGCGCTCTGCTCTTGGCCGATACCGATCCCGAACAGACATTGACGCTGACCATTTCGCCGACAAGTTCGCACAACACCATCGCGGTGTCAGTTGCTGCCGTCACCCGGCGAGGTCGTAGCCCACGCACCGACAGTTTCAGTTGGACAGTCCTGAGTGCTCTCGTCGATGACGTCACCGCACAAGCCACCGATGGCACCGTCTCAATCACCTTGCAGGCCGGGCAGAACCCGGTGACACACGCGGCTCAGGTGAACGCGTGAGCCAAACCACGACGGGACCAACCGCTCCTGCTCCTCGCCAAACCAGTTGGACGGAGGAGGCGAAACAGCGCGAACAGGTACTCCTGGTCCGGATGAAAGACCTCGATCATGACGACCCGACGTACATCGCCTGTCGGGATGAACTGGTCACGTTGCACATGCCACTGGTCGAACACCTGGCTCGTCGTTTCCGTGACCGCGGCGAACCATTGGACGACTTGGTACAGGTGGGGTCGATTGGCCTGATCAAAGCGGTCGATCGATTTGAGCCGGACCGTGGCAATGCGCTGTCCACCTATGCCACTCCCACCATCGTGGGAGAAATCAAACGTCACTTCCGGGATCGCGGCTGGCAGATTCGAGTTCCGCGACGGCTGCAAGAACTACGCACTCAGATCAACGTCGCCAGTGCGGAGTTGTCCCAGAAAACCGGCCAGTCCCCCACTGTGCGCGAGCTTGCTGCCTACCTTGAGATTGACGAGGAAGAAGTCATTGAGGGTCTGGAATCGGCCCAGGCCTACTCGGCCTTGTCACTGGACTCGACGACCTCCAGCCATGACGACGAATCCATGACCATTAGCGACACCCTGGGCACGAATGACGCCCGAATCGCTCAGATCGAGGTCACCGAGACGCTGAAACCTGCCTTGGAATTACTCACCGAACGCGACCGACAAATCGTGCTCATGCGGTTCTTCGAAAATATGACCCAAGCTCAGATCGCAGAGACCGTGGGAGTCTCCCAGATGCATGTCTCCCGCTTGCTCGCTCGTTCACTCGCGACGATGCGTGATGGCCTAGGCGACGAGTACTAGCAGCTACTGCACGTCGGGTTGCGCGGCAATGGAACGGATCGTCCAGTAGCCGCCCAAGAGCGCCAGCAGACCAATCAGCACACCCGCAGCCTTAACCACTGCGGTACCGCCAGAAAACACCGTCCACGCAGCGATCAGCACGAATACCTGGATCAACAGAAATGCTGGTCGCCCACTCGTTGATGAACGTAATAGTGATCGCGACACCAGAGCGATGAGTAACGCAAAGATGACGAAGATGACGACGAGGAAAACATTCGCCGAGGACTGCTCCCCGCGACTGCCAGAGGAATGGAACGCTGCGATTCCCATCGCGATGGTGGTCACCAGCAAAATCGCCGCTTCCACAATCCCGACCGCACCCGCCCGACGCAGGAACAACACAAATCTCAACGGCGCTGCGTAGTGGCCGTCAGTTGGCTCGCCTGACGCGCTCGGCTGGTCCTTCGATGACACCACTTGCGTAAGCCTACGGTCGCCTCCGGTGAGGCGTCTGGCAGGCTGGGGTCTGTGCGCGGTCTGCTCGTGGTGAACCCCAAGTCAACAACCACCACTCCACGTGCCCGTGAGGTGCTGCTGGAAGCACTCGCCCACGTTCTGGATCTGCAGACGGTCACCACCGATCACCGCGGCCACGCATCCGAATTGGGCGCTCAAGCAGTCCGCGACGGGATGGACTTCGTCATTGCCTACGGCGGCGACGGCACCGTTAATGAGGTCATCAATGGTCTGCGCAATGCACTCACGCCCGGTGCACATCCACCGGCAGTAGGTGTGATTCCCGGTGGTTCGGCCAACGTCTTTGTCCGTTCGTTGGGCTATTCCAACGATCCAGTCGAGGCCACAGGTGAATTGATCGCCGCGATCCGCGAAGGCAAACAACGCACGATCA
Source organism: Candidatus Nanopelagicales bacterium (assembly GCA_039812085.1). Taxonomy (GTDB): domain Bacteria; phylum Actinomycetota; class Actinomycetes; order S36-B12; family UBA10799; genus JBDHZU01. Next base: position 4,039 of record JBDHZU010000056.1, on the reverse strand, counting down.
GTTTGGGAATCGCCAACGGTCGATGGTTCTGCTGCAACGCAGGCCTTGGTATTGACGCCCAGATCGTGGCCATCATTGATGCCGCCCGTGCGGAGGGCAAAGCGGCCACACCCACCCGTTATGTCACGGCCGCAGTCAATACGTTCTTCCGCGGTACGGATCGAAAAATGGCCTCGATGGTGGTCGTACCGCCAGACCAACCACCGGTTCGTCGCGTGTTTCTGGCCGTGGTTCAGAACGGTTCCCCATGGACCTACCTCGGACCGAAGGCGGTCAATCCATCACCGGAAGCGTCTTACGACAAGGGTCTCGACCTGTGGGCCGTACGTAATTTGTCGGTCACCAACGGGGTCAAGGTAGTGCGTCGAATCCTGGCGCAGAAGCCCAGCGCTAACGACGACAACATCTTCACCTTGCACGATGCCGACCGCTTCGTCATCACCTGTCTGCGGCCCACCTCATTCCAAATCGATGGTGAAGCCATCGGCGATGTGGACGAGGTCGTCTTCGAGTCGGTACCCAACGCGCTCACTGTGATCGGCTAACGACGCTCCAGGCCGTAATCGTTGTGCAGGACACCCAAATGACGCTACGTGAACCTTCAATTACTCTGCGGTCGCCGAGAGCGCCTGAAACACAGCGGATTTGCGCAAATGTGACGCACTCGACACCTCATCCGGGCGACACCATAATCAATAGCCTTGTGCCCGGTTCTCACTCTGTGTGACTCTATTTAAGTCACCAAAGCGGGGCACCTTACGGCACCTCACAACAGTGACCACGTCCACCCCCTCTCCCTCACGGGAAGCGACGTGTGCCTACAGACACTGCGGCCGAACGAACAGGCGATCGGCCTTGACCAAGGAGTACGCATGGACTGGCGCCACCGAGCAGCCTGCCGTGACGAAGATCCAGAACTCTTCTTCCCGATCGGCGATACCGGACCTGCAGTCCGACAGATCGAGGAAGCAAAGGTCGTCTGTCGCTCCTGCACTGTTGCCGATGCGTGTCTTCGCTGGGCAATGGAAACCGGCCAGGAAGCTGGCGTCTGGGGTGGCCTTTCCGAGGACGAGCGTCGACTCGCTCGCCGTCGCAGTTTGCGGGTTCAGTCCGCATAACCCACGATCCCCAAGAGGACAGCATGCTCGGCGCTGCTGTCCTCTTGTGATGTCTGGACTTATTTCTCCCGACCCGAGACCAGCAGATCAATCACCACACTGGTCCCCCGCGGACTTCGCGGTTCCCACGTCACCGTTCCATCAAGTTCTTCAGTAATCAGAGTCTTCACGATCCGCAGACCAAGACCCGCCGACTCTTCCGGCTTAAGACCCTGCGGCATACCGACCCCGTCATCTACGACCTCTACCGTGATCCGGCGGCCAATCCGAGTCAGACGCAACACGACCTCTCCGTCGCCGTCTGCCAGGCCGTGAGACACCGCGTTCGACAACAACTCAGCCAAGGACATCGCCAGCGGCGTGACGACTTCACTGGGGAGCATCCCAGCACTACCCACCCGCGTGACCGTTGCCGATGAGGACAGATCCCGAGTAAGCGCGATGATCCGATCTGCCACCTCGTCAAAGTCAGCTTCTTGTCCTTCTTGTCCCGACAGCGACTCGTGGACCACCGCAATGGCTCCCACTCGCCGAACGGCTTCCTCCAGGGCAGCGCGACCTTTCGGTTCGTCAATCCGGCGAGCCTGCAAGCGCAGCAGCGCGGCCACGGTCTGCAGGTTGTTCTTCACCCGGTGATGAATCTCGCGGATCGTGGAGTCCTTGGTGAGCAGCGCACGTTCGCGGCGACGCAGATCGGTGACATCGCGAACCAAAATCATGGCCGCCACATGCACTCCATTGCGTTTGATGGGCAACGCACGCAACGTCACGGCAGCATCCCCGTTGTCGATCATGGCCGCACCCGGTGACCGCCCCTTCGCCACCAGCGCGATGGATTCATCAACCGGTCCGGGGGTCCGAGTCAGTCGCGTCAACGTGGCACTCAACGATTCACCGAACAGTTCCGCTGCCAGTCCCAAGCGGTGGAAGGCACTGATCGCGTTTGGCGAGGCCATAAGAACTCGACCGCCCGAATCGAGACGAACGAATCCGTCACCCACACGCGGTGGCGAATCAGTCGCAGATAGACCTTCGGCAGGCGGGAAATCACCGGTCGTGATCATTTCTACGATGTCTTCTGCGGTTTGCAGGTACGCCGTTTCCAAACCACCTCCAAGCGAGGCGCGAGGAGCCGCATGGCGCGCAACGACCGCGATGACTCGCCCATCCCGAAAGACCGGAATGGCTTGGACTAATGCTCCGTGCCCAGGGTCGGTCTCAGTTTTAACGACGACTCCAGAGACAAATGCCCGATCCAGCGCTGCTCGACGGCCCTTGCCTAAGAAGCGACCCACGATGTCTTCTGGCAGCGCAGTTGGCCCGGTGGTGGGTCGCACCTGCGCAACAGCGGTGTAGCCCGCTCGATTCCACGTCGGCACCCACAAGACCAAATCGGCGAAGGCAAGATCAGACAGCAATGTCCAGTCGGTAACCAATGCGTTGAGGTGGTCGTTGTCCTCCGGGCGCAGATCAGTGCGGTCTGCCAGCAACCGACCCCGATCCACCATGCCTGTCACCTTAGAGCTCATGTCACCATCGACGGGTGGCCAAATCACGCGAACTCACCGACCAACTGGTTGCGCGCGATGCCCGCTCGGTGTGGCACCCCTTTACTCAGCAATCACTGTGGCTGGCCGACGATCCCATCGTGGTGGACCGAGCAGAGGGCATGTACTTCTTCGACACCGACGGCAACCGCTACCTGGATGGTGTCTCTTCTCTGTGGGTCAACGTGCATGGACACGGCGTCTCAGAGATCACCGAAGCGATTGCCGCACAGGCCGCGAAGCTAGACCACATCACGTTCCTCGGGCTCACCCATGAACCCGGAATCGAGCTTGCCGAGAAGCTGCTCGCCACCGCCCCAGAAGGCCTGACACGGGCGTTCTTCGCCGGTGATGGCTCCAGCGCGGTCGAAGCTGCCATCAAGATGGCCTACCAATCCCAGGCCCAACGCGGAGAACATCGGCCCTACTTTGCCCACGTCGCCGAGGGCTACCACGGGGACACCCTGGGGGCCGTCAGCGTGGGCGGCATCGATCTCTTCCATGCCACCTACCGGCCGATTCTGCTGGACACCCGCATGGTCAGTTCGCCGGGCGTACTGGCCCCTGGCCAGACTCGCCCCGAGCGTGCCGCGCAAGTGCTGGGCGAACTGCGGGAACTGTTTGAGCGAGAAGGCGACTCACTCTGCGCCCTGGTGATCGAACCGTTAGTCCAAGGCGCAGGCGGAATGCTCACGCACGATGTCTCCTTCGTATCCGGGGCACGCGAGTTATGCGACCAATTCGGTGTCCTGCTGGTGTGCGACGAAGTCGCAACCGGGATTGGTCGCACCGGCACCATGTGGGCCGTCCAACAAGCAGGGATCACCCCCGACCTGATGACCTGCGGCAAAGGACTCACGGGTGGAGTCCTTCCCCTGTCTGCTGTGCTGACCACTGAAGCGGTGTACGAGGCATTCCTGGGAACCCCCGCACAAGCCCGAACCTTCTTCCACGGTCATTCCTTCACGGCCAACCCCATGTGTGCGGCAGCCGCGATTGCGAACCTTGATCTGATGCAGCGCAATGCCACCGTTGACCATGCCCGTCAGATTGGCGAGCGAATAGGGCAACGTCTGTCTGACTCACTCGATGACCTCGACTCGGTGATTGAAGTCCGACGCGTCGGCACCATGACGGGCATTGAAGTCACCGACGTGATGGAGCGGACGGGATTCCAGGTCTGCCAAGCAGCACGGCGTAACGGAGTCTGGATTCGTCCTTTGGGCGATGTCGTCGTTCTCATGCCGCCACTGGCAATCAGCGAGGACCAAGCAGACGAACTCGTGGATGTCACGGTCGATGCCATCCGAGAAGTGGTCGGCTAATGCTGTCTGATCGTCTCCGCGAGATCGAACAGTCTCGGGTTTTGGCTGG
>JBDHZU010000055.1:0-11507 GCA_039812085.1 Candidatus Nanopelagicales bacterium | reverse complement strand
GACTTACCGACATTCGGTCGACCAAGTAAGGCAACCCGGGGTAATCCGGTATCTGCTGCTGGTGCCTTGCCTTCTTCCGGCAGGGCATCGACCAAGATGTCCAGGAAGTCACCGCTGCCTCGTCCATGCAATGCAGATACGACGTACGGCTCCCCCAAACCCAAGGACCACAGGTTCGCTGCTTCTAGTTCTTGAGCAGTGGAATCCACCTTGTTCGCCACCAACAACGTGGGCACCTTCGAGCGACGCAGCATCTTCACTGCATCCAGGTCGGCATCAGTCACACCCACCGTGGCATCAACAACGAACACGACAAGATCCGCTTCGGTGGTGGCCAGTTCTGCTTGGCGACTGACATGTGCCGCCAGACCCTTGCCCGTACGATCCCAGCCGCCAGTGTCGATGATCCAGAAAGGAGTTCCCGACCATTCGGCCTCGTACTTCACTCGGTCACGAGTCACACCGGGAACATCTTCCACAACGGCTTCACGTCGACCCAACACTCGATTGACGAACGTTGATTTGCCCACGTTAGGGCGCCCCACAATCGCCACAACGGGCAATCGTCGATCGGTTTTCGGGGCATCGGATTGCTCATCGAGTGCACCGAACTCTGCTTCTGCCGCCGCCTGGGCAGCAGTGACCTCATCTACTCCGTCATCAACGGAGAAGGTGGGGATTTCTGCCTCAGATTGAGTCTCATCGTCGTCAAGCATCCGTGATCAGTCCCCCGTCTTGGCAGTCATCAAGGACATGACGCTGGCAACAACCTCGTCGAATCCCAAAGTGGTCGCATCCACTACATGCGCATCTTCTGCTTGAGTCAGAGGTGACGCCGCCCGAGACGAATCGGCAGCATCTCGTGCCGCCAACGACTGCGCGACTTCTTCCTGAGCTTGCTGACGACCAGCTCCGGTGTCTTCCTTGTGTCGACGAGCCGCACGCACAGCCGCATCCGCGGTCAAGAACACTTTGACATCAGCGTCCGGCAAGACCGTCGTGCCAATATCTCGACCTTCCACCACGATGCCTACTCCGGCAGCTTTAGCCGCTTGAACCTCCGCGCGCTGACGCTGCAGTAACAGTTCACGCACCTCGGGGACGGCACTGATCGAGCTCACAGCACCCGTCACTTCGGCTGCCCGAATCGGTTCGGCAACGTCCACCCCATCAACCGCAATCGTGGGGGCGTCCGGATCAGTTCCACTGGAAATCGTGGCCTGCTGTGCCACCTCAATAACTCGTTGCGTATCAGTCGGGTCGACGCCAGCGTTCAGCACTGCCCAAGCAATGGCCCGATACATCGCACCGGTATCCAGGTAGCGGTAACCGAGTTGACTCGCGACTGCCTTGGAAACACTGGACTTGCCAGAGCCAGAAGGTCCGTCCACAGCCACGACAAGAACGGGTGAATCAGCATTGGCGGACATGACCGTCACCCTATCGACCCCGCGCAGCTAGCCGCGGACTGTCCAACCCCCGTTGAGTAACGCATCACGCAAGGTTGCTGCCGCATCCGGGGCTACCGACAGTTCGATAAGGGCCGTCCGACGACCCACCGTGTGTTCGATGCGGACATCTTCCAGGTTGACGTTGTGTTCGCCAGCGAGACTGAACAACCGCGCCAATTCACCGGGCTTATCCGCAACCACGACGGGAATCAGCTCGTACTCACGGTGTTGACCACCATGCTTTCCCGGCAATTTGATCCGTCCTGCATTGCCCTGGACAAGTACTTCCCGAATTGCCTCGCCCGCCCATGCCGTCGAAGTGGTTGCCACATCTGAATCGAGCACATGCAACGCCTGGACAACGTCATCCAACTGGTCACGCATCGCAGCAACAGCCGTCGCTACTTCTGATGCATTTGCCACCAGGATTTCGGTCCATAGCTCTGGGTTGGAATCTGCCAGTCGCGTGGTATCGCGCAACCCGGAGCCAGAAACCTCAACATCTTCGGCATGCGCATCGACAAGTTGGGCGGCTAGCGCCGAAGACACGATCTGCGGAGTGTGCGACGTCAGCGCGACCGCTCGATCATGTGCTTCCGGCGTGCGATGAACGACGATCGCACCGCACAGACCCGCAAGCTCCTCTACTGCTGCCACCGCTTCTGGTGAGTTCTCATCGCTGGCCGTGATGACCCATTGGCGATCCTCGAACAGATCCGCTCGCGCACCACGTGGTCCGGCTACCTCACGACCACCCATCGGGTGACCACCAACGAATCGGGCATGGTCATCGGTGAGTTTGCGCAGCTTCTCCAACGGTTGAGACTTCACACTGGCCACGTCGGTGACGATCGCTTGAGGGAACTTCGCCAGATGTCGTGCGGCAACACTTGCTACCGACGCAGGCGGCACCGCCACAACGATCAGGTCTGGTTCCACCCCAGCAGGCAGCGAGACACCCGCGCCTAACGAGATGGCGGTGGCTAAGACTCCTGGGTCACGGTCGGCGAGGTAGACAGTCCGTTCCTCTGCCTTCAGCGCAAGAGCAATGGACGTCCCGATGAGCCCAGACCCCACAATCAGAGTGGATGGCTGCGCCTGCGGTTGCGTCGTCATCGGACGAGGTCCTGTCGCAATACCTGCGCTCCACGTAGGAACACATGCTGAACGTCTGCCCGTTCTTGCGGCGTATCCACATGAGCCATGATGCGCACTACTCGTTCCAGTGCACCCGGAACCGGGATCTCTTGGGCGCACATGAGGGGAACCTCGGCCAGATCAAGTTTCCGTGCTGCCTTCGCTGGAAAGCAGGACACAAGATCAGGAGTGGAGGTGAACAGGATGCTGATGAACGCATCAGTGGTGAGGCCGTTGCGATCCATAATTTCCGTCAATAATTCAGTGACGGCAGAAATCATCTCTGATTCGGAGTCCTCAGCCAGTTGGGTGGCACCGCGAATCGCTCGAGTAGCCACGCGACACCCCCTTCACCAGAGATCAGTTGCGCACCATCATGGCACGCTCAGGTCAGCGGAGTCGTATAGCGAAGCCACCTGTGCAGCCGTCAGGTCCCGTCGTTGACCGACCGGTAAGTCCCCGAGTGAGATCGGACCAAACCGAATCCGAACCAGTTGTTTGACCGGATGCCCGACCTCATCGAAGAGTCGTCGAACGATCCGGTTGCGCCCCTCGTGGATATCCAACTCCACAATCGTTCGTCCCGATTGCTGGCCACGCAGCCGAATCCGTTCCACCTCAACCGGACGATCTTCAATCACGACGCCTTGCCGTAGACGATTTACCGTCCCAGTCGTAACCTGGCCAGCGACCTGGGCGACATACGTTTTGCTCACCCCGAATGACGGATGAGTCAGTCGATGCGTGAGGTCTCCATCGTTGGTCAGCAGGAGCAATCCGCTGGTATCGGTGTCTAGCCGACCCACATGGAACAGGTGCTCCCCCGCAGCAACGTACTGACTGACGTCCGGTCGCCCCTGCTCGTCGGACATCGACGTCACGACTCCAACAGGTTTGTGCAGCATCACACAACGAGAACCGTCAGGAGCTTTGATGCGTTCACCATCGACTCGAACGATGTCAGTAGCCGGATCAACCCGACGACCTTGACCGACGACTTGTTCTCCGTTGACGGAGACGCGGCCTTCTTCGATCAGTGCCTCGCAGGCACGTCGGCTCCCGAAGCCAGCGGCAGCCAGCACCTTTTGCAGGCGTTGACCGGTTGGCTCGTCAGACTTCGGAGTCGATGAATTCATCGAGTACGGAGAGGTCGGGCAGATGATCGGCGACCGGCGGCAGTTCGTCGAGCGAACTGATTCCCATCCGTTCCAGGAAGTAGCTGGTGGTGCCGTAGAGCAGCGCCAAGCTGGATGGATCGGTTCCAGTCTCGGTCACTAAACCGCGGGCAATCAGCGTCCGCATCACACCATCTACGTTGACCCCACGAATGGCACCGACGCGGGCACGGGAGACGGGTTGTTTGTAAGCCACAACAGCCAAGGTTTCTAGTGCAGCTTGCGAGAGTCGGCCACTCTTCCCCTCGGTGACGTACCGGGTGATGATATCGGCGCATGAACGCGCGGAGTAGAAGCGCCAGGCGCCATCAATCACACGCAGTTCAAAACCACGGCCTTGCTGTTCGTACTGCTGCGCCAGTTCGGTCAGAGTGGCGTCCACCTCGTCCACTGGACGACCCACAATGGTGGCGAGTTCTTCTGCGGTCTGACCCTGATCGCTGACGATCAGCAATGCTTCCAGCGCAGCAGTCAGTCCTACCGTCAGTTCGATTGCGTCGGATTCAGCAGTGACCGGAGTCGCTGCTTCTTCGTTGACTGTTGGTTGTTCAGTCGTCGTCTCGGACATCGGACTCCTCGATAGCAGGGGTTTCACGCAGGTCGATCGTGCGGTGGTCAGACACAGTGGTCGATGTGCCCGTTTCACCGGTAGGTGTCGCTTCATCGGCTTCGTCGGTTGACTGGTCAACCTCGTCATATTCGTCGCTCACGACAATCGTCTGGTCATCACCGAGTTCAACCCAGCGAATCAACAGATCCGCCAATGCAGCCACTTGTTCAAACGCGACTCGTCCTTGTCGGTACAACTCCAACAGACCAAGGAAACGGGCAATGACATGGCCGGGTGTCTCCGCATCGTTGACCAATGCTCGGAAAGTCAGCGACCCTTCGCCGCGCAGTCGAGACGCGATCAATCCGGTCTGCTCCGCAACACTGACCGGTGGGTTGTGGATGTGATCCACCCCAACCATGGGGACCTGCGCCTCGGTCATCGCAAGTTCGGCCAACTCAGCAAACCGCTGCGGGGTCACTTTGAGTTCGACCTCAGGAAGCAAGCCCAGGAACTCGGGATCAAGCCCAGCGCCGCGAGCAATCACACCCTCGTTGGCAGCCAGCATCGATTCGAACGATCCGGCGACTTCCTTGAAGGCGCGGTACTGCAGCAACCGAGCAAACAGCAGGTCGCGTGCCTCCAGTAAAGCGAGGTCTTCTTCGTCCTCAACATCTCCGGAAGGCAATAGTCGTGCGGCCTTGAGATCAAGCAACGTGGCAGCGACGACAAGGAAGTTGGTGGTCTCTTCGAGATCCCAATCTGAACCTTGTTCGCGAATGTAGGCACAGAAGTCATCGGTGACCTGACTCAAAGCCAGTTCGGTGACTTCCAGCTTGTGCTTGGCGATCAGCGACAGCAGCAGATCGAATGGTCCCGAGAAGCCATCCAGAGACACACTGAATCCGTCACTGGTTTCAACTGAATCCGTCACTGCGGGATCAGCCTCGACAGCGTCCGGCCCGGAGGGACCGTCGCTGAGGTCGATGACGCTGGGATTCACCGAACAACGGTAAACGACGCATCGATTACTCCCGTGCTGCGGCGCGCGGATGTGTGGCGGCGTACACCTCACGCAGCCCGTCAATAGTGACCTTGGTGTAGATCTCCGTCGTCGTCACGGACGCATGCCCAAGTAGTTCCTGGACGACGCGAATATCCGCACCACCCTCCAACAAGTGGGTGGCAAACGAATGCCTCAATACGTGTGGCGAAACGTCGTGATCTACCCCGGCTCGTTCTGCTGCGTCCTGCAGAACAAACCACGCACTCTGCCGACTCAAGACTTTGCCTCGCTGATTGACGAAGAGCGCATGAGGTCGGGCACCACGGTTTGGTCCGGCATCTAAAACCAAGGCAGGCCGACCGGTCGTCAGATAAGCATCGATCGCAGCTTGCGCATGCCGACCCATCGGAACTATCCGAGACTTCCCGCCTTTACCTGTGATGAGCAATGCCTTGGGCTGTTCCGCGACATCGTCAACATCGAGGGCAAGCGCTTCGGACACACGCATTCCGGTTCCATACAGCAGTTCCAGTAATGCCCGATCCCGAACTCCCACGGGAGTTTCTAACGGAGGGGCATCGAGCAGAGCGAGCACTTCCGGAACGGACAACGCCTTCGGCAGCCGTCGGGCAGGACGTCGTCCACCCACCGATGCACTGGGATCAGAAGCACTGATCTGTTCCGCGACGAGGTACCGGTGGAATCCTCGGACTGCACTCAGCGTGCGGTTCGCCGACGAGGCAGACAAACCATCGGCAGTTGGTTCCACGAGTTGACGCCCGAAGACTTCGACCATTTCTCGTGTCACCACAGACGCATCGGTTACTCCAGATTCAGCCAGGAACGTCTTGTAGCGGGTGAGGTCGCGACGGTATGCCTGCAGGCTGTTGACGGCTAGTCCACGTTCGACAGACAGGTGAGCGAGGTAGTCGGTGACTTGGTGATCGATGGCAGTGGCCGGTACTTCAGCCATGGCTCGCCTAGTCCGCCAAGTGGTCGCGGCCTAAATGCACACGACCCATCTCGATCATCCAATCCCGGGTGTCCCAGACGGTGTCTGGTGCGCGCAGAGACTTCCAGCCTTCGTCTCGCGCACGCGCTGCTGCAAGCAGACCCACGACGGCACTGGTGTTGTGGATGCTGCCGTCCAACACCTTGCCCACCGCTTCGTCTAGCGGCAGCCACACACCGGGCAGTTCGACCTCTTCAGCTTCACCTGTGTGGATTCGACCGTCAGGCAGTTCCCGAACTGATCGGGCCAGGTAGATACGGATGGACTCAGACATCCCACCTGGCGAGGTGAAGTAATCGACCAGCAGAGACCAGTCGGCCGCCTCCAGACCGGCTTCTTCAGCCAGCTCACGCTTGGCAGTCGCTAACGCTTCTTCTCCCGCTTTATCGATCAACCCAGCAGGCGGCTCAAACAAGTACATACCGACGGGATGGCGGTACTGACGAATCAAGTAGACGCGTTCCTGGTCGTCTAGCGCGATGATGGCCACCGCCCCGCTATGAACGACGTAATCACGATCAACCGTTTGGTCACCGATCTGCACGGTGTCGGTGTTGACGTTCCAGACACGGCCAATGAATCTCGATTTAGCTGCGGGTACTGGCATACCTACCGGCTCATCAACGACTGGACCCTCCCACGTCTCCGCAGAATCGGTCACGAACGACCTACCCCAGCAACGTCGATGACGTGCTCAACGTTGCCGCTCATGGAGCGTTCGATTCCTGCCTTGATCAGACCGGAGAACAGCGGGTGCGCACGATCAGGACGTGACTTGAACTCTGGGTGTGCCTGAGTCGATACGTAGAATGGATGAACGTCGGCAGGCAGTTCCACGAACTCAACTAACAGCCCATCGGGTGAGGTACCGGAAACAACGAGTCCAGAGGATTCCAGTTGTTCACGTACTCGGTTGTTCACCTCGTAGCGATGACGATGACGTTCACTCACCGAGGTAGCGCCATAGGCTTTAGCGACCTGCGAATCCGGGACCAGTTCTGCCGGCCATGCTCCAAGACGCATGGTGCCACCCATGTCTCGTTCACCAGAAACGACATCTTCCTGCTCAGCCATCGTGGCGATAACAGGTGACGCACACTCCGGTTCGAACTCAGTGCTGTTCGCGTCGGTAAGGCCGATCTCGTTGCGGAAGTACTCGATCACCATGCATTGCAGACCGAGGCACAGTCCCAGCGTGGGGATCTTGTTCTCACGCGCGTAGCGCAAGGCACCAACCTTGCCGTCGATTCCTCGGACACCGAACCCACCCGGCACACAAATCGCATCGACATCGCCCAGTTCGTTACGGGCACCTTCTTCGGTCTGGCACAGGTCGGAGGCGACCCACTTGATCTTCACACCGCAGTCATTGTCGAATCCACCTGCCCGAAGTGCTTCGGTAACTGACAGGTAGGCATCAGGCAGGTCGATGTACTTACCCACCAGTCCAACAGTGATGTTGTGCTTCGGGGTGTGGACGCGACGCAGCAGGTCATCCCACTGTGCCCAGTCGACATCGCGGAATGGCAGATCCAAGCGGCGCACGAGGTAGGCATCGAGACCTTCGGAATGCAGCACCTTCGGAATGTCGTAGATGCTCGGAGCATCCACAGCAGCAACCACCGCGTGCCGATCCACACCGCAGGCATTCGCAATCTTCAGTTTGATGTCGGACGGCACCGGCCGATCCGCGCGCAACACAATCGCGTCAGGCTGAATACCGATCTGACGTAGTGCCTGAATGGAGTGCTGGGTGGGCTTGGTCTTCAGCTCCCCGCTCGGACCGATGTAGGGCAGCAGTGAGACGTGCAGGAAGAACACGTTGTCTCGACCCACATCGATCTGTAGTTGACGGACCGCTTCAAGGAACGGCAGCGACTCGATGTCACCCACGGTGCCGCCGACCTCAGTGATGACGACATCGACCTCATCGGTCCCCATGTCCAAGATGCGGGACTTGATCTCGTTGGTGATGTGCGGAATGACCTGCACCGTGTCACCGAGGTATTCGCCGCGACGTTCTTTGGCGATGACAGTCGAGTAGACCTGGCCGGTGGTCACGTTGGCCGCCTGGTTCAGATCGTGATCGAGGAAACGTTCGTAATGTCCGACATCGAGGTCAGTCTCGGCACCGTCCTCGGTCACGAAGACTTCTCCGTGCTGGAACGGGTTCATTGTTCCGGGGTCAACGTTGAGGTAGGGATCAAGCTTCTGCATGGTGACGCGCAGACCGCGTCGCACCAGCAAGTTACCCAAACTAGAAGCCGTGAGGCCTTTTCCTAGTGACGATGCAACGCCTCCAGTGACGAAGACGTGCTTGGTTTCTGTCGTTCCAGCCGCTCTCGGCGATCCCTGACCCACGGATAACCAGGCTATCAGCCGACCCGGGTCTCACTCGGTCAACGCCGCGCAGAAACACCCGGTCGTGTTGCCCGTTCCCGTGCCGCGAGGTCAAGGAGTTCGTCTGCATGGGCGGTTGCATGAGCTGAGTCGTCTTGCCCGGCCAGCATGCGTGCCAGTTCTGCAGTTCGTTGATCGCCCGATAATTCCCGCACGTCAGAGGTAAGCACGTTGCCATCCAACTGCTTACTCACCAAGACGTGATGATTGGCGAAAGCGGCCACCTGCGGCAGGTGGGTCACGACCAGGATTTGATGGCGAGCAGACAAGGCAGCAAGCCGTCGACCGATCTCCACTGCGGCCCGACCACCAACGCCCGCGTCTACCTCGTCGAAGACAAACGTTCCCGGCGCGCTGGTATCGGCCATCACAACCTCAACCGCCAGCATCACTCGCGACAGCTCTCCACCACTGGCTGCCTTCGCCAGTTCAACGGGAGCACTCGATCCGTGAGTCAAGGTCAGCGCAACGTCATCGATCCCGCTAGCTGCTGGTTCGACCGGAAGTCCCTCAATCTGCACACTCATGCCTTGTGCACTTGCCGGGCGTAGACGAATCTGAACGCCGAGTTGACTATGCGGCATCGACAGGCCAGCAAGCTCGGCTCCCACCTGCTCGGAAAACTGTTTAGCCACTTTTACTCGAGCGTCATGCAATGCGGTCGCGATATCCACGTACCCCTGACGTTTCTGATCAAGGGCGTTACTCAACGCCTCCAGGTCAGTTGCTTGCTCAAGCTCAGTGAGTCGTTCGACTGCTTGTTTACTCCAGGCCAAGACATCATCAATAGTCGGGCCATAAAGGCGAGTGAGGTCTTTGAGCTGGGATCGACGCTGTTCGACATTTGCCAGTTCAGCCGGATCAGAATCAACATCGCTCAATGCCCGCGAGGCATCAATTGCCAACTCACCGGCCAGTACTTGTAGTTCCCGGGCGCGAACGTGGAGCTCATCCAGAGTGCTATCGACCGAGGTGGCCGACTCCAATGCGCGCACCGCAGTCGCTGCATGCGTCACCACAGACGGTTGATCGTCCGGATCATCCAGCGCCATCAACGCCGTCGATAAATCTGCCCGAAGTTGTTCACCGTGAGCCATCCGGGCGGCCTGGGTACTCAGGGCATCGTCTTCACCTGGTTGCGGGTCCACTGACTCAATCAGTTCGAGGCCTTGCCGAAGATTGGCCACTTCTTGTCGAAGCTGCTGCTCGTGCTCGACAGCATCGGCATACAACTGATGGGTGGCAACGAATTCGTGGTACGCCGTCGCACACTGATCTGCCAGTGGTGCAATCGCTACACCACCAAAACGATCAAGTAGTTCACGTTGTCGAGCTGGCCGACGCAGCAGGACTTGATCGGACTGTCCGTGGACTTCAATCAGGTCGTCGGCGAGTTCTTTGAGTAGTCCTGCCGGCACGGCTGCACCGCCAGCAACGGTTCGCGCACGTCCACCGGCAGGCATTTTCCGCACGATGATGAGTTCGTCCTCGTCTAGTTCTCCCCCGGCTTCGCTCACTCGCTGAGAGACACGGCCATCAGGGTCAACTCGGAACACTCCATGCACACCCGACCGGTCGCTATTGGCCAGTCCCGGCGGGATCGCTCCCCCCAAGAGAACGTTCATGGCGGTCAACACCATGGTCTTACCAGCACCTGTTTCACCGGTCAGCACAGTAAAACCGGGTTTCAGATCAACTCGGGCAGAGGCAATAACCCCAAGACCGTCGATCTGCAGTTGAGTAAGCACGTCACGACCTCCCCGATTCGTCTGTTGCCCGACCTCGCCAACCACTCACTGGCAGATCGAACTTCGCCACTAGCCGATGGGCGAACGATGAACTGTGGACCCGAGCCAATAGGACTGGCTGTTCGCATCGACTCACTTCGATACGCGAACCAGCCGGGGCATTGACCTGTCGTCGACCATCGCAATTGATCACTGCATCATCGGATTCGGGCATGATCTCGACTTCGATCTCGCTGCGAGGGCTCACGACAAGTGGACGGCTAAAAAGGGCATGTGCACTGATGGGTGCCACCACTAACGCTTCGACATCCGGCCACACCACAGGACCACCAGCAGACCATGCGTATGCCGTTGATCCGGTCGGCGTGGCACACACCAACCCGTCTGCTCGCCATCGAGACAGTGGCTCGTTATCCACCGCAATCACCAGGTCCAGCATCCGAGCGCGGGTGGACTTCTCAACGCTGACCTCGTTTAACGCCCAACCCGATTCGACCGAACCGTCGGGCAGGAACAGTTTGTGCTGTACCGCCATCCGCTGTTCGATCGTGTATTCGCCAGCCACAACTGCAGCGAGCAGTTTCGGTAGTTGTTCCGGCTCGGATTCCGCGAGGAATCCCATGTGCCCGAGATTGGCTCCGAGTACGGGAGCATCGTGGCCGTGAGCAAGTTCTGCGGCTCGCAAAATCGTGCCGTCTCCACCAAGAACGACAACCAGTTCGCAATCAGCCGCCGCGTCACCTTCCTCAACGATCTCCACTGAGTCAGTCGGCAGATTCGTCAGGGAGTCAGCTTCTGAGGCAAGAACTCGCACGTTAATGCCGGCATCAACGAGCACGTTGATCGCGCTACGAGCGATATCTCGTGCTTCTGCTCTGCCGGTATTCCAGACAACGAGCACTCGGCGAGTCGTCACTGCGGGCCCTCCTCGACTGCACGGTTGATCTCATCCTCCCCTATCAAGGGGCCATTTCCGTGCAGGTGAAGGAAGTACTCCACATTTCCACTAGGTCCGGGCAAAGGACTAG
>JBDHZU010000054.1:0-11656 GCA_039812085.1 Candidatus Nanopelagicales bacterium | reverse complement strand
ACATCCCCACGCCAGCGTCGTTGGTTGCCGAACCACCCAGCCCAACGACGATGCGGCGCGCCCCGACCTCGACCGCATGTGCAATCAACTCACCCACGCCATAAGACGTGGTAGTCAACGGATCACGCGCATGTTCAGGCACTAAGTGCAGACCGCAGGCCTGCGCCGACTCCACATAAGCCGTGAGTCCCTCGTCGGACTCGACCAAGAGAACTGCAGCCGGGACAGCTTCGCCTTGAGGTCCGGTCACGGTCACAGCGGACAGTTCCCCACCCAAACCAGCAGCCAACGCGTCCACAAATCCGGTTCCCCCATCAGACATGGGACACACGTCGCGAACATCGTCGGGAGCGTGCTTGGCCCACCCTGCTGCCATGGCATCGCCAGCTTGCTGAGCCGTGAGGGTGCCCGAGAAGCAGTCAGGGGCGAACAGAACATGCACGATGTGGGAGCGTACGAGGTAAACCTGCAACTGCGTACGCCGAATACCTCACACCAAGGAGGAGCGATGAGCGAGGCAACTGCGACTCAGCCGGGATTGAACCCGGAACCGTCGGCCTTGATGAAGTTGCTCTCAACCGTGTCCGACCCACAGTCAGAACGTGGCGTCGAATGCCCTGGTGCCCTACCCACCGCATCTGACCCAGATCTGATCGAGCGTGCGCAAACAGCCAAAGAAGCCTTAGGCGAACGAGTCTTCGTGCTCGGGCACCACTACCAACGTGACGAAGTTGTGCAATTCGCCGATGTCCTCGGCGACTCGTTCAAGCTGGCTCAGCAAGCCGCTGCCCGTCCGCAGGCGGAATACATCGTCTTCTGCGGTGTGCACTTCATGGCAGAAAGCGCAGACATCCTCACCAGTGACGAACAAACCGTCATCCTGCCCGACCTTGCTGCTGGCTGTTCGATGGCGGACATGGCCGGTATCGGCCAGGTGGAGGATTGCTGGCGAGTGCTGGCTGATGCAGGTCTCGCCGACTCAACGATCCCCGTCACCTACATGAACTCCACGGCGGCAATTAAGGCGTTCACTGGCAAGAACCACGGAACGGTGTGTACCTCCAGCAACGCACAGAAGAGTTTGCGATGGGCCTTCACGCACGGTGAACGCGTCTTGTTCTTGCCGGATCAACATTTGGGACGCAACACCGCCGTACGTGACCTGGGAATGTCGTTGGACGACTGCGTCGTCTACGACCCACGCAAACCACGTGGTGGACTGTCCGACGAACAGTTGCGCGACGCCAAGATGATCCTGTGGCGCGGACACTGTTCAGTCCACGGACGATTCACTGCCAAGAATGTGTCTGATGTCCGGGAACGCATTCCTGGGATCAACGTGATCGTTCACCCGGAATGCACCAATGAGGTTGTCAGCGCCGCCGATGAGGTCGGCTCCACCGAAATGATCATCAAAGCGATCAGTTCCGCAGAACCGGGATCCAAGTGGGCCATCGGCACCGAGTTGAACCTGGTCAAGCGAATAGCGGCCGATCATCCTGATAAGCAGATCGTCTACCTCGATAGCACGGTGTGCTTCTGCAGCACGATGAACCGGATTGATCTTCCACATCTGGTGTGGACGCTAGAAGCCCTGGTCAACAACGAGGTCAACAATCAGATCACCGTTGATCCGGACACTGCGCATTGGGCAAAAGTGGCGTTGGATCGCATGCTGGCACTGCCCGCTGATGATCCGTTGGACTGAATCGTCCAGCGGAATCGACCTATTGCCCGCCGAACACCGGGATACGACCTACCCTGGTGGAGTGTTTGGCAATAAGAAGCAATCAGACGAATCAGACGTGCTGACCGCTGACGACGCTCCCATCGTCGATAACAGCAAGGGTCGTCCTACTCCTAAGCGCAAAGATGCCGAGGCTGCCCGCAAGCAGTCCTTGAAGTCCGGAGTGAGCGTCAAGCCAGGGTCTTCTAAGCGTGAGCAGCGGAACGCCGCACGCGAGAGCCAGCGTCAACAGCGCGCCGTGGCGATGGAGGGCATGCGTCGAGGAGACGAGCGTTATTTGCCCGCCCGCGACCAGGGACCCGTCCGTAAGTTCGTCCGTGACTACGTCGATTCCCGACGCACGATTTCCGAGTTTTTCGTCATCATCGCGCTGGTCATCCTGGTCGTCGGAGTTGTGGGGCAGAACCTCACCGCCCGAACCATCGTCACCATGCTGTGGATGCTTGTCCTGATCATCGTGATCACCGAGACTGCTCTCATGCTGTTCCGTTTGAACAGCCAACTCAAGCGACGCTGGCCAGACAAGGCAGATCGCAAGGGCACCAACTTCTACGCCGTCATGCGAATGCTGCAGATCCGTCGCTTGCGCCTACCTCCGCCGAGTTTCAAAGCCAACGGGCAGCCAGTTACGCCAAAGAAGTAGGTTGGCCTCACCGCAACCAGCGGTTTGTTCACCCAAGGACCGCCGATGACTTTCACGTGGCTGCTGTTCACAGCCGATGGCTCACCAGCAAGTGATGAAGTGACGGCTCAGTTCGCCGATGGCAACGCCCAGCATTTCCAAGCTGACGCCGAAACCTGGCTGGGTGAGCAATGGCCGGACCTCGTGGATGCGGGAATCGATTCCGTCACCCTGACCGAAGATGGTGCCGAGGTCTACGGTCCGATGAGTCTTCAACAACCAGACTCCTGACGTGGCAGTTCAGGCACGGATTGGGCGCTACCTACACCCCGGCGCATGGTGGGTGTGGGCGCTCGGACTCGCCATCGCAGCAAGTCGCACCACCAACCCATTGATCCTGGGACTCATCATCGCCGTACTCGCTCTGGTCGTGGCCGCTCGACGACCGGATGCACCGTGGTCACGTTCGTTCGTCGTACTCCTACGGCTTGGGTTAGTCGTCATCGCGATCCGCCTGGTCTTTCAAGTACTACTGGGGTCTCCCATCGGAACGACCGTTGTGGTGACGTTGCCGACGGTTCCGTTACCTTCCTGGGCTGCTGGCCTGCGCCTGGGCGGACCCATCACCTTGGAATCCATCGTCTTCGCCGCCTGTGACGGTTTGCGCCTAGCGGTACTGCTGGCATGTGTAGGTGCCGCTAACTCGCTAGCAAGTCCCAGCCGGTTGTTGAAGGCAATGCCCGCTGCGCTTTACGAGGTCGGGGTTGCTGTCGTCGTTGCGATGACTTTTGCCCCTCAACTCGTCAGCGACATCACTCGGGTTCGTCGGGCACAACGACTACGTGGACGACCTGATCGTGGAGTTCGCGGGTTGGTGGGTTCAGCGATGCCCGTGTTCGACGGTGCATTGGATCGTGCTGTCACCCTGGCTGCCGCCATGGATAGTCGCGGCTACGGCCGCAGCGCACCCATCGCACCCAAGCGACGAATCGCTGATGCCGCCATGCTGCTAGGCGGGCTGGTTGGAATCTGTATCGGATTGTTCGGGGTCTTGGATTCCAGCGCCAGTGGCACCACCGGGCTGATCATCTTGGCCATTGGTGTTGTCATCGCCTGCGTGGGCATCTGGCGAGCTGGTGCACGCAGCGTGCGAACTCGTTATCGACCCGATCCCTGGTTGTGGCCAGAGTGGGCTGTTTGCGCCTGCGGTGTCGCTGCCGCTGCTGCTGTCTTTGCGACCGGGCAGATTGATCCAGAGGCTCTGCTGATGCCGGTGACTCCTTTGGCGATGCCAGTGGTTCCTCCCCTGGCTCTGCTTGGCCTGTGTCTGGCGGCACTTCCTGCCACACTCTCCCCGCCCCTACCTATTCCTCGAACGTTGGATCGCCAACATCGACAACTCGCGCAGGAGGTGCCGGCATGATCCGATTCACCGATGTCAGCGTCACCTACAGCGGTGCGACGCGACCAACCTTGAGCGATGTCAATCTGTTTATCCCGGAAGGCGAACTGGCGTTACTCGTCGGGCGTACGGGGTCGGGTAAATCCACTTTGTTGCAAGCCGTCAACGGACTCGTCCCCCACTTCACTGGGGGCACTCTGACCGGCGAAGTCACCGTCAATGGGCGCACCACGGCAGAACATCCCCCACGGGAGCTGTCCGATGTGGTCGGTTACGTCCCACAAGATCCGATGAGCGGTTTCGTCACTGACACCGTGGAAGAAGAACTCGCTTACGGAATGGAAGCCATCGGGATTGACCCGGCGACGATGCGCCGACGAGTAGAGGAAATCCTCGATCTCCTTGGTCTGGCAGAACTGCGCGATCGTTCTCTACTCACGTTGTCTGGTGGGCAACGACAACGCACCGCAATCGGCTCCGTGCTCACCACTAATCCGAGCGTGCTCATCTTGGATGAGCCGACCTCTGCTCTTGATCCGGGTGCTGCCGAAGAGGTTTTGGCCGCGATCTCTCGGCTTGTGCTGGATCTGGGCTTGACCGTGCTCATGGCCGAACACCGCCTGGAACGGGTGGTGGGTTATGCCGATCGACTCGTCGTCGTGCAAGACGGGCAGGTTCGTTCTGGTCCACCAGGCGAACTTTTTGCTGATGCTCCCGTTGCACCCCCAGTCGTCGAACTGGGACGTCAACTTGGCTGGTCACCACTGCCGTTGTCGATCAGAGACGCACGTTCAGCCAGCATGAGTTGGCGCGATGCCCACGCTGATTCTGCGGAGGCGACCCCCACGGCGCCACCAATCGCAACTCCCGGTGCAGTCGTTGCTGACGCCTCCGACCTCACCGTGAGCTTCGGTGCGATTGACGCGGTACAAGGTGTTGACCTGCAACTGCGTGCAGGAACCGTTCGGGCTCTCATGGGAAGAAATGGTGCAGGCAAGTCCACCCTCATGGCGGCGCTGATCGGCTTGCAGAAACCCAAACGGGGGTCGGTAAAGGTCGGCAGCTCTGACCCGGTTGATCCCACAACGTTGTCTGGTGCGGATCTCGTCCGTCGAATTGGGCTAGTCCCGCAAGAAGCGGGCGATCTGCTGTATCGACCGACGGTCGCCAGCGAATGCGCCAGCGCGGACGAACTTGTCAATGCCGAACCAGGCTCCGCTTTGGCCATCTTGGAACGACTCGCTCCCGGTATTAATCCGGAAATCCATCCCCGTGATCTGTCCGAAGGCCAACGTCTGAGCCTTGTACTGGCTGTGGTGTTGGTATCCGAACCGGAAGTGATCCTGTTAGACGAACCAACCCGAGGTTTGGATTACCCCGGCAAGGTGGCATTCGCGCAGATTCTGCGAGATTTAGCTGACCGTGGACACAGCATCCTGATGGCAACGCACGATGTCGAACTCGTCGCGGAAGCGGCAGACGAGGTCACGATCATGGCGGAAGGACACATCGTCGCCGACGGACCCACCGCGCAGGTCGTCGTCTCCTCACCGATGTTCGCCCCCCAAGTCGCCAAGGTGATGCGACCTGTTCCTGCCCTCACCGTCAACGATGCGGTCCGCCTCATCCAAGGATCCAGCCAATGACCACTCCCACTGCAGACGTGAATGCCGTTCACGTCGGTAAACGCAGCACCGTCGCTCTGGGGATCGTCACTGTCATCGGCATCATCGCCTTTGGCTGGCCGCTGCTCGCCGACCCCAGCAGCATGGCGGTTCAACACAGCACGGATGCCCCGTGGCTGTTCGCCGCACTTCTGCCCCTGGTGATCGGGGTCGTGCTCGCTCAGATTTCCGATGGTGGCCTGGATGCAAAAGGCGTGGCCATGCTCGGGGTCTTGGCGGCTGTGGGAACCGCACTTCGCCCGTTGGGTACTGGCATCGCTGGATTCGAGCCGATCTTTTTTGTGCTCGCTCTCGGAGGTCGTGCACTTGGTCCCGGATTTGGGTTCTCACTTGGAGCACTGACGTTGTTTTCCTCCGCGCTCGTCACCGGTGGCGTCGGCCCGTGGTTGCCATTCCAGATGATGGCTGCCGGATGGTTCGGCTTCGGTGCTGGCTTACTTCCCCGGCGGTGGCGCGGCTGGAAAGAAGTCCTTGCCCTCGCCGCATATGCATCAGTCGCTGCACTGCTCTATGGACTGCTGATGAACCTGTCCTTCTGGCCGTGGGCCTACGGCGTTCCGGAGCAAATTGCATTCGTTCCCGGTGGTTCATTTATCGAGAACCTGCATCACTGGTACGGATTCACGTTGGCGACATCGCTGGGGTTCGACATCCCGCGCGCCATCATCACGGCTGTCGTCATCTTGGTGATTGGCCGTCCCGTATTGGCTTCCCTTCGACGCGCTACTCGCCGTGGCTCATTCGGAGCTGTGGCACGCTTCGCAGATGCACCGATCAGCGGGTGAACTCCACGATGTCGCCGAATGGGCGCATCAAGCAGGGATTACTGAGCAGTCCGCAGCATCGCTTCCGGTCGTACGCGGTTCCAGCGATGAATCTGCGCTGGTGAATGCCTGCGCCACGTTGGCTCGACTCACCCACCGGGATGCTCCGGGTGTGTGTGGACCGTTCCATCAAGATCCGCCGGAGTACGTCGAACCGGAGACGGTGTCGCAGTTCGCCCCGCTGGCTCACGAACTCGACCATGAACGTTGGATGCGGGTATGCACCGCGATCCGTGACGAACTGGCAGAACGCGCCGACGAACCCCGAGATCCAGCAGCGCTTCTGTCTGCCGCAAGTGAGCCTCTGACGCAGACCGTTTCGCAATTGCGTACCGCTGTCGATTCCGCCCAGCCCACACTGCTTTCTGGACCCGTGGCATATGTCGCAGCAGTCCTGCTGGCAACAACCCAACCTGATACGACTCGTTATCTACGGCCCATCCAGTACGGCAGCTACCTCGTCGAACACCTCGCCATCGAGCATCTGGCTGTGACGCCCGTCCTCGTATTACACATCGCCGACGACCTGCACCCTGCCGCCATCGAGCTTCTGCCCGATCTGGCCCGTCAAACGATCCAGGTCGCGATCAATCTCGCGTAGCTACCCCTGCGGTTCGATTTGGCACGAATGGCGTTTTGACGACCTCTGCTTCTAACAGTCGTCCGCGAACATCAACGGCCACCCGATCCCCCACCGCAACCGATTGGTCCAGCAGCGCAAGCGCAATGCCCTGCTTCAAGCTGGGTGAGAACGTGCCGGAGGTCAGCACGCCCACCTCGGCTGCGTCTGCAGCGGCGCTGGCTCGCACAGGCATATCAGGTCGAGGAACTCCTCGATCAATCAGCAGCAGCCCGCGTAGACGTCGAGTCTGTGAATTCTTCCGGGTCTGCGCCAAGACCGTCTTACCAACGAAGTCCGGCTTGTCCCATCCGATGGCCCACGACGAACCAGCCATCACCGGATTGATCTGCGCACCTAGTTCGTGTCCATGCAACGGATAACCCATCTCGGTGCGCAATGTGTCTCGCGCCCCTAAACCGCACACTCGACCATCGACGGCCTGCACAGCAGCAGCAAGCTCGGGCCACACTCTCACTGCCGCAGGAATCGCAATGATGAGTTCGTATCCCCGTTCACCGGTGTAGCCGGTGCGCGCCAACAGACCGTGACCAACAGGCGATTCATCGTCGAGCTGCGTGAACGACATGTAGTCCAACTGCGGGGTGATCCCGACTGCCGCGAGTACGTCATCGGCGCGTGGACCTTGGATCGCAATGATCGCGGTGTCATCGCTGCGATCGTCCACCACAACCTCAGTACCCTCAGCCGCATCATGCAACGCAGCAACAACAGCCGAACGGTTGCCCGCATTCGGGACGATGACGGCATCGTCGGTACCGACGACGTAGACCAAAAGATCGTCAATCACGCCACCGGTGTCGTCGCACATGAGGGTGTACTGCACCCGTCCGGGCTCGACCTTCGTTAAATCGTTGGTGAATAGCTCCTGCAGCAACTGATTGGTGCCGTTACCTGAAACCCCCACCGTTCCCATGTGAGAGACGTCAAATAATCCGGCAGCTTCTCGAACTGCAGTGTGCTCGGCGACTACACCGCCACCGGCGTACTCCAAGGGCATCAACCAGCCCGAGAACTCACCGAATTTGGCACCCGCCTGCTCATGGAGTTCGTGCAAGGGGCCGTGGGAGGGGGCAGATTCATTCATCGCAGTGACCTTAAGGCACATTTGGGCAATTCCGACCGACCGCTCGTGCGAACGGGTCGGCGCGGGCTACCCTGATCGACACCGATAATTCACTAACTGTTTCTGTGCTACTGGCGAGGAGATTCGATGGCTGCACGCACTGCCAGCGCGCCCAGCCTGAAACTGGCTCCCGGCAAGCCGAGCGCTCTGCGGGTGGACGCACTAATCGTCCCGGTGAGCCCAGATAGCAGCGACCGGCCCAACCCCCTCATCTCCTCAGCCACTGGGCTGACCCTTACCGAACGACGTCGTCTGGTCGAGGCACTGACCGCGCTGGGCGCCACGGGCAAGGCTGACGAGGTCGTGACCTTGGCCCGAGTAACGGGAATCGATGCCACCACCGTCGTCTGTGTGGGATTAGGCGCCTTGGACAAGGACGCCTCCGATGAACAACTGCGCAGAGCAGCCGGAGCAGGCGTGCGTAGCGTGGACGTGGAGAAGGTCGGTCTGGCCTTCCCAGTGAGTTCACCGTCTGCCATTGCGGCCGTCGCCCAGGGCGCCTTGCTCGGTGCTTATCGCTTCACCAACTTCCGCGGTAAGGGAACCTCACACGTCCCCACAACTGTTAAGTCGCTGACCGTGGTGACCAGCGAGTCGCGTGATCGCCATGTCCGAGAGGCCGTGCGACAAGCCGAGGTGGTGGCGGAAGCCGTGAACCGCGCTCGTGATCTGGTGAACACTCCCCCTTCCGCGCTGCACCCGGTTGAGATGGCTGACGCTGCGCAGAAGTTCGCGGCGGGATCAAACGTCACCGTTGAGGTCCTCGACGAAGAAGCGCTGGCCAGTGGCGGCTACGGCGGGATCATGGGCGTTGGCCAAGGGTCGGTCAATCCCCCTCGCTTGATCCAACTGACCTACACCCCCACTCGAGCAACAGCCCACATCGCGCTAGTTGGCAAGGGCATCACCTTTGATTCAGGCGGTTTGTCACTGAAGCCCGCTCAGGCGATGGAAACCATGAAGTGCGACATGGGTGGAGCGGCTGCCGTCATCGCCGCCACCTTCGCGCTGGCTCAACTCGGCGTCAATGCCCAGATCACTGCCTACGCGGCCTGTGCAGAGAACATGCCCAGCGGAACCGCCCAACGCCCTGGCGATGTGCTCACCACGTACGGCGGCACGACAGTGGAGGTCCTCAACACCGATGCCGAGGGTCGTTTGGTGTTGGCCGATGCATTGCAGCGCGCAGCAGAAGATGAGCCGGACCTCATCGTGGATGTCGCCACGCTGACGGGTGCGCAGATGGTTGCCCTAGGAACTCGGGTCAGTGCCGTGATGGCCAACGATGACGACCTACGTGATGACGTGGTGCGCGCTGCCGACACTTCTGGGGAACAGTTCTGGCCAATGCCGTTACCGGTGGAACTGCGCCCCTCACTGGACTCCCCCATTGCTGATCTGGCGAATATCGGCGACCGGATGGGCGGCATGCTCACTGCCGGACTTTTTCTGCAAGAGTTCATCCCCGCCGATACCCCGTGGGCACATCTGGATATCGCCGGACCAGCTTTCAACACCGGCAAAGCACACGACTACACGCCAGTCGGTGGCACCGGCGCATCGGTGCGAACGTTGGTGCAGCTCGTGCGTGACCTGGTTGACGCCCGCTCCGCCTGACAGAAATCAATCGATCTGGCTCACACTTATTCGGCACTGCGATCAGTGTTTGACTCCTGATGTGAAAAGCTGGGCACATCGCTGACGATCGGGAGTCCGCCGTGCCAGATACCTCAACCCAAACTGCTGACATTGTCATTCTTGGTGGAGGTAGCGGAGGCTACGCCTGTGCGCTACGCGCTCGGCAATTAGACCTATCCGTCGTTCTCATTGAGCAAGCCGAATTGGGCGGCACCTGCTTGCATCGGGGATGCATTCCCACCAAGGCACTGCTGCATGCGGCTGAAGTCGCTGATACCACTCGTGAAGCGGGCAACTTCGGGGTTGATGCCAGTCTCAATGGCATTGATGTCACCAAGGTTCTGGCCTACAAGGATGCTGTCGTCGGACGTCTCTACAAGGGTTTGCAGGGCTTGGTGAAGTCCCGCGATGTCCAGTACGTGACCGGTCACGGTCGCCTTGTCGCCGCGGATGCCGTCGAGGTAGATGGCACCACCTATCGAGGTCACAACATCGTGCTCGGCACTGGCTCTTACGCACGGACCCTGCCGGGGTTAGACCTCGGTGGTCGGATCATCAGCAGCAACGAAGCGTTGAGCCTGGACGAGATCCCCGGATCGGTCATCGTGTTGGGCGGCGGAGTCATCGGCCTGGAGTTCGCCAGTGTGTGGCGTTCGTTCGGTTCCGAGGTCACCATCGTTGAAGCCTTGCCTCGATTAGCTGCGGCAGAAGACGAAGCGTGCTCCAAGGCGCTAGAGCGCGCGTACCGCAAGCGAGGTATCACCGCCAAGACAGGCGTCAAGTTCGCATCTGCCACGCAAGACGATTCCTCCGTCACTGTGACCTTGGAGGACGGTACGGAACTGTCCGCCGATTATCTGTTGGTTGCAGTCGGTCGAGGACCAAACACTGAAGGCCTGGGCTACGAAGAAGCAGGCATCACCTTGGATCGCGGATTCGTCCCGGTCGATCAGCATTTGCAGACCAACGTGCCAAATGTGTACGCCGTGGGAGACATCGTTCCTGGTCTACAACTGGCTCATCGCGGATTCGCCCAAGGCATCTTTGTGGCTGAGCAGATCGCTGGTCTCAATCCTCGTCCCATCGTGGAGTCGGGAATCCCGCGAGTGACGTACTCCGAACCCGAGATCGCCTCAGTGGGACTCACCGAGGCTGTTGCCCGCGAGCAATATGGCGACGCCATCACGACGTACGAATACAACCTGGGCGGCAACGGCAAGAGCCAAATTCTGGGTACTCAAGGCTTTGTGAAGTTGGTCCAAGTCACCGACGGTCCGGTGGTTGGCATGCACATGGTCGGCGCTCGAGTCGGCGAATTGATCGGTGAGGGTCAGCTCATCGTGAACTGGGAGGCAGAACCACTTGATGTGGCGTCCTTGGTTCACGCTCACCCAACGCAGAACGAAGCGATCGGCGAGGCTCATTTGGCCCTCGCCGGCAAGCCCCTGCACGCCCACTCATGATGAACTAAGCCCACTACCTGACACCGCGAGGAGAGCGACTGCGATGAGCGTCTCGATCACCATGCCCCAGCTTGGTGAATCCGTTACCGAGGGCACAGTCACCCGCTGGTTGAAGGACGTCGGTGACACCGTCGAGGTCGATGAACCCCTCCTAGAAGTCAGCACCGACAAAGTCGATACCGAAATCCCATCACCTGTCGCCGGGGTGCTGTTAGAGATCAAAGCAGTCGAAGACGACACCATCGAGGTTGGTGGTGAGCTGGCAATCGTTGGTGAAGCCAGCGAAGCCGGTGCCACAGCAGGTTCGCCGACTCCGGCCGAAACTCCCGAACCCGAACCGGCCCCTATTGCCGCATCAGCCCCCTCAACCCCAGAGCCAGCACCAGCTCCCGCACCCGACGACTCAGGAGCTACTCCTGCTCCGGCCGCTTCTGCTGGAGCTGCCACGGACATCGTGTTGCCTGCGCTTGGTGAATCCGTTACCGAGGGCACAGTCACCCGCTGGTTGA
>JBDHZU010000053.1:0-12120 GCA_039812085.1 Candidatus Nanopelagicales bacterium | reverse complement strand
CACCGGAAGCAATGACTGTCACCCAATCCATCACTCGACAATGACTGAACTGTCACTACATCGAGTCCGCAGAGTCCCGCTGGATGGCCATCCACAGGTTCCATGAGGCAACTTCACGAATACCCGGGACGCGAACCAGCCAACTCACCCAGTTCGGGTAGTAACGCGGACGAGCATCTTGCACCGTAAAACCTTCGAGCGATTTCGCCCACGTCAGACCGTCACGAACCGATACCCGGAAGAGGTTTTCATCGACGATGTGCTTGCATGCCCGTCCATACTTCCGTTCATAGCGCCGGGTGGCCCGTTGCGCTCCGAACCAGTGATACGGCGATAAATCATGCCCACCCCACGGAGATAACCAGTTCGTGTATGAGACGAACAGGAACCCTCCCGGTCGCACGACTCGAGCAAGTTCAGAACCCAACGTACGATGATCAGGAACATGCTCGAACACATTTGAGCAAACCACAATATCGGCTACACCATCAGCCAAGGGCAGATCAAGACCACTGCCTGCCACAGCTAATGCTCCGCCTCCCCGCGTTTGTTGCAACAGAGTCACATCTGGGTCGATACCCACGTATCGACTGCCCGCGGCCAAAAAAGCATCGGAAAACTGAGGGCGGCCAGCGCCCACATCCACCACGGTTGATCCTGCCAATTCGATATGTGCAGAGATCATTCGCAGCGTGTCAGCCGCCAATTTTGAGTAGAAGACATCTGGTTGGTCTTGTTCCAACCGGAATGCCTTCACCAGGTCGATTGAACGGCGAATACCGTCACCGCGTGGAGACTGCAGGGGCTCAACCATTCACATCACCGTTGGGTGACTACTCGTCGCCACCGGCAAGCTTGTCGCGCAGTGCCTGCAAAGCTTCGCTGGACTCTTCGTCCAGTGCACCCTTGGCATCGTCAGAGTCCGAGGTGTAGTTGCTGGCTTCGCCCGCCTCAACGGCAGCTTCGGTATCAGCCTGCTTGGCCTCATCGATCTGCTGCTTGTGCTGCTGCCACTTGGCGTATGCCTCGTTGTACTGGCGCTCCCATTCGGCGCGCTGATCCTCGAAGCCTTCCTTCCACTCGGCCGTCTCCGGGTCGAAGCCCTCTGGACCGATGTAGGCACCTGCTTCGTCGTAAGACGCTGGCATGCCGTAGAGGTAAGGATCGAACTGATCGTGTTCATCAACGCCGCCGCCGGAGTCATTTGCTTGCTTCAGCGACAAGCTGATACGACGACGTTCCAGATCAATATCGATGACCTTGACGAAGATTTCGCTATCGACGGTGACGACTTGTTCCGGCATATCCACGTGACGTTCAGCCAACTCGGAGATATGCACGAGTCCTTCGATGCCATCTTCAACTCGAACGAACGCACCGAACGGAACCAGCTTGGTCACACGACCCGGCACAACCTGGCCGATGCCGTGCGTGCGAGCGAACTGCTGCCACGGATCTTCCTGGGTGGCCTTCAGCGAAAGCGAGACGCGCTCGCGATCCATGTCAACGTCGAGCACCTCGACGGTGACTTCCTGACCAACCTCAACGACCTCAGACGGGTGATCGATGTGCTTCCAAGACAGTTCGGAGACATGGACCAGACCGTCTACGCCACCCAGATCAACGAATGCACCGAAGTTGACGATTGAGCTGACCGCACCGCTGCGGATCTGGCCCTTCTGCAACTGGTTGAGGAAGTCGTGGCGAACCTGCGATTGGGTCTGCTCCAGCCATGCACGGCGAGAGAGAACCACGTTGTTTCGGTTCTTATCGAGTTCGATGATCTTGGCTTCGATCTCTTGGCCGACATAGGGCTGCAAGTCGCGCACTCGGCGCATCTCCACCAATGATGCGGGCAGGAAGCCACGCAGGCCGATGTCCATGATCAGGCCACCCTTGACGACCTCGATCACGCTGCCCTTGACTACGCCGTCGGCTTCCTTGACGGCTTCAATATCGCCCCAGGCACGCTCGTATTGAGCACGCTTTTTCGACAGGATCAGTCGACCGTCTTTGTCTTCCTTCTGCAGGACGAGAGCCTCGACCTCATCACCCACGGAAACGACCTCGTTCGGGTCGACGTCGTGCTTGATAGAAAGTTCGCGACTGGGGATGACACCCTCGGTCTTGTAACCGATGTCGAGCAGGACCTCGTCTCGGTCAACCTTGACGATGGTGCCTTCGACGATGTCTCCGTCGTTGAAGTACTTGATGGTCTCGTCGATAGCGGCCAGAAGGGCTGCATCGTCACCGATGTCATTAACGGCGATAGAACGAGGGGCGCTAGTTTCGGTCGACTCAACTGCAGAGTCGGTGGTGGCTGTCATGGAGAGAAAGAACTCCGGAATCGGACATGGAACGTTGGACGGCACGACAAGTCCGACTCGCTGGGAGTTAATCAAGGAAGTAATCCGAGATACGGGTTCCTCTCTGTCTAGGAACACCGCGAACTAACCGCACCTCAAGCCTATACGACGATTGGGTTGGTCCGGAATACCGGACCAACCCAATCGTTTAGGTGAAGCGTTATTGGCGCTTAGACAGTCGCGGGAGGACCTTGCGCCGGAGCCGATGCACCACCGCTGTTCTGGTCATCCTTTGAACGTCCGAGCAGGAAGCCGATCAGTGCGAGCACAATGCCGGCGATCAAACAAACGATCGGCAGCGTGTTCATCACGAGGGAGAGCTGGCTGGCCTTGGAGTTGATGTCCTTGGCTGACTTCTCGATGAAGCTGGGATCTCCATGAGCGCTGAGCTCAAGGGCCGTTGCAACATCCTTGGTGGGTTCAGCCGTGTCTCGAAGAGTGACCTTGGTGGTCTGGCTCGAGTCCACGATCTGGCCTGTTTCTGGCTCCACCCACGTAGTGATGGCCGCAGTGCTGTACTGCTGAAGGGTCTTGTCGCCAAGCTTCGTGTCAGATCCTGGAACTGCGGTCGGAGCCAAGTTCTGCTGGAACTTGTACGACTTCACGCCAGCGTGATCCTCTTCAGCCACGAACTGAGCGGGAATAGTGCCCTGCGTGGTGTCATCCCAGATGTCGTAGGCCTGCTGCTTGAGGAAGAATGGCCACTTCAGCGGCATGATGCCGGAGAACTGAACCTGCTTACCGCTGGCGTTCGCACCGCAGCAGTTGTTCAGTTCGGAGTTCGTGCGACCAAATGCATAACGAGAGGAGCTGGCGTTCACCAGTTCGTTGTTGTCGGTGTTGTTGACCCGCTGGAACGTGTCATACACGGCAAGGTTGTCTGACTTAGCAGGATCCTGCTCAGAGGCATTCACGTCACCACGCGTGTATCGCGTTTGCTTCATCGGGAAGTTCTCTGCCTTATAGACAATCTCACCAGCGCCGAACTTCGCGATATCCAACTGCTTGATCACAGTTCCCACACCGGTGGACTCGGTGTACTGATCAAGTGGGGCTACGGCGGCCTTTGGCCCGACGTAGAAACGGAACATCGGCGCAAGGATCAATAGAAAGATCCCCAGCCCGAACAGGATGAGTCCAATTACACGCTTCACTATTGTCCCTTTCGATCTTCAGACCAACGAAGCAGAAGGTATCGCAGTTTCACCCCGTAAGTCTCAAATTGACTCACCCGTTGTGTCGGAATTTCGCCCGTCTAGCCGTTCAGCTATGACGACGAACAAATAATCGGCAGTCCATCCAACACTGTTGCTGTTGTGAGAGGTCCAGCTTCACTGACCTGAATACCTCGTATTCCTGCCGCAGATGCAGCTTCACGGTCGCTATCGGCATCCCCCACGAAGACAGCACCCTCTCTATCAACGCCGTATTCCTGCATGGCCGTGATCAACAATCCTGGCTGCGGTTTACGGCAGTCACAGGTTCCTTCTCGATGAGGACAAATCAAGAACTGGTCGATGTGAGCCCCATGCTGCAATAGCAATTGCGCGATTGTTTCGTTGACGGCTTGGACGTCACGCATTGTCATCTTCCCCGTTGCAACACCCTGCTGATTGGTCGCAACGACAACTGGAATGCCGGCCCGATTGAACCGTGCGATTGCCGGACCGACTCCATTCAGCAGTTCAACCTCTGCCGGGTCAGTGACATACCGCCCACGCTGTGCAGATCGGTTGATCGTGCCGTCGCGGTCGAGCAAGAGCAGACGGACTGAGTTCATACCTAACGCGTGGACGAACCGAAGATCGCGACCTCGGCCCACTCAGCCCAGACATGGCCCCAAAGCTTGTGTACTTCTTGTGCCCGACCGATTTCTTCGGCTGGAGCCCGCAGCACGACGTCAGCGAACTGATCCATCTTTCCGCCATCTGCACCAGTCAATCCAACAGCGTAGGCACCGACCTCACGCGCAGCGACCAATCCTCGATGCACATTGGCCGAGTTGCCCGAACACGAGATACCAATGACGACATCACCGGGACGGGCAAGCGCATGGACCTGCCGCTCAAAGACGGCGTCGTAGCCATAGTCATTGCCAATCGCCGTCACATTTGCCGTTGCGTCAGCCAGGTTGATGGCTGCTAGCGGTCCACGTTCGCGAGTGCAGCGTCCGACGAATTCCGCAACGATATGGCCGGAATCCACGGCGCTGCCGCCGTTACCGAACATCACTAACGTTCCGCCTGCAGTGAGCGCACCAACGATGGCCTGACCAACCTCTGACACTGCCTCAACGAGCAGCGGATCACGAAGTTGCCGATGGACTTGTTCGACGCGATCTAACCGATCACTCAACAATTGCGAACACGATGAAGGATCTGCTGGCGTATCGACAGCAGCAGATTGATCAACAGTCACACTTCTGCCCTCCACGTCGTCAATCCTTGTCGACTAAATCCAAAGTCTGTCACACGCAGCCCAAGTTTCACCAATGCTTCCGTGACAGCCGGACGAGAACCCTCGCCGAGGTAAAAGAGCATGTAACCGCCCCCACCAGCACCGGTCACCTTTCCCCCGATCGCACCTGCTTCTTTCGCCATGGCATATGCCTCGTCAATAAGCGGAGTGGTGATCCGTGGGCTCATTCGTTTCTTTTCGTGCCACGCCTGGTCGAGCAATTCACCAAACAAGCGCGGCTTACCTTGCAACAGCGTGTTCTTCATCAGAGTTGCGAGTTCTTTTTGCCGGCGCAGAGCTTCGATGGAGGCAGTTTGGCCGGTGGAATAGCGCTCAACCTGGTCACTGATAATCCGGTCTGACATTCGAGTATGCCCGGTATCCACCAACAGCAGGTTGTACTCCAACTCCCGCACCGTGGTCTCATCGATTCTGAGGGGGTTGACCACAACGTGGTCCCCATAGAACTCGATGAAATTGAATCCACCGAATGCAGCGGCGTACTGATCCTGCAAACCACCGGCAATCCCCAGATCTTCGCGTTCCACCTGGTAGGCCAAATGTGCGATCTCGTAACTCGTTAACGGGATCCGGTAGTGCGTCTGAATCAATCCGATCAACGCAATGACGACTGCCGATGAAGAACCCAGGCCACTGCCCGGCGATGCTGCCGTCCGCAAAGCCACATCGAATCCACCTGCATCGTGGTCAAGCACTCGTCGCATCGCGGCCTTCACTAAGTCCAAATTGCCGTCAAAATTGATCTGCTCATCAAGGCTGAACGACAACTGGCGGCCCAGATCTAACGAATGCACGGTGACTTCACGATCTTCACGCGGCCTGAGGGAGGCGAACGCGCACCTATCAATGGTGGCGCTAAGGACGAATCCCCCTTCAGCTTCAGGGAATGGGGGGACATCTGTTCCCCCACCGGCGAAACTCAGCCGTAAGGGTGCTTTGGCACGAACGACGGGAACGCCGGTCAATGTCTTGCCCACCTCTCCGAAGGATCAGCCATCCGGCCCACCACTCTTCTGTTTCGCGTGATTGCCGACGTGACCATACCGACCACCGTAGTGTTACCTCAATGTCTGATGCCGTCATGTCCTCGGAAGCTCCACCGGTTGCGGCGGAGCCATCCGCGCGTAACCGACATGACGCTCCGAGACTTGACGGAGTCCGCGCAATTGCCGCAATTCTCGTGGTGTTGACGCACACCGGATTCGTTGGCGGTGCATACGGCGGTCAGATGGGCGGATTTCTTGCCCGGGCCGATATCGGCGTCGCGATCTTCTTCGTCTTGTCTGGCTTCCTCCTGAGCCGTGGGTGGATGCGGGCTGCCGAACACCGGCCGTCTCTATCTACTTACTTCCGTCACCGCTTCTACCGGATCATTCCTGCGTACTACGCAGCTTTAGTCGCAGTGCTTCTTTTCTCAGCTCGTGACGCCTCGGGCAAAGCGGTCCTCAGCAATTTGTTCGTCACGCAGATCTATACCAACGACCTGCTCAACGACTTCCGACAAACCTGGAGCCTTTGCGCAGAGGTTGCCTTCTATATCTTTCTTCCGTTCATCGCGACCTGGGTGATGCGTCATCAGCAGGGCGTCGATCGATCCAAAGCGCTTCAACGTTGCGCCATACTGGCGGCAATCGCCTATCTGTGGATCATCGGCTGCATCATTCTTGGAACCGACACGAGCAATGCTTCCGGGGTAACCCAATGGATGCCGGGGCACATGGATTGGTTCGCGGTGGGTATCGCCATGGCTGTCCTGGAACCAACCCTGCGCGAACAGCCACCTACTTCTGGACTAGGCAGCATGCTGCGATATCCCGGAACCTTGCTCCTGGTAGCGCTGGGACTCTTTTGGCTTGTAATGACTCCACTCGGCGGGACACGCATGCTCTCCGGATCACCGCTACCGGAAATACTCGCTAAGGAGTTCCTATACGCCTGTATCGCTGGCTTAGTCGTTCTAGCGGCACTGGTTCCTGCGTCCGCCAATCAATGGTGGGGGCAGCTACTGCAATCTCGATTCATGCGTTGGGCGGCAAAGATGTCCTTCGCGGTGTTCCTTTGGCACCTGTTGGTACTCGGCGCGGTACGTGACCTAATGGGCATCAAGTACTACTTCACCGGAGGCTGGGTGCTGCCCGCCATCCTCACTCTTATCGGCAGCGCCATCATCGCTCAGATCTCGTTTGTCCTCATCGAGGGTCCCGCTATGCGATATGCCCGTCGAGCGAGCGGGCAGAAGCGCCAGCCAGCACCAGCCAAGGAATCCGAGCAAGCTCAAGACTTGAACGATCCCCGCCCACACGGATGAGCCAACGACTTGTCCGGTTAGCGCTCCGATAGCAGCTGCGCCGGCGTATCCACCAATGAAAATCGCCAAGGCATGTCTGCGAACAGCGAGTGCGACCGCCGCACAGACGGCACCAACCCACCCACTAATCAAGATTCCCAGTACTGCGATTGCGGGTGCCCGCAGACGACTTGGCAGAACAGCATCAACCGGCGAGAAGACGGCAGAACCCGGGCTCGAACGTCCGCGGCGGATCGCGAAAACAGCGACTCCCAGCAGACAGAGCATGCCAACCAGCAGACCCCAGCGTTGCGCATTATTGGCTGAGAAATCCATCGTGACAGCCATCGGGCTCGATGATGCAGGGACAATCCACGCCTGTTTCCACCCATCGACTCTGACAGGAGTCAGCTCGGTTCCATCCACTTGCGCCTGCCAACCAGCATTCATTCCCTCATTGACGATAAGTAACGAGGCCGAGCCTGACCCAACTGTGACCTTGCGCTGGTCGGCATTCCATTGATCTACTGCTGCACTTCGTGCGTCTTGCCCCGTATCGGCGTTTATCGCTGAACCAACTACTGCCGAGCCAAGCCGAACTTCTTGTGCCGTGAAAGCGGTACTCGCAGCGACGACGAGGTCATTACTGCCCTTATTCACCGATAAAGGTTGGGTGTCACACGCCTTGGCCGTGATCGGATTTGTCTGTAGCAGATCCTGCACAGTCCCGCTCACGGCAAAAGCTCGTTTCTGTCCGTCAAGCGTGAGCGTTGGACCTGCCGAACAGTCTTGACTGACCGAAGCCTGAGGGTGAGTCACAGCACTGCCGTTATTGAGTAACGTCACCTCGTTAAACGACAGACCAGCAATATCTTTGGCCTTCTTCTTTGGCGTGCTGGTAAACGAGATCGTCACCTTGCGACCCGTCATGGAACTGAAGTGAGCCAGACCGTCCTTGTCTAATTCTGACGATTCGCTCTTTCCATCTGTCGTAACTGATACCGACCGAACCACCGTTGAGGCCTGCTTTGGGCTGGTGATCCGGAGTTGGTTAAACGTTGTCGATGTCGGAAGAGTGATGCGAAGCCACGGATTCACATCACTGTCTTCTGGTGTCCATGCCGTTTGCGAAAGGCCATCAAGCGCAGCTCCGGGTCGAGCCGCAGATGATGTGGAATAGCTGCTCGATGCTTCGATTTCGTCAATCCCAGCCACATGATCAAGCAATGCATTCAGTCCCGCTCCCGATCGAGGACGCACGCTCAGCGCGAACGGAACCTGTTCATCAGTCGAACTCTGAAAGACCCTTGCCATATTGACCGGTTCAGCATCTCCCCTAGCAGGCCGCTTACCGCAAATAAACACATCACTGAGCACGCAGGCATCCGCCACTGATCCTTGACGCGCAAACACCCAATTATTGGCTTCCCCTGGAACAGTCAACTGTTCTGTAGGATTTGCACCTTCGATCCTGACCTCGTCCAAACCTGTGACGCGATCTCTATCAAGCCGGTCTGTAATCGTGATCTCGAGTTTGCGGGTTTTGCCACCCAAATCGACGTCCACTTCTCGTTGCCCGACCGGGATGTCGATGACCTGATCTCCCGAATCGCTCGTCACGCGTAATTTCGTGGGCTGGGTGATAGGACTGCGATTGGGCACGACGATGTGAACGTGAGTACCGACCGGGTCAGGGAATTTCGCCGTAATGTGGGGGGTCTTGTCATCTAGATCGGCAACCCAGCCAGAATCCATATTGCCGTCAAACACCCCGAAGGCACGCGTAGCTGGCCCTTGTACCGCGATGGCGAACGGATCAGATGTGGACGAACTGGCAGACAAAGAGTCAAGCCCGGAATACGTGACGACTGTTTGACCCATCGTGGCATCTTCGGTGAAGTCTGCCTGTGCTTTGCCTTGTGAAACATCGGTGTCAGCAGTCACTGTGGGGCCGTAGTTTCGACCGACCTGGGCACCAGTATTCAGTGCTCGTCGCCGATTGGTATCCGTACCGATGGTCACATCGGTGCCCACCAATTCGGCATCTTTCGGGCTCACCGTGGCCGCCTGATCCAGCCGTACCGTGGACAGTGCCTCTGCCGCGCCTTGCAGTGCTGCTACATCGGAAACAGGAACGACTGACAGTCGAGCATCCGCTTCCTTATCTGTCACGACTGAAAAGACTTCGATGGGAGGAACCTTCGTATAGCCGCCAACTGCCCCATCCGACAGGGTGCTGTTGATTGCGATGGGTTTACCAAATTCACCAACCTGATCGAGTCCTGGAGAAGAGAGCAAAGTGGCTCGAACTGTGGCGGTGGGAATTGGTGTCGTCAACGGGTTGAGATCGTTTCGCAAAACAACTGTCGTGATTCCCGCTCGACTCAGTTGAGCGGCAAGGTCGGGTTGTCGGGTTCCCGTCGCCAATAGTTGATCGACTCCATCCATCCAGCGAGTAGCCCCCGGCGCACCAAGTGGAATCGCATCCCGCACAGCCCATGGACTGCGACCCAACGCCTGCATCGGTTCATCCTGAGTGTTGCCCCACTGATAATCCGCAAAAGACGTTCCGGGAACCAACAGTGCGCGCCCTTGGTCCGAATGTTGTTCCACCGCATTCGCTGCTTGTGCCCATGCGGCGGGAATCTTTCGATAACCGCTGTTCGCAATCTGCGCGCTCCATGCTGGCGTAGTTGAAGCCAACAAAAGCAGTCCTAACAAGACGGCAGGGGTCGCCCGTAAGACACGCGCGAACTCCGCACCCACCTGCTCCGAAAACTTTGGCGATGGCAATTCGCGGGCATATTTGACCACATACGGGATCCCCGCCATCACGCCGAACGCCAAGGGGAAACGAATCAAGACATCAAACTTGTGGACATTGCGCAACGGCGCGCCGACTCCATCAAAGAAGCCTTGCACGATCCCAGATATTGGCGACCCTGCTGCCCCGGCATAACCCACGGCCATGAGCGCGATACCTAAGACCGTTGTGGCAACGAACCAACGCCGTAATTGCGGAGACAATCGGGTGAGACCCCACAACCCAAACACGGCTGCGGTTGCTGTTGCCACGATCCCAACCGGAGCCAAGCTCAACCATCCACCGGCAGGTTGACGCCCAGTCACGCTACTCATAAAAGCGAGCCAGGAATCCGTCCCACGCGTGAGGTTAAACAGTGAGGTAGGAAAGTTCGTGACACTTGCCGACTCAATGAAGTCAAGGAACGGATAGGAGTATCGAGCAAGTACCAACAGCGGAATGATCCACCACAGACACGCAGCCCCAACCAAAGGAACCCACCACGCCAATAGGCGTCGCCGGATAGTTCCTCTAGCCGCTGTGAGAACAAACAACAGCCCAATCGGCAAAGTCGCCAATACTGCCGCCGCGTTCACACCACCCATCAGCCCAACAACGACGGCAGACCTGGCCGCACCTCGACGCAATCGCCCAGTGCTTACGGCAGTGAGCAGCGGCAACACCATCCAGGGCACCAGCGCTGTGGGCCAACTTTCAACTGAAATCGAGGCCATGCTGCCCACGATTCGCGGAGACAGTGCATAAAGGACAGCGCCAACGATCACGGCCCTTGGCGTTCCGATCCGTAACTGTCGGGCCAAGAGCACCATGCCGCTGTAGGCCACGACGAGTAGCAGCGACCACCACAACCGCTGAACAATCCATCCAGGTAGGTGCGCCTCGTGGCCGAGCCAGAAGAACGGCCCCATCGGCAATAGATAGCCATATGCCTGGTTCTGCATCTGGCCGAACGATGCAGATGGATCCCACGCCTGGAGCGTCCGCGCAAGAAAAGCAGCGGGATCGATACTCAAATCAAGCTTGGTATCGACTGTATTGAAGCCAGAGGTTGGGGCCCAGGCGCACCCGACAAGGAATACGGCACCCAGCCACGTCCACACCCGTTCGCGGGTGATGTTCCGCAACCGAATGTCCACCGCCAGACAGTACCCCGCGTACTGGCAAAACTTGAACCGTTACCAAGGACAGAATCTATCCAACAAATACGGTTACGATCAGGAAGTGAGCAGTCCATCAGTACTCACTGACCCCCTGGCCTCCAAACGGCCGCTGCGCATCCTTGTGACCAGTTGGCGGGACATCAATCATCCCGAAGCGGGTGGTGCAGAAGTATTCCTTGAACGAGTAACCGGTCTGCTTGCTGAACGAGGGCACCATGTCACTGTCGTGACAGCACGCTACCCCGGTGGATTGCCACAACAGGCTCGAGATAGCCGTCTGTTCGTGCGAGCGGGAGGACGATATTCGGTCTATCCGGCCAGCTTTGCGCATGTTCTGCGTCGCAGCCACGAATACGACGTCATCCTGGATATTGCCAACGGCGTGCCCTTCTGGACCCCACTTGCTACGCGCACTCCAACGGTCTGCCTGGTTCATCACGTCCACCGTGAACAGTGGGCCGAGGTATTCAAAGCCGCACCAGCCAAATTGGGATGGTGGTTGGAATCAACTGTCGCCCCAATGATCTACCGAGGATGCCGCTACCTGGCCGTTAGCGGAGCGACCAAAAAGGAACTCGAATCGATCGGTGTTAACCCCCAACGAATCGATGTCGTTTACTCAGGGGTAGACCCGCTCGTCGCCGAGAAACGCTTGCTAGACGATCACGAAATCCGTTTTGTGTGCATCGGTCGACTTGTCCCCCATAAGAGGATTGAAATCGCGATTCGGGCGATCGCCACACTGAAAGACGAGATCCCTGGGCTTTCTCTGACTATTGCCGGTGGCGGCTATTGGGAAGAAAATCTTCGCCGCACTGCACAGGAATATGGCGTAGCGGATCGGGTTCGCCTCGCTGGTTTGGTTTCCGAACAGGAAAAAGCCAACCTGCTTGCTGATGCTGCCGCACACCTCATGCCATCGATGAAAGAGGGCTGGGGTCTGGTCATCATCGAGGCAGGGACTGTCGGCACAACCTCAGTCGCTTTCCGTGCTGCCGGTGGTAC
>JBDHZU010000052.1:0-12593 GCA_039812085.1 Candidatus Nanopelagicales bacterium | reverse complement strand
AATCATGGATTGACGCCGTACGTTCGTGGACAGCACAGGTCAGTCCTTTGATCGCGCCCGATGGCACCCGTGATCGGACAACGGAATGGCTCGCGTTCCAAACCATCGTGGGAGCGTGGCCGATCAGTCCCGAACGAATGACTCGCTATCTGATCAAGGCGACGCGAGAAGCCAAGATTCACACCAGTTGGTTGCGCGCAGACACCGAGTACGAACTGGCCATTGCCGCGTTCGTGGACAACCTGTACTTCAACCCTGACCTCATGCAAGAGATCGAGGAGTATGTCGACAGCTTGGATCCCAGCTTCGTCACGAACTGTCTAGGACAACGCGCCGTTCAGTTGCTCATGCCGGGTGTGCCAGATATTTATCGCGGATGCGAAACGGTGAGCTTACGACTCGTGGACCCGGACAACCGAGTTCCGCTCGATGACGCAGAGCTACAAGAGACTTCGGTTCGTTCTGAGCAGACACAACTAGATCCCTACCGTGACCTTGCTGCCGCAAAGTTGCGGCTGACACGCGAGGGTTTGCTACTGAGGCAACGTCATCGCGAGCAGCTAGGTCGGACCAGCACCTACCAACCGCTCGTTGTGCGCGGTTCTGCAGAGGAGTACATCGTCGGCTTCATTCGATCGGATTCCATTGCCTGTGTAGCGAGTCGATTCGCTGGATCGCTGGAACCCGAACAGCTTGATGACACGCAGCTCAGCCTGGATGGGCAGTGGCGCAATGTGCTGACTGGACAGGAGCTCGATGCCGGTAACGACGCTCGGCTCACGGTGTCCGAAGTGTTGGGCAACTGGCCGGTTGCCTTGTTGGAGCGGGTGAAACCGTCGTGAAGGTGTGGGCACCGAATGCACACAACGTCAGCGTGGTGATCAATCCTGACGGAAAACACGAACGCATCACCGCCCTGCAACCCACTGGCGAACCGGGCTGGTTCGACAGTTGGGTACACCTACTGCACGGTGAGGATTATCTGCTCGATCTGGATGGCACTCGGTTGCCTGATCCGCGCTGCCGCTGGATGCCGGCAGGCGTACATGGTCCAAGTCGTTGTTGGGATCCATCGACCGTGTCGTGGTCGGACAAACATTGGCGTGGTCGCTCCCTACGCGACTCGGCCGTTGTCTATGAACTACACGTCGGCACCTTCACTCAAGAAGGCACGCTCGACTCCGCTATCGAACGGTTGGGCCACTTGGTCGAGCTTGGCATTACGCACGTCGAACTCATGCCGCTGGCAGCATTCGACGGAATTCACGGTTGGGGGTACGACGGCGTCGCGATCAACGCGGTCCACGACCCTTATGGCGGACCAGACGCTCTCTGTCGATTCGTTGACGAATGCCATGCGCGAGGGCTAGCGGTCCTGCTCGACGTCGTCCACAACCATCTGGGTCCGAGTGGAAACTACTGGTCGAACTTTGGCCCCTTCCTCACAGACGCTCACCAAACCCCATGGGGTGAAGCCGTCAATCTGGACGCCCCAGGTTCGGACGATGTTCGACAGATCTTGATCGAAAGTGCGCTGGGGTGGCTGCGGGACTTTCATCTGGATGGTCTGCGATTGGATGCCGTCCACGAACTCGTCGACAACCGTGCATTGACCTATCTCGAAGAGCTCGCAGCCAGCGCACAAGGACTCGGCTCAGCTCTGGGTCGCACGATTGAAGTGATCGCCGAAAGCGACCGCAACGATCCTCGAACCGTGATCTCCTTCGCGGCTGGCGGAGTGGGTATGACCGCGCAATGGGACGACGACGTTCATCACGCTCTGCACTGGTTATTCACTGGCGAATCCAGCGGGTACTACGTGGACTTCGACTCCCCTGCAGCCGTTACTCACACGCTCGAAATGGCGTTCCGACATGACGGCGACTACTCGACCTTCCGCGGCCGATCGCATGGTCGACCCGTGGACTTTTCCAAGGTCGATCCATGGCGATTTGTTGTGGCGACCCAGACCCACGATCAGATCGGCAACCGAGCACAAGGTGATCGACTATCTGCGCTGGTCGATATCAACCGCTGTGCCGGTGCAGCCACCCTGCTCTTCTGCTTGCCCTACACCCCGATGCTGTTCATGGGTGAGGAGTTTGCTGCCGATACGCCCTGGCAGTTCTTTACGTCGTATTCCGAGCCAGAACTGGGCGCCGCTGTCACCCAAGGACGTCGAGACGAGTTCGCGAACTACGAGTGGGCGGGGGAAGTCCCCGACCCGCAGGACCGGGCGACCCGTGATGCCAGCGTGCTGGATTGGTCAACCAGCAAGACCGGGGATCATCAACGACTCGTCCGTTGGTATCGAACAATGATCAAGCTGCGGGCCGATAACCCCACCTTGTCCAGCACACCAGCAATCCCTGGTGCCCGAACTGCTGGTCGAGTCAAAGTGGAAGTCATCAGCGATAACGACGACCAACCGATCATCGCGATTGTGATGCGACGTGGAAATCCTGGTTTTGTCGG
Source organism: Candidatus Nanopelagicales bacterium (assembly GCA_039812085.1). Classification (GTDB taxonomy): domain Bacteria; phylum Actinomycetota; class Actinomycetes; order S36-B12; family UBA10799; genus JBDHZU01. The sequence continues at coordinate 10,118 of JBDHZU010000052.1, read as the reverse complement.
GGCGACGAACCTCAGTGATGTCGAGCAGTCTTTCGAATTGGCGATTGCACCTGAACGCATTGAAGCGGCGTGGCCGAAGAAGTCGTCGGTTCGCTTAGACGGCTACACGGTTCGCTTAGCAGCAGGGGCCAGCATCGTTGCGAGCTGGACGCGCCGCTGATCCGCAAACGTCGTACCTACCGGATAACAGTTACTTACGTTTGACAGGGAGTCGGTACTTCACGGTCAGACCAGCTAATGCTGGAGTTGCTCGGGCAGTGGCGTCCAACCGGCAGGTTCCCACTTTGCGTACCTTGACGACCTTGCGTGCTTTCACCACACACACTGACGGAGTTCTGCTGCTCCACACCACCGCGATGCCCTGCTTCGTCTTCTTGGGCAAAGCAACGGTTGTGCCCTTCTTCAGCGAACTGCGGGTGAATGCAATCGATTGATGGCGGTCTTGCGATACCCAGTCACCGGTCTTGAACCGGAAAACTGAGGTATGGCCGCCCACTCGAATGGTCGCGGTGTAATTCGTGTGAGGCTCTAACGGCGACCGTGGAAGCAAGATTGCCGTCGCCGCCAAGAGTCCGGGATAGCCATTCTTGGCACCGGTCTGATCAGTGATCACGGCGGTCTTGACCTTACCGTTAGGTCCAGTGACTGAACCGGAGATTTTGGTGCCATTGAGCAACGCACCGGAGTAATAGACGAACAGATGTGGCCCAGTCTGTTGGCCAGCCGGAATCCCCACCCAGGTCTGCGGAACTGTCGGAGTTTCCCGCGCTACTTCATTAGGTGCTACTTGATCAGAACTCGGCGGGTACCAGTAGAAAGCTGCCTTGCTGGTTAGTGATGCGTGATAACCCGGCCACGTTGTCACGCAGGTATGGCCATCGTTTTCCGATGCACCGACCTCGGTTAACCACGGGCTCAGGAGTTGAGACAAATGCAATGGAGCGAACTGGAAGGGATTGCCATCTCTCCAACTTGTCGCCGCGAGTACCGAGTTGCCAGCCGCCCATTGTCCGGCTGCCGAATAGCCAGGCGTTCCAGGATCTTCCGTGTGGGACATCGTGCCGTTGAGCTGCATCCATTGGTTATGGGCCGCACACGCCGATGACCAGTCTTTGCGCAGTTGCACGGGCGGCAAACCAGCAGCCTCGCGTTGTGCATTAAGCATCGAGACGATGCGCGCACTGGACAACCCACCAACGGCACTTGCACCAGGCGTGGCAAATGCCACCAATCCGGTCGCGATCAACACCCCGGCCGATGCGGACGCCAAGGCGGCACGACTTATCCGAACACGGCGGCGCGCATCAGCCACCCAACGATGTGTGCGCGCCATGAAGACTCCCGACTCAGACGAATCTTCAGTATGCGGCACTTCTGCGGGAAAACAGGCACTCCTTTGTGGAGTTCTTGCAATAGAGCACGAACCGCCTAGCTGAGATTGGTCATCACGTGCTTAATGCGCGTGTAGTCCTCAAGGCCATACATCGACAGGTCCTTGCCATAGCCGGACTCCTTGTACCCACCGTGGGGCATTTCTGCTTGCAGCAGGATGTGGGTATTGATCCAGACGCAACCAAAGTCGAGTTCCTTGGCCATACGCATGGCGGTTCCGTGATCACGAGTCCACACGCTGGACGCCAACGCCAGGTTGACGCCGTTGGAGTATTCGAGCGCTTGCTCCTCGGTATCGAACTTCTGCACTGTGGTGACTGGGCCGAAGATCTCGTTCTGAACTGCTTCGTCGTCTTGCTGCATGTTCCCCAGGATGGTCGGCTCGATGTAGAAACCACGGTCACCGATTTGGTTGCCACCGCATAGGACTTCCGCGTGATCGGGTTTGCGTTCCAGGAATCCCATCACTGTGTTGAATTGATTCACGTTGTTCGTCGGTGGCACCAACGCATCGGGATCGGTCGGACCGTTGTCATACGTGGTCTTCAACGCTTGGACTTGTTCGGTCAAAGCGGCAACGAACTCGTCATGTACCCCGCTTTGCACAATAAATCTCGTCGCTGCCGTGCAGTCTTGTCCGGCATTGAAGTAAGCCGAGACAGCCAACCACTCAGCCGCCTTGGCCACATCCGCATCATCGAATACCACCACCGGTGCTTTACCGCCCAATTCCAGGTGGACTCGCTTGACGGTCTTTGCCGCCTCTGTCGCAACTGCCTTACCTGCCCCGACCGAACCGGTGATGGACACCATGGACGGAATGTCATGTCCGATCAGGTTGGCACCCGTGTCCCGGTCGCCCACGATCACATTGAAAACACCAGGCGGCAGAATCCCCGCGTCTTGGATGAGTTCGGCCAACATGACGCTGGTCACCGGCGTCGTGTCTGACGGCTTGAGCACCACGGTGTTGCCAGCAGCAATAGCCGGCGCAATCTTCCAAACACCCATCATCAGCGGGTAGTTCCACGGGGCGACCTGTCCAATGACACCGACGGGTTCGCGTCGAATCATCGAGGTGTAGCCCTCCATGTATTCACCGGCGGACTTTCCTTCCAACACTCGGGCTGCACCGGCGAAGAAGCGGAGCTGGTCCACCATCGGAGCGATCTCTTCGGTCTTGGTGACCTCGATCGGCTTACCTGTGTTCTCGGCTTCAGCCGCTACCAATGCCTCAGCGTTCTCCTCAACCAAGGTGGCAATGTCGAGCAAAGCTTTCTGACGAACTGATGGCGTGGTGTTCTTCCAGGTAGCAAACGCATCCTTGGCAGCACGACAAGCCGCATCGACATCTTCCGGAGTGGAGACTCGGGCCTGTGCGAAGACCTCGCCCGTCGACGGGTCGACCAAATCTTGTGGGTCGCCAGACGGGCTCACGGACTCCGCGCCTATAAGGTTCTTAATTTCGCGCATGGGTTCTCCTGCGGCAGGTGTACGGCTCCTGCGTCGAAGCGCGCACGACGGTCCAATTTTCTCCGTCCAGCATGCAGCGTGTGGGCGATATGTCGCGCGTTCTGACCACGATCGGCGGCAATAGGGGTGAAGATGGCTGCGATCCACCAATTATCAGTGAGGTTGCATTGCCAAGTTCAGAGACACTTCATCCCCTCGATCCGATGACACCTGCGGAATACACCGTGGTAGCCGAAACGGTTCGCCGCGAAAAGGGCCTCGACGACCGGGCCAAATTCACGTCCATCATCTTCATCGAGCCAGATAAGTCGGCCTACAACAAGTGGAAGGCCGGCGAACTCGACCGCGACCAGATCCACCGAGAAGCCGAAGTCATCGTGCTGGACCGCTCCGATTGCACGACCTACACCGGCAAGGTGGACATCACTGATCAGACAGTGACGGAATGGGTCTATCGCGAGGGCGAGCAGGCCAACATGACGGAGGAAGAGCTACTCGAAGTTCACGATGCCCTCATCGATGATCCGCAGGTTGTCGAAGCGCTAGAGAAGCGTGGCATCACGGATCGCAGTCTGGTGGCGATCGAGGTGTGGGCCTACCCCGGCAATCTGATCCCCGAGCAATACCGCGGTAAGCGCATCGGGTGGACAGACGTCTGGACCAAAGACCATCCCGATTCGAATATCTACGGAAATCCGGTATCTGGACTGTCATTCGTCATCGACCTTGCAGACATGACGTTGCTCGAAGTTCAGGACAACTACACCTCTGCCCGGCCCGAGGGCGCGATGGGTGAATACCAACCGGAGTACGTCCCTGGCTTGGAACTTCGTACCGACATCAAGGCACTGGACATCACGCAACCGGATGGTCCGTCATTCACGGTGGATGGCAACCTGCTGAAGTGGCAGGGATGGTCATTGCGGGTGGGCTTCAACGCACGTGAAGGCATGACGCTCAACGACATCACATTCACCCAGCCTGGCCAGCCGGAACGTCCCATTGCGCACAAGTTCTCCTTTGCCGAGTTCGTCGTCCCCTACCGTGACGCCAGCGTTGACCACATCCGTCGAACAGCTTTCGATATCGGCGAGTGGGGCCTGGGCTTCATGACGACCTCGTTGAAGCTGGGTTGTGACTGCCTGGGCGAGATTCGTTACTTGGACGGAGTGATCCACGACTGGAACGGCGATCCGGTCACCATCGAGAACGCGGTGTGCATTCACGAAGAAGACGACGCGATTCTGTGGAAGCACGTGGACCCGACCAGTGGTGCCCATGTGCGACGTGCCCGACGATTCGTTGTGTCCTTCCATGCCACTGTTGCGAACTACGAATACCTCGTCTACTGGCGCTTCTACCAAGACGGCAATATCGAGTGCGAGGTTCGCGCAACCGGAATCATGGTGACGACCCGATTCGCTGGCAACGGCGAACAGCCGCCATCTGGAACGCTGGTCGATATCGATACCTACGCGCCGTACCACCAACACTTCCTGACGGCTCGACTCGATCTGGATATCGATGGACACGACGGAAACACCGTCTATGCCGTCGAGGCCTATGCCCCACCAATCGGACCTGAGAATCCGTACGGAACCGAGTTGCGGACCCGCGCGACAAAGTTAGCCACTGAAGACGACGGCAAACAAGATCCGGACTGGTCAGCACAAAAAGCGTGGAAGATCGTCAACGAAAACAAGACCAATCACATGGGAACGAACACCTCGTACAAGCTCATCCCCGAAGGCGCCTTCCCGATGATCATGGATAAGCAGGCTCCGCTACTTCAACGCGCCGGACTTATCGAGCACACCTTGTGGGTCACTCCCAACGAACGGGACGAACGCTGGCCAGCCGGACAGTTGGTGAATCAGTCCACCGATGATCAGGGACTGCCCGCATGGACGGCAGCGAACCGATCAATCGACAACACCGATCTGGTGCTTTGGTACACGTTTGGAATCCATCACATCACTCGGCCGGAGGAGTGGCCGATCATGGCGGTGGATAAGACCGCGTTCTGGCTCAAGCCCATGGGCTTCTTCGACCGCAACCCCACCTTGGACGTGCCGCCCACTCCGGCAGATTCCGCAGGCGGGCATTGCCATAGCTGATGCCACAAACAAATGAGAAGGACCGGTGACCCAAGTGGCACCGGTCCTTCTCATTTGAGGTCAGTCTTCGACCAATACTGGGGTATCGGTTGTGAGCGTTTCTCCTCGGAAGAACGGTGGAGCCATTGCCTGCCAGATGAACATGAGCACGACACCGATGAGGAGCGCGCCCACACCGATAACGAACACGCCACCGATTCCGAATAGCACTGTCTCGCCATAGTCCACATTCCACATCTGGACGGCAGAGATGACGAATGCAGCAAACAGCGAGATTCCCGATAGCAACGGAAATAGGAACTTGAAGAAGAACGAACGGGTGTCAGTAAATAGGTCTTTGCGGAAGTAGGCGATACACGCGAACGAAGTGATCGCGTAGTAGAACGCAATCGCCAAAGCGATCGAGGTAATGGTGTCTTCCAAGAGGTTTTCTGACACGAACGTCATGATCACGTAGTAGAGCAACCCGATGATGGTGGCCACCATGGTGGAGAAACCGGGCGTCTTGTACTTGGGGTGCACGGCAGCGAATTTGTCCGGCAATGCCTTGTAAACAGCCATCGCCAACGTGCCACGAGCAGTCGGCAGAATCGTCGTCATTGCGGCGGCGGCGGCGGAAATCAAGGTGACCACCAGAATGAATGTGGTTCCCCACGTTCCCAACAATGGTTCGGCGACTGCCATGAAGACGTTCTCTTGCACGTCTGGGTTATTCAGTCCGGTTCCGGTATCTCCCGTGCCCGCATATGACACTGTCGCCATCGTTGTGCCGACGTACGCCAACAACAACAGGACGGTTGCGATCAACGCTGCCCGACCAGGGGTCTTTTCTGGATCTTTGGTTTCTTCATTCACGGCGAGGACAGCGTCCCAACCCCAGTAGATGAACAGACACAGCAGCACTGCCTTGGAGAAGTCCACGAAGCTGATTCCGGCAGCGAACGGATTGAGCCAATCCCAGGCTGGTTTGATTGATCCGTCCTGACCGTTGCCGTGATAGACCGCCCACAGGCACGCAACTGCCAGCATCGCTAACGCGATGTATTGCAGGATCACCAGGACGGTTTGCACCCACTCGCCGATCTCCAGGCCGCGGTAGGCGATCCACGCCATCAAACTGACAATCGCAATGCCAACCACCACGACCCATGTCTTGTTCGACGCCAAATCGTGACGTCCGATGATGTCGAAGAAGTACGCCCCACACACCTGCGCCGCGTTGGCCAAGAACACGATTCCGGAAACGGCCACCGCCCAGCCGCCCATCCAACCGATATGCGGACCGAGACCCTTAGTTCCCCACGTGAAGGTCGTACCGGCATCGGGGATCACTGCGTTCATCTCGCGATACGCGTAAGCGGTTAACAGCATTGGAATGAACGCCAGGATCATGAACCCCGGTGCTTGCGTTCCGGCATACGCAACGACAAAACCGATCGTGGCCGCCAGCGAATACACCGGCGCCGTCGAGGCAAGACCAATGACGGTCGCACCCCACAAACCAATCGTGTTGGCCTTTAGTCCCTTGGAAGCAACACCCTCTGGGTCAACTTCCTTCACCTGGTGCGATTGCGACTGTGACATAAATCGAGGCTAGGCATGTGGTGATACCCCACGCGAGGTAGAGAGCAGTAATCACACCGAGTGGACGACGCGATTCACTCGCTCGTATTGGTTATTGCGATACCTCTACGAGTCCATCTGGCGTGGTTGCAGTCGCCCGCGCAATGCCTCACGGCCTACTATCCGGGGGTGCTCATGGAGGGTTCCCCGGCGTCCAACGACAACCTGGTGACGTTGTCGAATTGGCAGAGTTCACCGTGGAACCGATGGGCGTTTTCCCATATGCGTGAACTCGTCCCAACCCAACCCATCCGACGGGCACGTTCCGGTACTTCCGCTAGCGCGGCATTGATTCGCTTCGGCACCGAGGTCGATCTCGATCCACTTACGGTCCATCGAACCTCTGGAGCGACGACCTCGCTGGCACAGTTGTGGGAAGACTCGTTCACCGATGCCATCGTGGTGGCTCACAACGACGAAATCGTCTACGAGCGCTACTTCGGTTACACCAGTGAACACACCCAACATTTGTTGATGTCAGTGACGAAATCTGTGGTCGGTTGCGTAGCTGGAGTGCTGATCGGTAAGTCCATCCTGAACCCCGATGACCAGCTCACTTCATACATTCCCGAACTGCGCGGATCGGGCTACGACGGTGCCACTGTGCGCAACGTGCTGGACATGCGTTCGGGGGTCGCGTTCAACGAGGACTACACCAACCCGGATGCAGAAGTCCGCGTCATGGAACAGGCCTTCGGCTGGCGACCCCCCTCACACGACCACGACGTGCCCCGCTCGATCTACTCCTACTTGACCACCTTGACGCAGAACGCTGAACACGGCGGCGTCTTCACCTACCGATCATGTGAGACGTTGGCTCTGGGTTGGGCGTGTGAACGCGCATCGGGCCGTCGCATGGCAGACCTCATCTCCGAATATGTCTGGGCACCCATCGGCGCAGAACACGATGCCGAAATCACCTGCGACTCGGTGGGAACAGCCATTCACGACGGCGGCATGTGCGCGACTGCCCGAGACATGCTCCGCTTTGGCACCCTGATGCTGCACAAGGGGCGGCGAGGTGAAGACAACGAGGTGATTCCCACCGAATGGTTACGCCAGGCATGGAAAGTTGACCCCGATATTCGCGATGCCTTCGCTGGATCGGAGTCAGGGCCGTTTCTTCCCGGAGGCTGGTACCGCAACCAATTCTGGATGTTGCCGCGTACTCACGGCGATGTCCTACTGTGCCTCGGCATCAATGGACAAATGATCTACGTCAATCCCGGGACGAAAACAGTTGCCGTGAAGTTCTCCACCTGGCCCAGCGCGCAAGATCCAGAGCTTCTGCACGACACCCTGAATGCTCTGGATTCAATAGGAGCATCGTTGGCTGGGTTGTCCAGCGGACGTGGCGACCATGAAGGTCCGGGTTCAGGTCTGCGCTGAACGGTTGCGTTGCAGATGAGAGCCCACCCGCGACCGAACTAACCTGATCCAGCACCTGCGTGATCGGAGACGGCTTTGAGTGAATTGCCTGCAGTTATCGGAACTCATCGGCAAGACCGACTCAACGGCCTATCGGAGATCCGCGCGTTCTTCCGAACAAACACCACGCCGATCTACTTCTTCGGACCAACCGCATTCAACTTGTTGGGAATCGATCGATGGGTGCGCAACTTTCGTTACATCGTCTACTACGACTCATTCGATGGCACTCATCCCCGAGTGTTCAGTCCAGAAGATAAGCCATACGTCGAGTTCACCAGCAGCGAAGAAATCAACAACTACCTCTTGCGCGACAAGGAAGTTCAGGCCTACATCACTCGCCGTGGAGGTAAGCCAAAAGTCGCGATGGTCTTCTTCGATGAAGAAACCGAACGCATCTGCGAAGAACTGGGCTACGAACTGATCCTGCCGCCAGACGAACTACGACGACGACTGGACTCCAAAATCGTCACCACTCAACTCGGCGATGAAGCAGGCGTACCGAGCGTGCCTAACCTGCTTGCCGACGGCGTGGACTCGTGGGAAGAACTATCCAAGCTCGCCCGCGCCAATGGACTGGGAACCGACTTGGTCGTGCAAACTCCCTACGGCGATTCCGGCAAGACCACTTTCTTCCTCTCTACCGAAGCCGACTGGGACGCTAACGCCGACGACATCATCGGCCAGCAGGTCAAGATCATGAAACGGATCAACAACAAAGCCGCAGCCGTGGAGGCCGTGTTGACCCGCCACGGAACTGTCGTGGGTCCATTCATGACCGACTTGACGGGCTACCCGGAATTGACGCCGTACGCGGGCGGCTGGTGCGGCAACGATGTCATTCCTGATGCCCTTGATGAAAGCCATCGAGCGAGGGCTGTCGAGTTGGTGCAGCGCTTCGGTGATCGCCTACGGGACGAGGGCTACAAGGGATTCTTTGAGTTCGACGTGTTGGTGGATGTCGATGATGGCGAGGTCTACCTCGGTGAGGTTAATCCACGAATCTCAGGTGCCTCGTCCATGACAAATACCACCGTCGGCGCGTATGCGGACATGCCGTTGTTCCTGTTCCATTTGCTGGAGTACATGGGCGTTGAGTACGACCTCGATATCGCCGAGATCAATGCTCGTTGGTTGGAATTGGCTGCTGCCGACTCATGGTCACAATTGGTGATGAAGGAACCCGGCGATGCCGTGGAACGCCTCATCGGAACACCCGAGACAGGCACTTATCGATTGACCGCCGATGGCGATTTGCGCTTCGTCCGACCGTCGCTGGATTGGCATGAGCTGACCGATGAACATGACGCATTCTTCATGCGGGTATACGCCGCTGGTGACTACCGCTTCCACGGCGCGGACTTGGGCATTTTGGTCACCAAGGGTCGGATGCAGACCGACGATGGACTAACGCCAATGGCCGAGCAATACATCGCAGGCATTCGGCATCTCTACCGGTCAGAACCAGTCGATCAACACGTCAATCTGCACGCCATCAGTTGGGCGAAGTAGCGCCAACCACTCGATCATGGGCAACCTGATCGCTCTGAAGAGTGGCACTCACGCCCTGCCACGAAGGTTGAACCACGATCTCGTCGTACACCGGACCTTGGTATGGCGGGATGACTTCCTCCCCAAACCACGCGTTAAGAGTCAAGCCCACATCGTCAAACCCCAGTAGGTTACGCGCTGCTGTACTTCCGTTGAATCGCCCGTTGAACTCGAATGTCGAGTAACCCACGCTTTCGTTCCACATCCCCTGAACGTTGACGATTCCGCGCCAACCCGCATCCGAGAATGCTTGCGCGAATTTGCGTGCGTACTGCTTCCAACTGTCCTCATCGCACCACTTCAGACCGGTTAGCTTGCCCGCGCTCAGGGTCGCCAAGGTTGTTGAGACCGCGATGACACTTCCATCTGGACCAATGACGCCCATAGACCCGAAAGTCGCCGACTGACCAATAAATGCGTAGCCCTTCTCGACGACCTTCGACGGCGTCGAGAATGTTCTGACCAACCAGAGTCCCGGCACTTGTCACCAGAATCGTTCGCACAAACCTGATGGTAGGACTGTTAAGTCAGCGC